>NZ_BAAARN010000005.1:0-300000 GCF_039532215.1 Pedococcus aerophilus | reverse complement strand
TGGCGCTCCACGCCGCTGCGCTCGGCGATGACGGCCGCTGCGGCACGGGCGACCTCGAACGGGTCGGTCGCGGGGTCGGCGAGGTCGGGGGCGGCGGGGCGGCTCTGCTCGGTCACCGAGGAAGAGTACCGAGGCCAGGACCGTGCGACGTACCGCCATGGGGTGAGGTGGATGCTGCTCGAACGGGAGGTGCCGGGATGGTTGGATAGTCGCGTGAACTCTCGTCAGTCCTCGGTCGTCATCCTCGGCGGCGGGCCGGGCGGGTACGAGGCCGCCCTGGTCGCGGCCCACCTCGGTGCCGCGGTCACCGTCGTCGACCGCGACGGCCTCGGCGGGGCAGCGGTGCTCACCGACTGCGTGCCCAGCAAGACGCTGATCTCCACGGCCGACTTCATGTCCCAGTTCGAGACGGCCTCCGACCTCGGGGTGCACCTCGAGGACCACGAGGGCGACGAGGTCGCCGACTCCGTGGCCGAGCTGAACGCCGTCAACCGCCGCGTGCTCGCCCTCGCCGCAGCCCAGTCCCGCGACATCGGTCGCCGCCTGGACGCCGACGGCATCACCGTCCTGCGCGGCACCGGTCGCCTGCTGTCGCCCTCCCAGGTCGAGGCCACCCTCGAGGACGGTTCGATCCGCACCCTCGACGCCGAGGTCGTGCTCGTCTCCACCGGCGCCACCCCGCGCGTGATGGCCACCGCCCAGCCCGACGGCGAGCGCATCCTCACGTGGCAGCAGATCTACGCCCTGCCCGAGCTGCCCGAGCACCTCGTCGTCGTGGGTTCCGGTGTGACCGGTGCCGAGCTGGCGCAGGCCTACCTCGGCCTGGGCTCGCGCGTCACCCTCGTCTCCTCCCGAGACCGCGTGCTGCCGGGCGAGGACGCCGACGCCGCCACCGTGATCGAGGACGTCTTCCGCAAGCGCGGCATGGAGGTCCTCGGGCGTTCGCGCATGGCGTCGGTCGAGCGCACCGACGACGGTGTCGTCGTCCGGCTCGAGGACGGTCGCGAGGTCGCCGGTTCGCACGCGCTGCTGGCCGTCGGCTCCATACCGCAGACCGCGGGCCTCGGGCTCGAGGAGGTCGGGGTCGCACTCAGCGAGTCCGGGCACGTGTCCGTCGACCGTGTCTCGCGCACGTCCGTGCGAGGCGTGTATGCCGCCGGCGACTGCACCGGGGTCCTTCCCCTCGCGTCCGTGGCTGCGATGCAGGGGCGGATCGCCATGGCGCACGCCCTCGGTGATGCCGTCGCCCCGCTCAACCTGCGCGCCGTGTCGGCGAACATCTTCACCGACCCCGAGATCGCCACGGTCGGCTTCTCGCAGAAGGACCTCGACGACGGAACCGTCGACGCGACGGGCGTCATGCTGCCGCTCGCGACGAATCCCCGCGCGAAGATGCAGGGCATCACCGACGGCTTCGTGAAGCTGTTCGCCCGCAAGGGAGTCGGCACGGTCGTCGGTGGGGTCGTCGTGGCGCCCAAGGCGTCCGAGCTGATCTACCCCGTGACCCTGGCGGTGCAGCACGGCCTCACGGTCGACCAGCTGGCCGGGACGTTCACGGTCTACCCGTCGTTGAGCGGGTCGGTGGCCGAGGCAGCGCGCCAGCTGCACCCCACCGACTGACCGTCCCGGGGTATCGCTGCCCGGGGTGCCCGGTCAGGGGGTTGTCGGTAGCGTCGTGAGCAGGAAGGTCGTCGCCGCGACATGACGACGACCTCGAGCGAGATGACCCAGATCCCCGCGAGAGAGGCAGTGCCATGGCCGGCTGGATGGACAAGGCGAAGGACTACATCAAGGGCAACCCCGAGCAGGCGGGATCGGCCATCGACAAGGTCGAGAAGCTCATCGACCAGCGGACCGGCGGCAAGCACGCCGACAAGGTCGACAAGGGCGGTGACTTCCTGCGCGAGAAGCTGGGGATCCCCGGTGACGGCAAGGCCGGCACGATCCCGGCCGGTCAGGGATCGACAGGTCAGGGACCGACCGAGCAGTCCGGGCAGGCGCCGTCCGTCGATGCGCCGCAGGGTTCCTCGGCGGAGCACCAGCCGTCGGGAACGCCCACCGGTCAGGTGACCGAGGAGCAGACGATGCCCGCCCCGCCCGCACCCCCGCAGACCACGCCGGAGCCGGCACCCACCCCCGAGCCCGCACCGGCCCCCTCGCCGACGCCGGCTCCCGAGCCGGCCCCGACGCCCGATCCCGCGCCGACGCCGGAGCCCGCACCGGCCGGTCCGGTGTCCAGCGGCGACCGCGACTCCGCGGCCACCGAGCCGGTCCAGGGCTCGGTGCCGAACCCCGAGCCCTCGACGAACGACCCGCAGCAGACGGGGTCGATCGGCGACGGTTCGCTGACGCCCGGCGACAACGACCGGGTCGGCCAGCCCGGCGGCCCGATCGACCCGCAGCAGCCGTCCGCCGACCACCCCAGCTGGGGTGCTCCGGGGGAGACGACCCCGGACGGCGGTGGCGACACCTCGACGCTGCCGACCCAGCCGTCACAGCACCAGGACGGGCTGCCGCAGGGCGGTTCGACGCAGCAGGGCGAGTGGCAGTCCGACGACGCCGTCCCCGGCGGCAAGCAGCCCGATGACGGCGGACCCGGCCGCAGCTGACCGCGGCCGCGAAGCCGGCTCCGCGGCATACCGAGCATGACGAAAGGCCCCGTCCCGCAAGGGGACAGGGCCTTTCGGCCGTATGGCGCGGGGTCAGTCCTTGATCTCCGCGATGACGGCGCCGTTGGTCACCGTCTGGCCGACCTCGGCCGACAGGCCGGTGACGGTGCCGGCCTTGTGGGCGTTGATCGGCTGTTCCATCTTCATCGCCTCGAGCACCACGACGAGCTCGCCCTCGGCGACCTGCTGACCCTCCTCGACGGCGATCTTGACGATGGTGCCCTGCATGGGCGCGGTGAGGGAGTCGCCCGAGGCCGCGGCACCGGCCTTCGCACCACCTGAGCGGCGCGGCGCCTTCTTCTTCGCGGCACCACCACCACCGAGGGACAGCCCACCGGGGAGGACGACCTCGAGGCGCTTGCCACCGACCTCGACGACGACGCTCTGGCGCTCTCCGGACTCCTCGGGCGCCTCGGGCGTCGAGCCCGCGTAGGCCGGGATCTGGTTGTCGAACTCGGTCTCGATCCAGCGGGTGTGGACGGTGAACGCCTTCTCGCCCTCGGGGGCGAACGCCGGGTCGGAGACGACGACACGGTGGAAGGGCAGGACCGTCGGCATCCCGTCGATCTCGAACTCCGCCAGGGCCCGGCGGGAGCGCTCCAGTGCCTGGTGCCGGTCGCGGCCGGTGACGATGAGCTTGGCGAGCATCGAGTCGAACGCGCCGCCGATGACGTCGCCCTCGACGACGCCGGAGTC
This sequence comes from Pedococcus aerophilus, assembly GCF_039532215.1. Lineage (NCBI taxonomy): Bacteria > Bacillati > Actinomycetota > Actinomycetes > Micrococcales > Intrasporangiaceae > Pedococcus > Pedococcus aerophilus. The sequence goes on along the minus strand of NZ_BAAARN010000005.1, from coordinate 296,635 downwards.
GAGCCGGACACCCGGGCCCGACGGGGGACGGAAGGCAGCGACGACCCCGGGTGCCGGGAGGAAGTTGCGCCCGGCGTCCTCACCGTTGATGCGGAACTCGAACGAGTGCCCGGACGGGGCCGGGTCGTCGTAGCCGAGCTCCTCGCCGTTCGCGATGCGGAACTGCTCGCGCACGAGGTCGATCCCCGTGACCTCCTCGCTGACCGGGTGCTCGACCTGGAGGCGGGTGTTGACCTCGAGGAAGGAGATCCGGCCGTCCTGGGCCACGAGGAACTCGCAGGTCCCGGCGCCGACGTAGCCGGCCTCGGACAGGATCGCCTTGGACGCACGGACCAGCTCGGCGTTCTGCTCGTCGGACAGGAACGGCGCGGGCGCCTCCTCGACGAGCTTCTGGTGGCGACGCTGCAGGGAGCAGTCGCGGGTCGAGACGACGACGACGTTGCCGTGCTCGTCGGCCAGGCACTGGGTCTCGACGTGGCGCGGCTTGTCGAGGTACTGCTCGACGAAGCACTCGCCACGACCGAAGGCGGCGACGGCCTCGCGGGTCGCCGAGTCGAACAGCTCGGGGATCTCCTCGATGGTGCGGGCTACCTTGAGGCCGCGGCCGCCACCGCCGTACGCCGCCTTGATGGCGACGGGCAGACCGTGCTCCTTGGCGAAGGCGACGACCTCGTCCGAGCCGTCGACCGGGTCGGAGGTGCCGGCGACCAAGGGGGCGTCCGCCTTGGAGGCGATGTGGCGGGCCTTGACCTTGTCGCCGAGGGAGTCGATCGCCGCCGGGGGCGGGCCGATCCACGTGAGCCCGGCGTCCATGACGGCCTGGGCGAAGGAGGCGTTCTCGGAGAGGAAGCCGTAGCCCGGGTGCACGGCGTCCGCGCCGGACTTGCGGGCCACCTCGAGGAGCTTCTCCTGGACGAGGTAGGAGTCGCCGGGGGTCGTGCCACCGAGGGCCCACGCCTCGTCGGCGACCTTGACGTGCAGGGCATCCCGGTCGGGGTCGGCATAGACCGCGACCGAGCCGAGGCCGCTGTCGGCACAGGCCCGCGCGATGCGCACGGCGATCTCACCGCGGTTGGCGATGAGGACCTTCGAGATGGGGCGGGAGTTCGGCTTCGTCGTCGACTCGGAAGAGGGCACCATGCGGCGGAGCCTAGCCCGTTTCCCCGACGTCACTCCCACCCACGGGGTGTGGCCTCGGCGACACCTGCCTAGAGTCGATCCATGACTTCTGTCCCGAACCTCCAGCTCTCCACCGGCGCCGACACCATCACCATCCCGCAGCTCGGGTTCGGTGTCTGGCAGGTCCCGGACGCCGACGTCGACGCGGCCATCGCCTCGGCCCTCGAGGTCGGCTACCGCAGCATCGACACCGCTGCGATCTACGGCAACGAGGACGGGGTGGGCCGGGCCCTCGCGGCGACCGACCTGGCACGTGACGAGCTCTTCGTGACCACCAAGGTCTGGAACGACGACCAGGGTCGCGACGCGACCCTCGCGGCCTTCGACACCTCGATGAAGCGCCTTGGCCTGGACGTCCTCGACCTCTACCTCATCCACTGGCCGACGCCCGAGAAGGACAACTACGTCGACACCTGGAAGGCGCTGCTCGAGCTGCGTTCCTCAGGCCGGGTCAAGGCCGTCGGCGTCTGCAACTTCAACATCGAGCACCTCCAGCGCCTGCTCGACGAGACCGGCGAGCTGCCGGCCATCAACCAGGTCGAGCTGCACCCGCACTTCCAGCAGCAGGCGCTGCGCGAGTTCCACGAGGCGAACGGTGTCCTCACCGAGGCCTACAGCCCGCTCGCCTCCGGTGGTGCCGTCCTCTCCGACGAGGCCATCGCCGAGATCGCCGCGAAGCACGGGGTGTCCCCGGCGCAGGCGATCCTGCGCTGGCACACCCAGATCGGCAACGTCGTCATCCCCAAGTCGGTGACCCCGAGCCGCATCGCCGAGAACTTCGACATCTTCGGCTTCGAGCTCGACGGCGAGGACCTGTCGGCCTTCGCGCGCCTCGACCGCGGCGAGCGCGTGGGCGCCGACCCGCTCGAGTTCAACTAACGCTCCCCGTTCCTTCCTGACCACCCCGTATGGCGCGGGGGCACCTCGCGAGGTGCCCCCGCGCCATACGTGTCCGTGGCCCTAGGGTGAGCGGCATGAGCACGGACGAGCAGGCCGCTGGGCCGATGGATGGGCCGGGGACGAACGCCGGGGTCGCCGCCGAGGCGGCCGCGCACGCCGCCGACGACGCCAGGGCGATCCGCCCGATCGAGGAGGGCGTGCAGCGCGACTTCTCGCAGTCGATGTCCTACGGCGCGTACCTCGGGCTCGACCAGCTGCTGGCGGCCCAGCACCCGCGCAGCGAGCCGCCGCAGCACGACGAGCTGCTGTTCATCATCCAGCACCAGACCTCCGAGCTCTGGCTCAAGCTCATGCTGCACGAGCTGCGTTCGGCCCGTGCGCTGCTCGCGACCGACGAGCTCGCCCCGGCCCTCAAGCGGTTGGCCCGGGTCAAGCACATCCAGCACACCCTCACCGGGCAGTGGTCGGTGCTCGCGACGCTGACGCCGAGCGAGTACGCCGAGATCCGGCCGTTCCTCGCGACGAGCTCGGGGTTCCAGTCGTGGCAGTACCGCGCGGTGGAGTTCCTGCTGGGCAACAAGAACGCCGACATGGTGACGGTGTTCGAGCACGACCCGGCCGCGCGCTCGCTGCTCGCGGACCTGCTGGTGGAGCCGAGCCTCTACGACGAGTTCCTGCGCTACCTCGACCGGCACGGGTATGCCGTGCCCGCCGACCTGCTCGACCGCGACTTCACCCAGCCGTACCGGCTCGACGAGCGGCTGGTCGACACGTTCGCCGCCGTGTACGCCTCGCCCTCGGAGCACTGGGGCGTCTACGAGACGTGCGAGGAGCTCGTCGACCTCGAGGACAACTTCCAGCAGTGGCGGTTCCGCCACCTCCAGGTCGTCACGCGCACGATCGGGATGAAGCCGGGCACCGGTGGTTCCTCGGGTGTCAGCTTCCTGCGCCGGGCCCTGGACCTGACGTTCTTCCCCGAGCTCTACGCCGTCCGCGCCCGCGTCTGAGCCCGGCTGCTCCCATGCCTGCGCCGACCGCCGCCGTCTCCTCGCAGCCCCGCGTCATCCACAGCGCCCAGGCGCTCGTCGACGAGGTGGTCGAGGTCGCCTCCCTGCCCGAACGCGGTGGCAACGCCGTGGCCACCTCCTACAGCCGGTATGCAGGCGGGGCCGTCAACATCCTCGTCGCCGCAGCGCGGTCCGGGGCGACCGCGGTGCTCGCCGGGTCGGTGGGGACGGGCGCGAACGGCGACCTCGTCCGGGCGGCCCTGGCCGCAGACGGGGTGGGGCTGAGCAGCCCGCTGGTGGCCGACCTCGACACCGGCATCTGCGTCGTCATGGTCGAGCCGTCGGCCGAGCGGACGTTCGTCACGACCCAGGGGGCGGAGCGCCACATCTCCGCGGCGAGCCTGCAGACCTCGGAGCCGGTGGCCGGCGACCTGGTGTGCGTGAGCGGGTTCTCGCTCGTGGGCCGGACGCGGGATCCGTTGCTGGAGTGGCTGACCGGGCTCCCTGAGGGCGTCGTGGTGGTGCTCGACCCGGGTGATGCGTTCGGCGGCCTGGACGCCTCCGTTCAGGAGACGGTGCTGGCGCGCACGACCGTCTGGACGAGCAACGCCGACGAGGCGCTGACCCTGACGGGGGTGTCGGTCGGCGAGGACTCGGCTGCCGCGGTCGCGCGCCGCCTGCCCGAAGGCGCCGTGGCCATCGTCCGGGACGGGTCGAAGGGGTGCCACGTCCACGAGGCCGGCCACACGGCATACCTCCCCGGTCACCCGCAGGAGGCGGTCGACACCAACGGCGCGGGCGACACCCACACCGGGGTGCTCCTCGCCGAACGCGCCCGCGGCGCGTCCTGGACCGAAGCGGCCCGGCGGGGCAACGCGGCAGGCGCCATCAAGGTGACCCGACGCGGGCCGGCGACGTCGCCGACCGCCGCCGAGATCGACGCCTTCCTCGCAGACCTCGCCGGCCCAGCAGGCGTCGGCGGCCCCGGTCGGACCGCGGGTCAGACGGCTCGCGGACGGTAGGTGTCGAGGAGGCGGTCATAGAGGGCGTCGAGATCGCGGTCGATCTCCTGACGGCTGGGGTCGGCGAGGTGCCACTCGACCATCTCCGCGGCGCCGCGGCGGAACGGGATCTGCGCCTTCCAACCCGCGGCGATCGTGCGGATCTTGGTGTTGTCGAAGACCATCGAGTTCGACTTGTCGCCGACGAGGGAGGCGCCGAGCTCGGCGTCGTTCGCGGCGATCGCGTCGGAGGCGATGTGCACGATCCGCGCCTCGACCCCGGCTGCCGCAGCGACCTCCTGGTGGATCTGGTCCCAGGTCAGGGCCTCGTCGGAGGTGATGTGGAACGCCTCGCCGATCGCCTGCGGCCGGTCGAGCAGCCGCACGAACGCGCGGGCGAAGTCCTCGTGGTGGGTGAGCGTCCACCACGACGTGCCATCGCCGGGGACGACGACCTCCTTGCCGTCGAGCATGCGCTGCACCACGGTCCAGCCCCCGCTGAACGGCAGGAGCGTGTGGTCGTAGGTGTGCGACGGGCGGACGATCGTCACCGGCAGGCCGGCGTCGCGGTAGGCGGCGACGAGCAGGTCCTCGCAGGCGATCTTGTCGCGGGAGTACTGCCAGAACGGGTTCCGCAGCGGAGTCGACTCAGTGACCGGGCCGTGGGTGGGTGGGGTCTGGTAGGCCGAGGCGGAGCTGATGAAGACGTACTGGCCGAACCGGCCCTCGAGCAGGTCGAGGTTGGCGCTGAGCTGGTCGGTGGTGAACGTCAGGAAGTCGACGACCACGTCGAAGCTGCGTCCAGCGAGTGCTGCAGCGGTGGCCTCACGGTCGCGGATGTCAGCGGTCAGGACCTCGGCGCCCGGTGCCGGCTCGTGGGTGCTGCTCGACCCGCGGTTGAGCAGGGTCACCTCGAACCCGTCGCCGACGGCCGCCCGCGCGCAGGCGGTGCTGATGACCCCGGTCCCGCCGATGAACAGGACGGTGCGGGAGGTGGGAGACGTGGGGGAGGTGCGCGAAGGAGCCATGCCCCAACCCTAGGTCGCCTCGCCCGCCGCGGCCCCTGCTGCCGCCTCGGCGCCGGCTCCTTGCCTCATGCCAGTCGGCAACAAGCCGGGCCCAGGTGCGGCTGCGCGTCGTGCTCAGCGGCGACTCGGCGGTCGGTTGGTGTGTCGCCGGCTGGTTCGAGCGGCTCCGGGCGGTGCCCGTCCAGGGCGGCCGGGGTCAGGAGAGGTGGTCGAGGTCGGCGCGGCAGCGGCGCTCGAACTCGCCGAGCTCGGCCAGGGCGTCCTCGAGGTCGCGGCGACGCTGCTCGAGGTCTCGGCGGCGCTCGTCGATCTGGGAGAGGACGTACTCGAGCTGGCTGGCCTTGCCGCGGGGCCGGTCGTAGAGGTCGATGATCGTGCGGATCTCCTCGAGCGGGAACCCGAGGCGCTTGCCGCGCAGGATCAGCGCCAGGCGGGTGCGGTCGCGGCGGCGGTAGACGCGGGTCGTGCCACGGCGTTCGGGGGAGATGAGCCCGAGGTCCTCGTAGTGGCGGACGGTGCGGTGCGTGACGTCGAACTCGTCGGCGATCTCGCGGATGGACCACGACTGGTCGACATCGGTCACGTCAGCGGCTGGCATACCCGCGAGTATTGCTTTACGTTTACGTCAACGTCAAGATCTGGCGTCCCCGCCCACCCGCACTGGGCACCCCGCCCCACCCCGATCCCACGAGGAGCGCGCATGTTCGAGCTGTCCAAGGAGCACGAGGACTTCCGCAAGGTCGTCCGTGAATTCGCCGAGGCAGAGGTCGAGCCGCACATCGCGAAGTGGGACAAGGACCACCACTTCCCGTCCGACCTCGTCCCGAAGATGGGCGAGCTGGGCCTGTTCGGGCTCGTCGTGCCGGAGGAGTTCGGCGGCATGGGCGACGACGGCGACTTCACGTCGTTGTGCGTGGCCATCGAGGAGCTCGGTCGCGTCGACCAGTCGATCGGCATCACGCTGTCGGCGGGCGTGGGCCTCGGCATCAACCCGATCCTGACCTACGGCACGCAGGAGCAGAAGGAGCGCTTCCTGCCCGACCTCGTCGCCGGGCGCGCCCTCGCCGGCTTCGGCCTGACCGAGCCGGACGCGGGCTCCGACGCCGGCGCCACCCGCACCAGGGCGGTCCGCGACGGCGACGAGTGGGTCGTCAACGGCTCCAAGGCGTTCATCACCAACTCGGGCACCGACATCACCTCCGTCGTCACCGTCACCGCCCGCACGGGCACCAAGGACGACGGCTCGGCCGAGCTCAGCGCCATCATGATCCCCTCCGGCACACCGGGGTTCACCGTCGAGCCCGGCTACGACAAGCTCGGCTGGCACGCCTCCGACACCCACGGCCTGACGTTCGAGGACTGCCGCGTCCCGGCCGGCAACCTGCTCGGCAACGAGGGGGAGGGCTTCAAGCAGTTCCTCAAGACCCTCGACGACGGCCGCATCGCCATCTCCGCGCTCGCCATCGGCATGAGCCAGCGGATGCTCGAGGAGACGACGGAGTACGCCAAGACGCGCAAGGCGTTCGGCAAGCCGATCGGCGTCAACCAGGGCATCTCCTTCCAGATCGCCGACCTCGCCGTCATGGTCGAGGCCTCCCGTCAGCTCACCTACAAGGCCGCCTGGCTCAAGGACGAGCTCGAGCGCGGACGCCGTTCGGTCAAGGAGGTCAAGCAGGCCGCCGCGATCTGCAAGCTCTACTCGACCGAGGCCGCTGTCACCGCCACGCGCATCGCCACACAGGTCTTCGGTGGCAACGGGTTCATGGAGGAGTACCCGATCGCGCGCTTCTACCGCGACGCCAAGATCCTCGAGATCGGTGAGGGCACCTCCGAGGTGCAGCGCATGGTCATCGCCCGCCACCTCGGCCTCCCGACCGCGTGAGCGCGCCCACCAGCGAACGTCCGGGTGCGGACGCCCGGACCCCAGTGCGAGAGGGTATGCCGATGAGCCCCGTCGACGACGCCAGTCCAGCTTTCGCCGTGGCCGGTGACGCCGGCGCCGACCCCAAGGTGGGGGACGTGCGCCGCCGGCTCGCCGCGGCATACGAGGCCTCGGGCTCGGCGCCCGAGAAGGCGAAGGCCAAGCTCGACGCGCAGGGCAAGCTCTACGTCCGCGACCGCATCGCGCTGCTGTTCGACGAGGGGAGCTTCGTCGAGGACGGGCGCTTCGCGAACGCCACCGCCACCGGCCTGCCCGCTGACGGTGTGGTCACGGGGCGCGGGATGGTCGATGGGCGACCGGCGATCGTCATCGCGAACGACCCCACGGTGAAAGCGGGTTCGTGGGGCGCGCGCACCGTCGAGAAGATCGTCCGCGCGACGGAGATGGCGTTGCGCGAGGAGCTGCCGGTCTTCTGGTTCGTCGACTCCGCGGGCGCCCGCATCACCGACCAGGTCGAGATGTTCCCGGGCCGTCGCGGCGCGGGGAAGATCTTCCACAACCAGGTCGCGCTGTCCGGCAAGGTCCCGCAGATCTGCTGCCTGTTCGGGCCGAGCGCCGCTGGTGGTGCCTACATCCCGTCGTTCACCGACCTCATCATCATGGTCGAGGGCAACGCGTCGATGTACCTCGGCAGCCCGCGCATGGCGGAGATGGTCGTGGGGGAGAAGGTCTCGCTCGAAGACATGGGTGGGGCGCGCATGCACTGCACCGTCTCCGGCGTCGGTGACCTCCTCGTCTCCGACGACGCCGAGGCGATCGAGCTCGCCAAGCTCTACTTCTCCTACGTCCCCTCGAGCTGGCGTGCCGAGAAGCCGAGCTATGCCCCCGAGGAGCCGGCGCGACCGCTGACGCGGCACACGGTGCCCGAGCGCGAGAGCCAGCCGTTCGACATCCACGAGGTGGTCGACGGGCTGCTCGACGACGAGTCGTTCTTCGAGATCAAGCCGCTGTTCGCCCCCGAGCTCGTCATCGGGTTCGGGCGGATGGACGGCGAGACCGTCGGCATCGTCGCGAACAACTCGATGGTCAAGGGCGGCGTGCTGTTCACCGACAGCGCCGACAAGGCCGCGCGGTTCATCTGGTTGTGCGACGCGTTCTCGATCCCGCTGCTCTACCTCGCGGACGTCCCGGGCTTCATGATCGGCTCGGAGGTCGAGCGCGGCGGCATCATCCGCCACGGCGCCAAGATGGTCCACGCGGTGTCGTCGGCGACCGTCCCGCAGTTCTGCATCGTCGTCCGCAAGGCGTACGGCGCCGGCCTCTACGCGATGGGTGGGCCCGGGTTCGCGCCCGACGCCACCATCGCGCTGCCGACCGCCCGCATCGCGGTGATGGGTCCCGAGGCCGCCGTGAACGCGGTGTACGCCAACAAGATCGCTGCCATCGAGGACCCGGCCGAGCGCGAGGCGTTCGTGCAGGAGATGCGTCGCGAGTACGAGGAGGACGTCGACCTCGAGCGGCTCGCCGCCGACCTCGTCCTCGACCAGGTCATCGAGGCGGACGCGTTGCGTGCCGAGCTGCTGCTGCGGCTCAGGTACGCGGCGAACCGCGAGCGCCACTTCGCGACCAAGCGCCGCGACGTCCCCCCGGTCTGACCGAGTCAGAGGTGGGGGCCGGACGAGCCCGATCCTGCGCGAATGGCCCCGACCAGATGTGGTCGAGGGCCATTCGTGCAGGATCGGGTGCCGTTGGCCTTGGTCGGGGCCGCGCAGTCAGGCGCCGGCGATCTCGCGGAGGGCGGCGAGGTGCTGCTCGTATGCCGTGCGGCCGCCTTTCGTCAGCGACAGCCAGGTGCGGGGGCGTTTGCCGACGTACCCCTTGCGCACCTTGACGTAGCCCGCAGCCTCCAGCGCCGAGACGGCCTTCGACAGGACCGAGTCGGACACCTCCACCTCGTCGCGCACCAGGCCGAACTCGGCCTCGTCGACGCCGGCGAGGGTGGCGACGATGCTGAACCGCACAGGAGCGTGGATGAGGTCGTCGAGCCGGTGCCGTGCGTGGGTCGGGCGGGTGGCGCCGTCGGCGCTCACCGAGGGTCACCGCGGTTGATGACGGCGGCGGCGACCAGCATCGGTGCCGCCACGCCGAGCCCGGCCAGGACGAGGAGCCCGGGGTTCTCCGTCGCTGCAAGGCCGTCGAGCTCCTGACCTGCCTCGCGGATGTTGAAGCCGATGATCGCTGCGAAGAACAGGACCATCGTGGCCGTCAGCCCGAGCCAGTTCGTCCGCTTGGCGTGGCGGGGCCACGTGCGGGCGCCGTGGGTCTGCCAGCGGGTGAGGGCCAGCAGGAGCAGGACGTAGAACGCGATGACGACGGTCTCCCAAGAGGTGTCCTCGGTGACGCGCGAGATGGCGAGGTAGCCACCGATGAGCAGGCCGAAGCCTGCGGTGGCCACGGCGTGCACGCGCCGGTCACCGTCCCGGTGCGTCGTGGCCGCCTCCGCGTGGGCGAGCTGCTCGCGGGCCTGCTGGGGCGTGATGTCGTTCATGGAGTCCCTCCCTTGTGTGGAGGCTCCAGCGTACGAAAGTACTTTCCAAAGTGTCAAGTATATGCCAGCAGGGAACTAGTTGCCTCGCGCCGAGCTCGCGCTGCGCAGCGTGCGCCAGGCGATCCCCATCTCCTCGAGCAGCTCGCGCAGCAGGGGCAGGCTGAGCCCGACGACGTTGCTCGGGTCGCCCTCGATGCCGGCGACGTAGGGGGAGCCGAGCCCGTCCAGGGTGAAGGCGCCGGCCACGCGCAGAGGCTCGCCGGTCGCGACGTACGCCTCGATCTCCGCGGTCTCGAGACGCGCGAAGTGCACCGTCGTCGACGCGGTGGCCCCGAGCGTCGCGCCGGTGCCGCCGGCGTCGGAGTCACGGGTGTCGATGATCCAGTGACCGGTGTGCAGCACGCCGGAGCGACCGCTCATCCGCGACCACCGCTCGATCGCGACAGCCGCGTCGGCCGGCTTCCCGTGCACCTCGCCGTCGAGCTCCAGCACCGAGTCGCAGCCCAGGACGAGGGCGTGCTCGAGCTGGGAGGCCACGTCCTCGGCCTTGGCGCGGGCCAGCACCAGGGCCACGTCCTCGGCAGCGAGCTCGCCGTACGTCTCGCGGGCCGCCGCCGTCACGGCGTCCTCGTCGACCGAGCTGACGACGATGCTGGGCTCGACGCCTGCCGCGAGCAACAGCTTCTTCCGAGCGGGGGAGGCGGAGGCGAGCACGAGCGAGGCAGTCGGGTTGGTCATGCCCGGACCCTATCCGTCGCGGCCGAAGGAGCCGGTGCGGCCGGACCTCAGCCCAGCTGGCTGTCCACGAAGCACCAGCGCCAGGACTCGCCCGGCTCGAAGCTCCGCATGACGGGGTGACCCGTCTCGCGGAAGTGTGCGTCGGCGTGCTTCTCGGTCGAGGAGTCGCAGCAGCCGACGTGGCCGCAGTCCAGGCACAGCCGCAGGTGCACCCAGGTCGTGCCGTTACGCAGGCACTCCTCGCAGCCGTGCGGGCTGGTCGGCGCGACGAACCGGTCGTGGGCCTCGGCGAGGTGCTCGCACTCGTTCAGCGCCCGTTCCACGGGAAGCATCGGCTCGTCGCGAAGTGCCGACGTGCGGTCCTCGATCCGGTCGAGCATCGACTCCTCGATGTCGAGCTGGGCCATGACGTGGGCGAGGACCTCCTGGTCGGCCAGGCCCTCGTTGCGGATCTTCAGCAGCTCCGCCCGCTCGGCCTGCAGCATGGTCATCCGCATGCGGCGGTAGGTCTCACTCGGGGTCTCGGCACCCTCGCGTCCCTGTCCGAGGCGCTCCCAGACGATGTTGGTGCGGTTCTCCGCCCGGGCGCGCAGGGTCTCGACGACCTCGGGGTCGGACTGGTCGCAGTTCTCCAGCGCGGTCAGGCCCGCCGAGACCGACGCCTGGAGGATGGTCGCCTCCTGCAGGGCGTCCTCGCGGGGGTCCGGGCCGCGCACCCGCAGCCACCGCGCGAGGAGGGGGAGCGTGGTGCCCTGCACGAGCAGCGTGCCCACGGTGACCACCATGGCGATCCAGACGAGCACGCCCCGGTACGGCGTCTCGGGCGGCAGCGTGAATGCGGCTGCGAGCGTGACGACGCCGCGCATGCCGGCCCAGGAGATGATCGCGCTCTGCGCGTAGGGCCGCGACGTGGGGCTGACGCCCTTGTCGAACCGGCCGAGGAACCAGCGGGTCGGGAAGACGTAGAGCGGGCGCAGCAGGACCACCGTGGCGAGGACGGCCAGGGTCACCACGGTGACGCGTCCCCAGGACAGGCCTGAGTCGGAGATGTCGCCCACGATCCGGCGCATCTGCAGGCCGATCATGAGGAACACGGCGTTCTCGAGCAGGAACTGCACCGACGCCCAGTTGATCCGCTCGCTCAGGCGCGATGCGGCGGTCTGCACGACCGGCGACTTGTGCCCGAGCAGCAGACCGGCGACGACCACCGACAGGACTCCCGAGGAGTGGTAGTGCTCGGCCGGGAGGAACGCCACGAAGGGCACGATGAACGACAACGACGTGTCGATGGCGGGGTCGGTGAAGTTGCGGCGGACCAGCCCGATGACGAGGGCGACGACGACGCCGAACCCGATGCCACCGACCACGGCCCAGACGAAGTCGAGGGCGACCGACCCGAAGGTGACCTCCTTGGCCGCCTCCGCCCCGGCTCCGGTCACGGCGAAGGCCGCGATCGCCGTCCGGAGCGAGACCAGGGCGGTCGCGTCGTTGACGAGCGACTCGCCCTCGAGGATCGTCACCACGCGCCGGGGCAGGCCGATCCGGCGGGCCACCGCCGAGGCAGCGACCGCGTCAGGGGGCCCCACGACGGCACCCAACGCGAACGCCACGGCGAACGGCACCGGGATCAGCCACCAGGTCACCAGGCCCACGCCCGCAGCGGTGAACAGCACCAGTCCGACGGACAGCGCGAGGATCGAGGTGGTGTTGGCGCGGAAGTCCACGAGCGAGGTGCGCACCGCGGCGGCATACAGCAGGGGTGGGAGCAGCCCGTAGAGGACCACGTCCGGGCTGAGCACCGGCTCGGTGATGAAGGGGAGGTAGGAGACGCCGATCCCCGCGACGATCAGCGCCAGCGGGGCGGGGATCCCGAGCCGGCCGGACCCGCCCGCGATGACGATGACCGCAGCGACGATGGCGACGAGGGTCAGNGGTCGACCACCCCCGGTGGTCGGCCGACCGACGTCAGTCGAGCTCGCCGAGGACCGCCTGGCGCAGGGTATCGAGGCCGACGCTGCCGATGTCGAGGGCACGGCGGTGGAAGTCCTTGAGGCTGAAGGCGTCGCCCTCCTTCTCACGGACCTGCTCGCGCAGCTGGAGCCAGAGGCGCTCGCCGATCTTGTAGGACGGGGCCTGGCCCGGCCAGCCGAGGTAGCGGTCGAGCTCGAAACGCAGCCACGCCTCGCCCTGGTTGGCGTGCGCGGTGAGGTAGGCCCAGGCCTTGTCGTAGTCCCACTCGCCACCGCCGACCTCCTCCGGCGCCTCGAACCCACAGTGCACGCCGATGTCGATGACGACGCGGGCCGCGCGCAGCGACTGGCTGTCGAGCAGGCCGAGGCGGTTGCCCGGGTCGTCCATGTGCCCGAGCTCGGCCATGAGCAGCTCCGCGTACAGCGCCCAGCCCTCACCGTGGCCGGAGGTCCAGATGCCGATGCGGCGCCAGCGGTTGAGCAGCTCGGAGCGGAACACCGTCTGGGCGACCTGGAGATGGTGCCCCGGCACGCCCTCGTGGTAGACGGTGGTGAGCTCCTTCCACGTGCCGAACGCCGTCACGCCCCTGGGCACCGACCACCACATCCGACCCGGGCGGGTGAAGTCCTCGCTGGGACCCGTGTAGTAGATGCCGCCGGTCTGGGTGGGGGCGATGAGGCACTCGATGGTGCGCACCGGGTCGGGGATGTCGAAGTGCGTGTCGGCGAGCTCGGCGATCGCCTCGTCGGCCTTCTTCTGCATCCAGGCCTTGAGCTCGTCGGTGCCGTGCAGCTGGTAGGCCGGGTCGGCGTCCAGTGCCGCGATGGCCCCGGCCACGGTGGCACCCGGCTTGATCTGGTCGGCGACAGCCGCCATCTCGGCGGTGATCCGGCGCACCTCCTCCTGGCCCCAGCGGTAGGTCTCCTCGAGGTCGACCTCCGCACCGATGAAGGCGCGCGACATCAGGGCGTACGCCTCCCGTCCGCAGGCGTCCGCCTCCGGGGCGCGGTCGAGCAGCTCGTCGGCCAGCCAGGTGCCGAGCTCGGCGTATGCGGCGCGGGCGCCGCCCACAGCCCCCTCCAGGTGCGTGCGGGTCCCGTCACTGAGGTCCTCGGTGCCGGGGGTCGACCCGTCGAGGAGACCGCCGAAGTAGCCGTCGTCCGCCGTGAGGTCCTTGCACTGCGCGATGCAGGCCTTGACCTGCCGACGCGGGGCGACCTGGCCCCGGTCGGCCGCCGCGGAGAGGCTCTGCTTCCACTGGTCGAGGGCGGTCGGCACCTTCTCGAGGCGGCGGGCGAAGACCCCCCAGTCCTCGTCGGTCTCGGTGGACATGAGGTCGAAGCAGCCCCGGATCTCCTGGAGGGGGGAGGCGATGACGTTGAGCATCATCTCGTCCAGGCCCGCTGCATACGTCTCCTCGGCGAGGCCGATCCGCTCACGCAACGCCGCCACGGTGACCCGGTCGATGTCGTCGACGGGGGTGACGCCCTCGAGGCGCCCGAGGATGTCGCGGCGCAGCTCTGAGGCGGCGGCGTGGCCGGCGGGGGAGAAGTCGTCGAGCTCCTCCTCGTACCCCGCGATGCCGTAGTAGGTGGCGCTGATCGGGCTGAGGGCCGCGGTGCGGGCGAGGTAGTCGTCGGCGATGGCGTCGACCGCGGTCGAGGGACGGGTCGTGGAGGTCTGCGTGCTCACAGCCGCGAACGTACCCCAGCGCCCTGACCGCGTCATCGCCATATCGGGTTGCCGGCCTGCCTAGGCTGCTCGCATGACTGCCCGCCTGCACTCGCTCAACATCGGTGCCTCCGAGCCCAACCCCGCCAAGAAGGTCGGGGTGACGGGCATCGGCAAGAAGCCGGTCGACTCGGCGACGCTGCGCGCTCCGGGGCCCAAGCACGGTGGCCTCGGCAGCGGGGTCGTCGGCGACTTCGTCGCGGACGTCAAGCACCATGGCGGCGACCAGCAGGCGGTCTACGCGTTCGCCCGCGAGGAGCTCGACGCCTGGCAGGAGCGGCTCGGGCGCGACCTCGCCGACGGACTCTTCGGGGAGAACCTCACGACGACCGGACTCGACGTCGACGGTGCGCTGCTCGGCGAGCGCTGGGCGGTCGGCGACGAGGTGGTCCTCGAGGTCTGCGGTCCGCGGGTCCCGTGCGCGACGTTCCAGGCCCGGATGGGGGAGCGCGGCTGGATCAAGCGCTTCACGGAGGTCGGCCGGACCGGCGCCTACCTGGCGGTCGTCACCGGCGGCGAGGTCCGCCGCGGTGACGTGATCGAGGTCGTGTCACGGCCCGACCACGGGATCACCGTGCCGGAGTCGTTCCGGGCGTTCATGGGTGACCTCGACGCCGCCCGCCGGGTCCTCGACGCCGGCGCGCTCACCGGCCCGGACGCCGACGAGCTCCGGGAGATGGTCGAGCGCCGCACGAGCTGACCACTCAAGCCCCCGCAAAACGGTGGTTGCTCGACAACACGGGCGACATGGGGTCCGTCTTGTCGAGCAACCACCGTTGTGCTGGGTGGGTCGGCTGGGAGGTGACGTATGCGGCGGAGCCGGCTCCGCGGCATACGGGCGGGTCGGGCTCAGCGCCAGGCGGAGGCGCGCCAGGCACCCGGACCCGGGGTGAGGGGACGACGGACCAGGCGCTCTCGGGAGGTCCACGCCGACGTGGGCCGGGGCGCCGGGGTGTCGTCGTCGCCACCGGACGCCGCCGACAGCACCGCGAACAGCGCCGCGATCTCCTCGGGGCTGGCCTCACCGCGGACCAGCCGCAGCGGCGGGCTCGTGGTAGTCGACTTGTCGTCGACCGTCACAGAGTGGGCCCCCTTCGAGCTCGGAGCCTGCGACGAGGTCATAGGGGAATGTTCCCGTGCTTCTTGGGCGGCAACGTCTCGCGCTTGGTGCGCAGGGCGCGCAGGGCCCGGGTGACGTTCATGCGGGTGTTGCTCGGCGTGATGACCGTGTCGACGTACCCGCGCTCGGCCGCGATGTAGGGGTTCGCGAGGGTGTCCTCGTACTCCTCGATGAACCGCTGGCGGGCCTCCTCGACGTTCTCGCCGTCGGCCTCGGCGGCCGCGAGCTGCTTGCGGTAGAGGATGTTGACCGCGCCCTGGGCACCCATCACGGCGATCTGCGCCGTCGGCCAGGCGAGGTTGATGTCGGCACCGAGGTGCTTGGAGCCCATCACGTCGTAGGCGCCGCCGTAGGCCTTGCGGGTGATGACGGTGACGAGCGGGACGGTGGCCTCGGCGTACGCGTAGATGAGCTTGGCACCGCGACGGATGATGCCGTCCCACTCCTGGTCGGTGCCGGGCAGGAAGCCGGGGACGTCGACGAAGGTCAGGACCGGCACGTTGAACGCGTCGCAGGTCCGCACGAAGCGCGCGGCCTTCTCCGAGGCGTCGATGTCGAGGGTGCCGGCGAACTGCATCGGCTGGTTGGCCACGACACCGACCGAGCGACCCTCGATGCGCCCGAACCCGCAGATGATGTTCGGCGCGAACAACGGGTGCACCTCGAGGAACTCGCCGTCGTCGACGACCGTGCCGATGACCGTGTGCATGTCGTACGGCTGGTTGGGGCTGTCGGGGATGAGGGTGTCGAGGACGCGGTCCTCGTCGGTGACCTCGAGCGAGGGGAGGTCGGCGTCGTCGGCGAACGACGGCGGCTCCTCGAGGTTGTTGCTCGGCAGGTAGGACAGCAGCGCCTTGACGTACTCGATCGCGTCGGCCTCGTCGTCACCCATATAGTGCGCGACACCGGACTTGGTGTTGTGGGCGCGGGCGCCGCCGAGGTCCTCGAAGGAGACGACCTCGCCGGTGACGGTCTTGATGACGTCGGGACCGGTGATGAACATGTGCGAGGTCTGGTCGACCATCACGGTGAAGTCGGTGACGGCGGGGGAGTAGACGGCACCGCCCGCGCACGGGCCCATGACGAGCGAGATCTGCGGGATGACGCCGCTGGCGTGGACGTTGCGGCGGAAGATCTCGCCGTAGAGGCCGAGCGAGACCACGCCCTCCTGGATGCGGGCGCCGCCGGAGTCGTTGAGGCCGACGACGGGGCAGCCGACCTTCATGGCGAAGTCCATGACCTTGCAGATCTTCTCGCCGAAGACCTCGCCGAGGGAGCCGCCGAAGACGGTGAAGTCCTGGGCGAAGACGGCCACGGTCCGGCCGTCCACTGTGCCGTACCCGGTCACGACGCCGTCGCCGTACGGCCGGTTCTGCTCCTGGCCGAAGGCGGTGCTGCGGTGTCGGGCGTACTTGTCCATCTCGACGAACGATCCCTCGTCGAGCAGCATCTCGAGGCGCTCGCGGGCGGTCTTCTTGCCGCGGGCGTGCTGCTTCTCGACGGCCCGCTCGGAGCCGGCGTTCGCGACCTCGGCCACGCGGCGCTTCAGGTCGGCGAGCTTGCCCTCGGTGGAGTGCAGGTCGATGCCGGAGTCGGAGCTGGGGACGTCGGTGCCGCCGGTGGCTACCGCATCGGTGGTGGTCTGGGCCATGCCGGGGAGCCTAGCCTTGCCCCCATGCGCGAACCTCTTGAGCGTGAGGCATTGCACGAGGCGTTGGTCACGTCCGGCTCACCGTGGCTGGACGTCGACGTCCACCCCGAGCTGGGCTCCACCAACGCCGAGGCCGCCCGCCTCGCCCGGCCCTTCCACGTGGTCATCACCGACCACCAGAAGGCGGGACGGGGACGCCTCGGCCGCACCTGGGAGACCCCGCCGCACACCAGCGTGACCCTGTCGGTGCTGCTGCCCGCCCCCGACACCGGTCGGGGCTGGATGCCCTTGGCCGCGGGGCTCGCGGTGCGGGACGCCCTGCGCGACGTCGCCGGGGTGGAGGCAGGACTCAAGTGGCCCAACGACGTGCTCCTGCCCGCGGACGACGAGCGCAAGGTCTGCGGCATCCTCTGCGAGCTCCAGCCCGGTGGGATCGTCGTGGGCCTGGGGATCAACGTCGACCAGGACCGTGACGAGCTCCCCGTGGACACCGCGACCTCGCTGCGACTGGCCGGCGCACCCGACGTCGACCGCACCGAGCTCGTCGTCGCCGTCCTGGGCCGCCTGGCCCGGTGGCACCTGAGCCTCACCGGAGGGGCGAACGCCCGGGCGGTGCTCCACTCCGCCTACCGGTCCGCGTGCCTGACCATCGGACGCGACGTCGAGCTGCACATCGCGGGCGGCGACGTACGGCGCGCCCGCGCCACCCGCGTGGACGAGGAGGGGCGGCTGGTGGTCACCTCCGGTGGCGCCGAGTACTCCGTGGCCGCCGGTGACGTCGTGCACGTGCGGCCCGCGCGCACGCCCTAGGGTTGGCCGGGTGAGCGATGTCGGACGGCACCGGGTGGTGCGCCCCGAGGACGTCGCCGGCCTGAGCGCGGACAACCTGGCGGCACGGCTGCTCGGCAAGCCGGCCACCATGGCCCGCCGCGACGTCAGCCGTGGTGCCGAGGTCTCGCTGCTCTCGGCCCGCAAGTTCTGGCACGCCCTGGGCTTTCCCATCGTCGAGGACGACGACGCCATGTTCACCGAGGCCGACCAGATGGCCCTGATGGCCGTGGCCCGGCTGGTGCGCGAGGAGGAGCTCGACGAATCCACCGCGCTCGCGATGACCCGGGCGTTCGCCCGCACCACTGACCGGCTCGCCGTGTGGCAGACCCAGCTCATGGCGGAGGCGCTCGCCGACCCGGCCCTCGAGGCAGCGCTCGACGAGGCCGACGCCCGGGGCGCCCCCGACCTCGCCGCCGCGAACGCCGCGGCCCTCAAGCTCGCCGACATGGCCGACTCCCTGGAGCCGCTGCTCATCTACGCCTGGCGCCGCCACCTCACCGCCGCCATCTCGCGCATGCTCGCCGACGCCGACCCCCAGCAGTCGGCGCAGGGCGTACGGCGCGTGGTCGGGTTCGCGGACCTGGTCAACTTCACCTCCCTCGTGCGCCGGATGACCGAGCGCCAGCTCGCGGTGATGGTGCAGCGGTTCGAGGCGCTCGCCACCGACATCGTCACCGCCCACGGCGGCCGGGTCATCAAGACCGTGGGCGACGAGATCCTCTTCGTCACCATCGACGCCGCGCCGGCGGCCGCCGTCGCGCTCGACCTGGTCGAGACGATGGCCGAGGACGACCTGCTCCCCGACGTCCGGGTCGGCATGGCGGTCGGCCCGGTGCTCTCGCGGCTCGGCGACGTCTTCGGCACGACCGTCAACCGGGCCTCCCGCATCACCAGCGTCGCGCCCGGTGGCGGGGTGCTCGTCGACGACGCCCTGGCCTCGGCGCTCGCATCGCTGTCGGGGTTCGAGACCACGGCCCTGCGGACGCGGACGCTGCGCGGCATCGGCCGGGTCACCCCCAGCGAGCTGCGCCGCGCCACCGGCGGCCGCCTGGCGGCCCGAGCAGCCGGCGGCCCGCCCACCCGACCGACCACCACCTCGGAGGAGACCCCATGACCTCAGCACTGGTCCGCGTCGAGCGGCACGGCGACGGCGACCACGTCGCCGAGCTGGTCCTCGACCGTCCCGAGGCGATGAACGCCGTGTCCACCGCCATGGCCCACGCACTCGGTCGTGCCACCCGCGAGCTCGCCGAGGACCCGACGGTGCGTGCCGTCGTGCTCAGCTCCACGCACCCGAAGGCCTTCTGCGTCGGTGCGGACCTCAAGGAGCGCAACTCCTTCACCGACGACGAGCTGCGCGCGCAGCGCCCGCTGGCGCGGGCGGCATACCGGGGGGTGCTCGACCTGCCCGTCCCGGTGGTGGCGGCCGTGGACGGGTACGCCCTGGGAGGGGGGTTCGAGATCGCGCTGTCGTGCGACCTCGTCGTCTGCGGCGAGGAAGCGGTCGTCGGGCTGCCCGAGGTCTCGGTCGGCGTCATCCCCGGAGGCGGCGGCACCCAGCTGCTCACGCGCCGCATCGGGTGGTCGCGCGCGGCCCGGATGATCTTCACGGCCGAGCGGTTCGCGGCCCGTGACGCGCTCGCGTTGGGGGCCGTGGACGAGGTGGTGCCCGCCGGCACCGCCCGCGACCGGGCCCTCGAGCTGGCCTCCACGATCGCCCGCCACTCGCCGGTCGGGGTGCGCAACGCCAAGGCCGCGATGCGGCAGGGGTTCGACACCGACCTGGCCTCCGGTCTCGAGGTCGAGGACGAGCGCTGGGCGGCCACGGCGTTCTCGGGCGACCGTGCTGAAGGTGTGTCCGCTTTCAACGAAAAACGCCGTCCGGAGTGGCCTGGTCGCTGATCGGGTCCGTCGTTCCCTACGATCACCCCATGACCCGTGTGCTGCTGGCCGAGGACGACCCCGCCATCTCCGAACCGCTCGCCCGTGCGCTGCGACGAGAGGGCTACGACGTCGACGTCCGCGCAGACGGACGTGCGGCGCTCGAGGCCTCCGCGGAGAACCCCGACCTCGTCGTCCTCGACCTGGGTCTTCCCTACGTCGACGGGCTCGAGGTCTGCCGTCGCATCCGCGCCGAGGGACGCACCGTCCCCGTCCTCATCCTCACCGCGCGCGCCGACGAGGTCGACACCGTGGTGGGCCTCGACGCCGGTGCCGACGACTACGTCACCAAGCCGTTCCGGCTCGCCGAGCTGCTGGCCCGTGTGCGGGCCCTGCTGCGCCGCAACCCCACCGACGCCCCGTCCGCGAACGAGCTGGTCCGCATCGACCCCGAGGGTCGCCGCGCCTGGTTCCAGGAGGAGGAGCTCCAGCTCACCGCCAAGGAGTTCGACCTCCTGCGCGTCCTCGTCCGCGAGCAGGGCAAGGTCGTCTCCCGCGAGCAGCTCATGCGCGAGATCTGGGAGACGGCGTGGTTCGGGTCGACCAAGACGCTCGACATGCACATCTCCGTCCTGCGCCGGAAGCTCGGTGACGACGCTGCCCAGCCCCGCTACATCGCGACCGTCCGCGGTGTCGGTTTCCGTTTCGAGCGCGGCGACGAGGTCTGAGCGCCTGACATGCGTCAACAGCTGATCCGTTCCACGGTCCTGGCCGTGGGGCTCGCGATCGTCATCACCATGGTGCCGGTGGCGCTCGCCATCTGGCAGGCCACCGTCGCCGGGCGGGGGATCGTCGGGCAGTGGCTCGCCGACGGCACCCCCACGGCCACCTCGCTGCGGCTGGGTGGAGTCGTGGTGGCCCTGGCGGTGCTCGCCCTCGGCGTCGGGGTGTTCGTCGCCATCCAGCAGGCACGTCGGCTGTCGCGGCCGATGACTCAGCTCGCCGACCGGGCCGAGCGCCTCGGTGCCGGTGAGTCCCGCATCCAGCCGCTGCACTCCGGCATCGCCGAGCTCGACCAGGTCTCCCAGGTGCTGTCCCGCAGCGCCCAGACCCTCACGAAGTCGCTGGCCTCGGAGCGCGACTTCGCTGCCGACGCCTCGCACCAGCTGCGCACGCCGCTGACCGCGCTCCTCATGCGTCTCGAGGAGATCGCCGCCACCGACGACCTCGAGGTCGTGCAGGAGGAGGCCAACATCGCCATCGCCCAGGTCGAGCGCCTCACCCGCGTCGTCGACGACCTGATGTCGCGCACCCGTCGCCGGGGCGGCGACGAGCCCAAGGCGACCGTGTCGCTCGACTCGGTCATCGCTGCGCTCCAGCGCGAGTGGCAGCCGGCGTTCGAGCAGGCGCGTCGCAGCGTGCGCGTCCACGGCGAGCGCGGCCTGGTCGTCCAGGCCACCCCCGTGGCGCTCTCGCAGGTGCTGTCCACGCTGCTCGAGAACTCCCTGGCCCACGGTCGCGGCACGGTCGACGTGCACGCCCGTCGGTCGGGTCCGTCCGTCGTCGTCGAGGTCAGCGACCAGGGTGACGGTGTGCCCGCCGCCATCGCGCCGCACATCTTCGAGCGCTCGGTCACGACGAGCGGCACCGGCCTCGGGCTGGCGCTGGCCCGCGACCTCGCCGAGTCCAACGGTGGTCGACTCGAGCTCATCCAGGCCCAGCCGGCGATCTTCGCGCTGTTCCTCAGCGAGTCCGACTGACCGTCCGTCTGGTTTGTCGACGGGGTCGGTTGACGACCTCAGTCGGCCAGCGGTGAGGTGTCCTCGAGCGGCTCGTGGCTGAACACGAACTTGCGGTAGGCGTAGAACCGGAACAACGTCCCGAGCGCGATACCGATCATCTTGGCGAGGTTCTCGGCGACCCAGCCGGTCTCCCCGGCGACGAGCTGGTTGGTGACGCCGACGCAGAACGCCTGGAGCAGCAGGGCCACCCCGTTGGTCAGCGCGAAGAGCAGCGCCTCGTGGTGCACCGGACGGTTGCGCCGGTGGCGGAACGTCCACATCCGGTTGCCGATCCACGCCACCACGGTGGCGACGGCCGCGGAGATGATCGTGGCGACCACCGCGTGCGAGAGCACCCAGTCGCCGGTGCCCTGCAGGACGGTGCGGCGCAGGAGGTTGAACCCACCGAGGTCGATGACGAAGGCGACGGCCCCCACGACCCCGAACTTGATCATCTCGCGGTAGAGGACGTCGATCGTCCCGCGCAGGCGCGTGAGGACGGAGGGGGGCGCAGACACCAGCGGAGCCTATCGAGCGACGTCGTACGGCGCGTGCTCAGCACCACGGGCTCGGCCCTACGGAGGAGACCGATATCGTCGTCGACGTGACCTCACCGCAGCGCGCCCCCGGAGGGTTCCCCGTCGTCGGCATCATCGGTGGCGGCCAGCTCGCCCGGATGTGCGCCGGCCCCGCAGCCGAGCTCTCCCTCACCCTGAGCGTCCTCGCCGAGGCGCCGGACGCCGCTGCGGCGCAGGTGATCCCGTCGGCTCCGGTCGGCGACCACACCGACATCGACGCGGTGCTGGCGTTCGCCGCGGAGTGCGACGTCGTGACGTTCGACCACGAGCACGTGCCGCCGCACGTGCTTGACGCCCTCGTGGCCAAGGGCGTACCGCTGCACCCGAGCCCCGACGCGCTTCACTTCGCCCAGGACAAGCTGGCCATGCGCGAGCGGCTGACCACCATCGGCGTCGCGTGCCCGTCGTGGGAGCGAGCGGTCGACGCCGCGGAGGTCGCCGCCTTCGGTGACCGGATCGGCTGGCCGGTCGTGGCGAAGACGCCGCGAGGCGGCTACGACGGCAAGGGTGTTCGCGTCATCGACTCGGCCGACGACGTCGCCGACTGGCTCGAGCAGGTCGGCCGGCCCGGTGCCCTCGCCGACGGCGTGCTGCTCGAGGAGAAGGTCGACTTCGTCCGCGAGCTCGCCGTCCTCATCGCCCGCAGCCCCAGCAACCAGGCCGCTGCCTGGCCGGTCGTCGAGACCGTGCAGACCGACGGGATCTGCACCGAGGTCCTGGCCCCCGCGCCCGACCTCGACCCCGACCTCGCGGCCGTCGCCACGGCGGCCGGGCTGCGCATCGCTGAGGAGCTCGGGGTGACCGGGGTCTTCGCGGTGGAGATGTTCGAGGTGCGCGACCCCGCGACCGGCGCGGCGGCATACGTCGTCAACGAGCTGGCCATGCGCCCGCACAACAGCGGGCACTGGTCCATGGACGGCGCGGTCACCGGGCAGTTCGAGCAGCACCTGCGGGCGGTGCTGGACCTGCCCCTCGGGGCGCCGACGCCACGCGAGCCGCACACCGTGATGGCGAACGTCCTCGGCGGGGACTACCCGGAGCTCTACCCGGCCTACCGCCACATCATGGCCAGGGACCCCGGTCTCAAGGTGCACCTCTACGGCAAGGCGGTCCGTCCGGGCCGCAAGATCGGTCACGTCACGGTCAGCGGCGGCGACCTCGCCGAGCTGCGCGAGCGGGCCGGGCACGCCGCCGACTACCTCGCAGGAGTGATCACCGAATGAGCGACAGCCCCACCACCGCCCCGCTGGTCGGGCTCGTCATGGGCAGCGACAGCGACTGGCCCGTCATGGAGCTCGCCGCCGGAGCACTGGAGGAGTTCGGCATCCCGTTCGAGGCCGACGTCGTCTCGGCGCACCGCATGCCCGACGAGATGATCGCCTACGGGCAGCAGGCCGCTGACCGCGGGCTGCGCGTCATCATCGCCGGCGCCGGGGGAGCGGCCCACCTCCCCGGCATGCTCGCCGCGGTGACGCCGCTGCCGGTCATCGGCGTGCCGGTGCCGCTCAAGCACCTCGACGGCATGGACTCCCTGCTGTCGATCGTCCAGATGCCGGCCGGGGTCCCGGTCGCCACCGTGTCCATCGGCGGGGCCCGCAACGCCGGCCTGCTCGCCGCCCGGATCCTCGCGGCGGGGGAGGGCGAGCTCGCATCCCGTCTGCGCTCGGCGATGGTGGCCTTCCAGGGCGACCTGCGCGACCAGGCCCACGCCAAGGGCGCCGCCCTCCGGGAGCGGCGCAGCACCACCGGCTGACGGGTCAGCCGTCCGGTCAGAGATTTCCGGGACGGGGGATTTGTCCCGCAACGTGGGGTTACGGTGCGTGCCACCGACCCGGTCACGGGTCTCCTCGACCGAGAAAGTCCTGCCCCATGCGCCCTGCCCGCCTCGCCGTCCCCGCGCTCGTCGCCAGCGCCCTGCTCGCCCTCGGGTCCACCACCGCGACGGCTGCGGCCTCGGACCAGTCCGACGCCAAGAAGGGTGCCCAGACTGGGGCCCAGACCGGGGCCAAGGACGCGCGCACCCTCTCGCTGACGGCCACCTCCCGCGACGACGTCGCGCTGGCCGGCGCGTCGACGGCTGCGGCCGCGGCGGCGCTCACGACGGCACGGTTGTCGGGCGCCGACCGCTACGCGACCTCGGTCGCGATCAGCAAGGCGCACTTCGCGCCGCCGCAGGAGTACGTCATCGTCGCCTCGGGCCAGAACTTCCCCGACGCGCTGGGCGCGGGTCCGTTCGGGGCCCTGGTCCAGGCGCCCCTGCTCCTCGTGCCGCAGACGGGCAAGCTGCCCTCGAGCGTCGCGGCCGAGCTCAAGCGGCTCAAGACCAAGGACGTCATCGTCGTGGGTGGCCCCGGCTCGGTGAGCGACGGCATGGTCCGGCAGATCGAGGCCCAGTCGACCAGCGGCCTCAGCTACCAGTTCGCGGGCGCCAACCGCTATGACACCGCAGCCCAGCTCACCGACGTCTTCGAGGTGCCGCTGACCGACGTCCCCGTCTACCTGTCCAGCGGGACGACCTTCCCCGACGCGCTCGGTGGAGGGGCCGCGGCTGCCCTCGACGGGGGCTTCCTGCTCCTCACCGCCCCCACGAAGCTGCCTGCCGAGACGGCCACGGCCCTGCGCCGGGTCAAGCCGTCCAACGTCGTCGTGCTGGGCGGAACCGGCGCCATCTCGGGCTCGGTCCTGACGGCCGTCCGCAACGTCGTGGGGTCGGGCGTGCCGGTCACGCGGATCGGCGGCACCGACCGGTACGACACCGCGGCCAAGGTCTCGGCGGCCACCCTGACCTCGGCCAACGAGGTGTTCCTCGCCAACGGGCTGCAGTACCCCGACGCCCTGTCCGGCTCGGCCGTGGCCCCCGCCTTCGGCGGACGTCCCGTCCTGCTGACCAGGAAGGACTGCGTCCCGGCCGCCACCCGCGCCGAGATCGCGCGCCTCGGGGCCACGAAGATCACGGCGCTCGGCGGTGCCGCGATGGTGTCCGACGCAGCCCTGAAGCTCAAGGCCTGCTGAACCAACCCCCACCCAGAGAGGCTCTGCCGTGCTCCGTGCCCGTCTGTCCGTCCCCGCGCTGGTCACCAGCGCCCTGCTCGCCGTCGGTGCGACGGCGGCAACCGCTGCCCCGTCGGCCGGTGCCGCGGCCTCCGAAGTCACGCCGACGGCGGCGACGGCCACCACCTACTCGAGGCTGGCGGGGGCGAACCGCTACGCCACCTCCGTGGCGATCTCCAAGGCCAACTTCGCGCCGCCCCAGGACTTCGTCGTCGTCGCGTCCGGCCTGAACTTCCCCGATGCCCTCGGTGCAGGTCCGTTCGCGGCACTGGTCCAGGCGCCGCTCCTGCTCGTGCCGCCGACCGGCACGCTGCCGCGCGTGGTCGCCGCCGAGCTGGACCGGCTCGGCACGCAGCGCGTCGTCGTGGTCGGAGGTCCCGCGTCGGTGAGCGGCGGGATGATCGACCAGATCTACGAGCACGTCGACGCCTCGGGTGTCGTCTACCAGGTCAGCGGTGCCAACCGGTACGACACCGCGTCCGAGCTCACCATCGGTTTCGACCCCGAGATCACGGGGGTGCCCGTCTACCTCGCGAGCGGGACGACGTTCCCCGACGCGCTCGGTGGCGGTGCGGCGGCGGGCGTCCGAGGCGGGTTCCTCCTCCTGACCGCCGGGACGAAGCTGCCGGCCGAGACCACTGCGGCGCTCAAGAGGGTGAAGCCCTCGGCGGTCGTCGTCCTCGGCGGTACGGGCGCGATCTCCAACGGCGTCGTGTCCGCGGTGAAGACCGCCGTCGGCAGCGGTGTCCCCGTCACGCGGATCGGGGGCTCAGACCGGTTCGCCACCGCGGCGAACGTGTCGGCCGCGTCGTTCACCAGCGCGAAGGAGGTGCTGCTGACCAACGGGCTGCAGTTCCCGGACGCGCTCTCGGGATCGGCGGTCGCACGGTGGTTCGGTGGTCGTCCCGTCCTGCTGACCAGGAAGGACTGCGTCCCGGCCGCCACCCGCGCCGAGATCAAGCGCCTGGGAGCCACGAAGATCACCGCGCTCGGCGGCACCGCGATGGTGTCCGACGCAGCCCTGAAGCTCAAGGCCTGCTGAACCCCGCGCCATACCGTCCTGGTGCTGCAGGGGCGCCGCGACCGAGCCGGACGGGCCGATCGTGGCGCCCCAACAGCACTGCGGGTGGTGAGCTGCGGTCAGCGACCCATTCCCGAGGACCTGACGCCGCGCCACTCGATGCGCGGGCAGGTGTCCATGACGACACCGAGGCCTGCTGCGCGGGCGCGGTCGGCTGCGGCCTCGTCGGTGACGCCCAGCTGCATCCAGATCGCGTCGATGAGCAGCCGGTCCTTGTGCGCGATCACGTCGTCCACCACGGCGCCCACGTGCTCGGAGTTCACGAAGCAGTCGACGACCTTGATGTCGGTGCCGTCCGGGATGTCCGCCAGCGAGGCGTACCCCTGCTCGCCGTGCACCACCTCGGCGGACGGGTGCAGCGGGATGATGCCCTTGCCGAGCTCGACCTTGAGCCAGCGGGACACGCCGAAGGCTTCCCGGTCCTGGTTGTTGGAGAGGCCGACGACGACCCAGATACCGGGGTCGGCCAACAGCTCACGGATCAGCTCGGGGTCGTTCTGGTGCTTCAGGGTCATGGAGGCCAGCATCACAGGTTCGCGCGCAGGCGCAAGGCTCGTACGGTGGACGGCCGGCGGGGCCGGGGGCTCGTGCCGGGCGGTCGTCGCGGTCGCCTCGGGGCGTTCCTGCGGGTTCTCGGGGAAGCCCTAAGATCGTCCGCGGACCCCAACCCTGAAGGAACACCGTGAAGATCACCGTAGTCGGCCTCGGCAAGATCGGCCTTCCCCTGGCCGTGCAGTTCGCCAGGTCCGGGCACGACGTGCTCGGCGCGGACGTGAGCCAGCCGGTCGTCGACCTGGTCAACGCCGGGACCGAGCCCTTCCCCGGTGAGGCGCACCTCGCCGAGTACCTCGCCGAGACCGTCCGCGACGGGCGCCTGGTGGCCACCACCGACACCGCCGACGCCGTCTCCCAGAGCGACGCGGTCGTCGTGGTCGTCCCGCTGTTCGTCGACGAGGAGGCCCGCCCCGACTTCGGGTGGATGGACTCCGCGACCGATGACATCGCCCGCGGGCTCAAGCCCGGCACGCTCGTCGTCTACGAGACCACCCTCCCCGTCGGCACCACGCGCACCCGCTGGAAGCCGCGCCTGGAGGAGGGCAGCGGCCTCGTCGAGGGCAGTGACTTCCACCTCGTGTTCTCCCCGGAGCGCGTCCTCACCGGTCGGGTCTTCGCCGACCTGCGCAAGTACCCCAAGCTGTTGGGTGGGCTGTCGGAGGCGGGTGCGGCGAAGGCCGTCGAGTTCTACGAGCAGGTGCTGCAGTTCGACGAGCGCCCCGACCTCGAGCGCGGCAACGGTGTCTGGGACCTCGGCAGCGCGGAGGCCGCCGAGATGGCCAAGCTCGCGGAGACGACCTACCGCGACGTCAACATCGGCCTGGCCAACCAGTTTGGCGCGTTCGCCGCCAAGAACGGCATCGACGTCTTCCAGGTCATCGAGGCCAGCAACTCCCAGCCGTACAGCCACATCCACCGTCCCGGCATCGCCGTCGGTGGCCACTGCATCCCGGTCTACCCGCGGCTCTACCTGTGGAACGACCCCGACGCGACCGTCGTGCGCGCGGCCCGCGAGGCCAACGCCGCGATGCCGGCCTACACCGTCGGTCTCACCGTCGGCGCTGCCGGCGGCAGCCTCAGCGGGAAGAAGGTCGCCGTCCTCGGTGCCTCGTACCGCGGTGGCGTCAAGGAGACGGCGTTCTCCGGGGTGTTCGCCACGGTCGACGCGCTGCGCGAGGCCGGTGCGGACGTCGTGGTGCACGACCCGATGTACACCGCCGAGGAGCTCGCGAAGTTCGGCTGGGACGCCTACTCCCTCGGTGACCCGGTCGAGGTCGTCGTCGTCCAGGCCGACCACGCCGACTACCGGGAGCTGTCCGCCAAGGACTTCCCCGACGTGCAGGTCGTCGTCGACGGCCGCCGGGTGCTGGACCGCGAGCGCTTCGAGGGTGTGCGCTTCCTCGTCGTCGGCCAGGCCGAGCAGGTGGGCTGACCGTGGCGGTCCGCATCGTCGACTCCGCAGACGTTGCCGAGGGCGCGAGCATCGGTGACGGCTCGTCCATCTGGCACCTGGCCCAGGTGCGTGAGGGCGCTGTCCTCGGTGCGAACTGCGTCGTCGGCCGCGGTGCCTACGTCGGCACCGGCGTCCGCATGGGCGACAACTGCAAGCTCCAGAACTACGCCCTGGTCTACGAGCCGGCCCTGCTGGAGGACGGCGTCTTCGTCGGACCGGCCGTGGTCTTCACCAACGACCACTTCCCGCGCGCCGTCAGCCCCGACGGCTCGCTCAAGACCGGGGACGACTGGGAGGCGGTCGGCGTCACCTGCCGGACCGGTGCCTCGATCGGCGCCCGCAGCGTCTGCGTCGCCCCGGTGACCATCGGACGCTGGGCCCTCGTGGCCGCCGGCTCCGTGGTCACCAAGGACGTCCCCGACTTCGCCCTCGTGGCCGGTGTCCCGGCCAGGCGGATCCGCTGGGTCGGCAAGGCGGGCGTGCCCCTCGAGCAGGACGACTCCGGCACGTGGGTCTGCCCGCGGACCGGAGAGCAGTACACCGAGCACGACAACACCCTGACGGAGGCCGTCGCACCATGACCGAGTTCATCCCCCCTGCCAAGCCGCTCATCGGCGACGAGGAGCGCGAGGCGGTCGACCGCGTCCTGCGCAGCGGAATGCTCGCCCAGGGCCCGGAGGTCAAGGCCTTCGAGGAGGAGTTCTCCGCGCACTTCGGTCTCGGCCGCGCCTGTGTCGCAGTCAACTCCGGCACCTCGGGCCAGCACCTCGGGCTGCTGTCCTCCGGCGTCAAGGCCGGTGACGAGGTGATCGTCCCGTCGTTCACCTTCGCCGCCACGGCCAACTCCGTCGCGCTCACGGGGGCCACGCCGGTCTTCGCCGACATCTCCGCCGACGACTTCTGCCTCGACCCCGCCTCGGTCGAGGCCGCGATCACCGACCGCACCGTCGGCATCATGCCGGTCCACCTCTACGGCCACCCCGCGAAGATGGACCAGCTCATGGCCCTCGCCGACAAGCACGGCCTGCAGGTCTACGAGGACGCGGCCCAGGCCCACGGCGCATCGCTCAACGGCACCCCGGTCGGCGCCTTCGGCACCTTCGCGATGTTCTCGCTCTACCCCACGAAGAACATGACCTCCGGTGAGGGCGGCATGGTCTCGGTCGCGAACGACGAGGTCGAGCGCCTCATGCGGCTCTACCGCAACCAGGGCATGGAGAAGCAGTACCACAACGAGGTCGTCGGTTTTAACACCCGCATGACCGACATCCACGCCGCCATCGGACGGGTCCAGCTGACCAAGGTCGGCGCCTGGACCAAGCAGCGCCAGGAGAACGCGGCGTTCCTCACGGCGAACCTTGAGGGCGTCACCACCCCGCCGGTCGCCGATGGCGCCGTGCACGTCTACCACCAGTACACCGTGCGCGTCCCGCAGGACCGTGACGGCCTGGCCGCCGCGCTGCGCGAGGAGCACAACATCGGGTCGGGCATGTTCTACCCCGTGCCGAACCACCGCCTTGCGCCGTTCGTCGGCGACGGGAGCGTCGACCTCCCCGAGACGGAGAAGGCCGCCGCCGAGTGCCTCTCGCTGCCGGTCCACCCGTCGCTGAGCCAGGACGACCTCGAGCGGATCGTGACCGGCGTCAACGCCCTCGCCAAGGCAGGTGCCTGATGGCGAACCTGCGCGCCGGGCTCATCGGACTCGGCATGATGGGGCGCCACCACGCCCGCGTCCTCGGCTCGCTGCCGGGGGTCGACCTCGTGGCCGTGGCGGACCCGGGCGGCGACGCCCACGGCGTCGCCGGCGACCGCCCGCTCGAGGACTCCATCGAGGGTCTGATCAAGCACGGGCTCGACTACTGCATGGTCGCCGTCCCGACGGTCTACCACGAGCCGGTCGGGCTGGCCCTGGCCGCGGCCGGGGTCCACGCGATCATCGAGAAGCCGCTGGCCCAGGACACCCCGTCCGCCGTCCGGCTGGCCAAGGCGTTCAAGGACGCCGGTCTCGTCGGGGCCGTCGGCCACATCGAGCGCTACAACCCGGCCCTGCAGAGCGCCCGCGCGCGCCTCGAGGCCGGCGAGCTCGGCGACGTATACCAGGTGACCACCCGACGCCAGGGTCCGTTCCCCGCCCGCATCGCCGACGTGGGCGTGGTCAAGGACCTCGGGACGCACGACATCGACCTGACGGCCTGGGTGACCCAGCAGACCTACACCTCGGTGTCCGCGCGCACGGCATACAAGTCCGGCCGCGAGCACGAGGACCTCGTGGCAGTGGTCGGGCAGCTCAGCGGCGGCACGGTGACCAGCCACCTCGTGAACTGGCTGTCCCCGCTCAAGGAGCGCGTCACGATCATCACGGGGGAGCGGGGCACCTTCGTCGCCGACACCCTCTCGGCCGACCTGACCTTCCACGCGAACGGTGAGATCGCCACGACCTGGGACGCCATCGCGAAGTTCCGCGGGGTCTCCGAGGGTGACGTCATCCGGTACGCCATCGCCAAGCCCGAGCCGCTGCGCGTGGAGCACGAGAGCTTCCGTGACGCGGTGCTCGGCAAGGACGCCGACATCGTCACGATGGAGCAGGGCCTGACCACGGTGCGCGTGGCCGAGGCGTGCATCGAGTCGGCCAAGAGCGGCACCACCGTCGGCATCGACTGAGCCGGCAGCCCGTGGACCCGGATGGACCGGTCGCGGCGCTCCCACCCGTAGGGTGACCGCCATGGGATTGCGTGAACGTGCCGTCCGGGCTGCGACCAGCAAGCCCGGTGTCGCGGCGCGCCGTGCGGTGTTCCGCGGCAGCAGGCACTACTGGGAGCGTCGCTACGCCAGGGGCGGCACCTCCGGGTCCGGCTCGTACGGCGCTGCGGCGCAGTGGAAGGCCGACACCGTCAACGCCTGGGTGCGCGACCTCGGCGTGACCTCGGTGGTCGACTACGGGTGCGGCGACGGCAACCAGCTCGGCCTGGCCGACTACCCCCGCTACCTCGGGCTGGACCGGTCGGACTCGGCGATCAAGCGCTGCTCGGCGCTGTTCGCTGCGGACCGCACCAAGAGCTTCCTGCAGTACGACCCCGAGACCCTCAGCGACCCGGCCGGCTGGTTGCGCGCCGACCTCGCGCTGTCCATGGAGGTGCTCTTCCACCTCGTCGAGGACGCCGTCTTCGAGGACTACCTCACCCGCCTGTTCGACAGCGCCGAGCGCTACGTCGTGGTCTGCAGCTCCGACGTCGACCTGCCCCAGAAGTCGCCGCACGAGCGCCACCGCGCGTTCACCGGCTGGGTCGCCACGCGTCGTCCCGAGTGGCGGCTCGAGGCGACGGTCGACCCGCCGCAGGGCGTGGACCTGCTGTCCTCGTTCCACCTCTACGCGCGTGCCTGAGCGGGGACCGACGCCGCTGCTGCGTCACCTTCGTCCCGGCATCCCCGCTCCCGGAGCCGCCGCCGACACCAGCCTGGCGGCGCAGGGAGCGCTCAGCACCCTGGGCATCATCGTCCAGGGCGCGGTGCGGTTCTTGTTCAGCGTCCTCGTGGGCAACGTGCTCGGCAAGGTCGTGCTGGGCGCCGCGAACGCCGCGATCTCCCTGTCCCTGTTCGCCAGCCTGCTCCAGCCCAGTGCGGCCGCCTCGAGCGCCACCAAGTTCGTGGCGCGCGCCCGCGGCGCCGGCGACCTGCGCCTCGCCGAGGCCATCACCGCGCACCTCGTGCGCCGGACCGCGGTCGCGGCACTGCTCCTCGGCGCCGGGGCCGCGCTGTCCGCGCCGTGGCTGCTGGACCTCGACTGGCGGCAGGGCCTCCTGACCGGTGCGCTCGTCATCGTCTACTCGGGCTACATGTTCCTGCGCGGCGTCCTCTTCGGCGCCGGGCAGGTGCCGCGGGCAACGGTGTGGGACATCGTCTCCTCCGCCATCTCGCTGGCCGCGCTCGCGCTCGTGCTGTGGGGGAGGGCGCAGGACCTCGTCCTGGTCCCGCTGATCATCGGGTACGGCGTGTACGTCGCCGCGAACCTGCCCGGGCGCGTGCGCGGATCGCTGGACCCCGCGCTGGTCAAGGAGATCAACGGCTTCGTCCTGCTCACCCTGGCCAACGGCGTCGCCGTGGGCGGGTTCCTCCAGCTCTCCATGGTGGTGGCCCGGTTCTTCGACGCCTCGGGCGCCGGTGCGTATGCAGCGGCGCTGGCCCTGGCGACGCCCGCCTCCCTGGTCTCGCGGTCCCTCAGCCTCGTCCTGTTCCCCAGCCTGTCCGCAGCGTACGGCCGCGGCGACCACGAGGGCGTGCGACGCCAGACCGACCTGTCGACCCGGGCCCTGGTCGTCATCAGCATGGGGACCTTCGGCCCGCTCATGCTGCTGAGCCCGGCGCTGATCCGGCTGTTCTTCCCGCGGGCCGAGTTCGAGGAGGCTGCGGCGATCCTGCCGGTCCTGCTCGTGGCGGTGATGGTCCTCAACGTCGTCATCGGGGCCACGAACACGTTGCTCACCCGCGAGCAGGAGCACGCCCGCAAGGTGCTGGTCGCCAGCATCGCCGGGGCGTGCGTGGGCCTGATCGCCTGGTTGACCACGGTGTCGGCGTTCGGCGTCATGGCGGTGGCCGTGGGCTACCTGCTCGGCTCCCTCGTCATGGCCGTCGTCCCCGCCGTCATCGCGTGGCGGCTCGAGCGGCTGCACTGGGGCTGGATGTGGGGACGCCTGGTGCTCGCGGGCGTCGTCGCCGGGCTGCTGTGCTGGTGGGAGCAGTCGCGCGAGCTCGGGGTGCCGACCCAGATCGGGCTGGCCGTGGCGTTCGGGCTGGGGTGGCTCGCGCTGTCCTGGCCCGACGTGCGGACCACCGCAGACCTCGTGCGCCGTCGCGGCTGACCGCAGTGCGCGGTCGGTGCTCTGCTCGGAAGGGGGCGGTCGGGCGCGGTCGGTCGTGGTCAGGGGCGCAGGCCGGGGACGGCGGCATACACCTCGTCGAACCGCGCCGCGATCGCCGGCGCGCTGTAGTCGCGCTCGATCCCGGCCGCGAACACCGACGGCGGCTGCTGGCCCAGGCGTGAACGCACGTCGAGCACGGCGTCCGCGAAGTCCTCGGGGTCGCGCGTCGCCACGAGGGCCCCGACGTCGGGGGTGACGAAGTCGCGCTGGCCGCCGCGCGCCCCGAGCACGACCGGACGACCGTGCGCGAGCGCCTCGGCGGCTGCGACGCAGAAGGTCTCGTGACGGGTGGGCAGGAGGAACTCCGTGCTCCAGGAGTGATGCTCGGCGAGGTCAGCCGGGTCGACCGCCCCCACCAGCTCGACCCGCTCGGCGATCCCGAGGTCGGCGGCAGCGCGTTCGACGTCGGCGGCGAGGGGGCCGCTGCCGACCCAGCGCAGCCGGGCGTCGTGGCCGCGGTCCAGCAGGACGCGGACGGTGCGCACCGCCACCACCGGGTCCTTGATCGCGTTCAGCCCGCCGACCGCCAGCAACCGGAAGTCGTCGGTGACCGGTCGGGGCTGGGGGGTGGCCGGGGCGACGACGTTCCCGACGACGTGGACCGCCCTGCGACGGGCGAATGCGCGGACGCTGTCGGCCATGTCGGAGCTGACCACCGTCACGGCGCGCGGCAGGCGCAGCACGTTGCGGGCGCTGCGGGCACGGAACCACATCGGGCCCGCGGAGCGCGGCTCGGTCACCCCCGACCAGTGCTCGGTGTGCACCCACGGGGTGCGGCCGGCGGCGACGGCGCCGAAGAGCAGCGACGAGAAGCCCATCGTGTGCACCACGTCCGGCCGCTCGCGGCGGACCCGGCGGCGCGCCCCGCGCAGCCCGAGGAGCAGCTCGCGCGGTGCGGTGAGGGCCGAGTCGGCGTGCTCGACGCGCAGCCGCCCCTCCCCGGAATGGGCCACCGGCACGGTGCCCGCGGGTGCGAGATGGACCAGGGTGACGTCGTGGTGCAGGGCCAGGGCCTGGGCGTGGCGGCGGACGAAGACGGCCCGGACCGGGTCACTGACCGACGGGTACCACGTGGTCAGGACGAGGATCTTCACGGCGGTAACCTACCGCCTGTGCCCC
Source organism: Pedococcus aerophilus (assembly GCF_039532215.1). Lineage (NCBI taxonomy): Bacteria > Bacillati > Actinomycetota > Actinomycetes > Micrococcales > Intrasporangiaceae > Pedococcus > Pedococcus aerophilus. The sequence continues at coordinate 262,633 of NZ_BAAARN010000005.1, read as the reverse complement.
AGCTCACCGTGCGCGTCGTCAGTCGTCTGTTCGCCCCGGAGGTGGGCGCTGCGGCCTTCCGGTTGAGGGTCCTGGCCGAGGCGTTCCTCGAGCGCGGACACCGCGTCGAGGTCGTCACGACCAGGCCCCAGGGCTCGCCGCGCATCGACGACGGCGGCCTGCGCGTGAGCCGGTGGCCGGTCCTGCGCGACGAGAACGGCAACGTCCGCGGCTACGTGCAGTACCTCAGCTTCGACGTCCCCGCCGCGCTGCGGCTGCTGGTCCGGCGCCGACCTGCGCTGGTGGTCTGCGAGCCGCCGCCCACGACGGGCCTCGTCGTCCGGCTGGTCTGCACGCTCCAGCGCGTGCCCTACGTCTACTACGCCGCCGACGTCTGGTCCGACGCGGCCGCCTCCACCAACGCCCCGGCCCTGCTCGTCGCCGGGCTGCGGCGGGTGGAGTCCTGGGTGCTGCGGGGCGCGTCCGTCGTGCTGGCCGTCTCCACGGGGGTCGCGGACCAGCTGACCCACCTCGGCGTGGACCCGCAGCGTGTCGTGGTGGTCGGCAACGGCGTCGACACGACGGTCTTCACCCCCGACGGCGAGGTCAGCGAGGCCGAGGTCCCGTACTTCGTCTACACCGGCACGATGTCGGAGTGGCAGGGCGCCGACGTCTTCCTGCGCGCGCTCGCCGTCCTCCACGAGACCCACCCCGGGGCGCGGATGGTGTTCCTCGGTCAGGGCAGCGACCTGCCGCACCTCAAGCGCCTCGCGGCCGAGCTCGAGCCGGGCACCGTCGACTTCCGTGGCGTGGTGCCCCCGGCCGAGGCAGCGGCGATGCTGCGGGGAGCGCGGGCCGCCCTCGTCTCCATCAAGCCCGGCATGGGCTACGACTTCGCCAAGCCCACCAAGATCTACGCCGCCACGGCCTGCGGGACGCCGGTCGTCTTCGCCGGACAGGGGGCCAGCCACGAGCTCGTCACCGAGGAGCAGCTGGGGTGGGCCCCCGGCTACGAGGTGGCCGACGTGGCGGCAGCGCTCGCGACCGCGCTCGACCCGGCCGCCCCGGAGCGGCCGACCTCGGAGCACCTCGTGTCCTGGACGGCCGACCACGCCTCGCTGGCGTCGTCCGCGCGCCACGCGGTCAGCTCGGTCAGTGACGTCCTGCAGCGGCGATAGCCGCGACCGCGCGACCGGCGGCGTGACCGTCGCCGTACGGCTGCTCTGACGTCGCGCTCGGGGCCGGCCGAGCGACCACCTCGGTGAGCCGGGCGGGATCGCCGGCCAGGGCGTTCCAACCCAGGTCCACGGTCTCGGTCCACTCGGTCTCGGTCCGCACCGTCGTGCACGGGACCCGCAGGAGGAAGGCCTCCTTCTGGAGGCCACCGGAGTCGGTGATGACGCCGGCGGCCGACATCGCGGCCCGGATCAGCGCGGGGTAGGGCAGCGGGTCCGCGACGCGGATGGACCCCTGCTCCAAGGTGATCCCCTGCTCGCCGGCCCGCTGGCGCAGCCGGGGGTGGGCGAGCAGGACGACGGGGTGCTCGACCTCGGCCAGCGCCGCGACGATGGCGCCCAGACGGGCGGGGTCGTCGGTGTTCTCGGCACGGTGCAGCGTGGCCAGGTGGTACGGCTGGTCGGCGTGGACGCCCTCGGGCAGCTGGGGCGCCTGGTCCTGGACGAGGTCGCGAACCTTGAGCAGCACGTCGGTCATGACGTCGCCGACCAGGACGCTGCTGGCGGCCAGGCCCTCGCGCCGCAGGTGGTCCATGGCCACGTCCGTGGGCGCGAGGCACAGGTCGGCGGCGTGGTCGGTGAGGACGCGGTTGTGCTCCTCGGGCATCTTCCGGTTGAACGACCGCAGACCCGCCTCGAGGTGGGCCAGCGGGATCCCCATCTTCACGGCGCTCAGCGCGCCGGCGACGGTCGAGTTGGTGTCGCCGTAGACGAGCACCCAGTCGGGGGAGTGCTGCTCGAGCACCTCGTCCATCGCGGCGAGCATCGCGCCGGTCTGCCGCCCGTGCGAGGCGGACCCGATGGCCAGGTGGACGTCCGGTGCCGGGATGCCGAGGTCCTGGAAGAAGACGTCCGACATGTTGACGTCGTAGTGCTGGCCGGTGTGCACGATGACGTGCTCGTGGCCCTCGGCGCGGAGGGCGTCGGCGATGGGGGCCAGCTTGACGAACTGCGGCCGGGCGCCGACGACGGAGAGGATCTTCACGCCCGGAACTGTATCTCCCCGGGGTGGTCCGCCCCGGCCCCGTTAGGGTTGGCGTGGCTGTGCCACCACTACCCCCAGGAGCGCCATGAAGTTCGGACTGTTCGTCCCGCAGGGCTGGCGGATGGACCTCGTCGGCATCGACCCCTCCCAGCACTGGGGCGTCATGGCCGGGCTCGCCCGCCGGGCCGATGCGAACGAGGACTGGACGTCGATCTGGGTCTACGACCACTTCCACACCGTGCCCGAGCCCAGCGAGGAGGCCACCCACGAGGCGTGGACCCTGATGGCCGCGTTCGCCGCGGTCACCGGCCGCGTGCGCCTCGGCCAGATGTGCACCTGCATGAGCTACCGCGACCCTGCCTACCTCGCCAAGGTCGCGGCGACCGTCGACATCGTCTCCGAGGGACGGGTCGAGATGGGCATCGGCGCCGGCTGGTACGAGCACGAGTGGCTGGCCTACGGCTACGGGTTCCCGCGCGCCGGGGAGCGCATCAAGCGCCTCGAGGAGGGCGTGGAGATCTTCCGCCAGATGTGGACCACGGGGTCGGCGACCTTCGAGGGCGAGCACTACCAGGTGGACGGCGCCCTGTGCCGCCCGCAGCCCCTCCAGGGCACCTCGGTCCCCGGCTCCAAGGACAACGGCATCCCCATGTGGATCGCCGGTGGCGGTGAGAAGAAGACCCTGCGGATCGCGGCGCAGTACGCCGACTACACGAACTTCGACGGCAGCCCCGAGGGCTTCGCGCACAAGAGCGAGATCCTCAAGGGACACTGCGACGACCTCGGGCGCGACTTCGGCCAGATCGTCCGCAGCGCCAACTACAACGTCGTCATCGGTCGCGACGACCGCGAGGTGCAGCAGCGCCTGGAGTGGATCCGCGAGCAGTACCTGCGCGCCGGCCTCACCCCGGAGAAGGCCGACGACCAGGTCAAGGCTGCGGCGAGCGGCCCGGCCGTGGGCACGCCCGAGCAGATCATCGAGACCCTCAAGCGCTTGGAGAAGCAGGGCATGACCTACGCGATCACCTACTTCGCCGAGGCCGCCTACGACACCAGCGGCATCGCGCTGTTCGAGAACGAGGTGCTGCCCGAGCTCGTCGACAAGCAGGAGCACGGTCACCTCTGGCACCTCGGCCGCCGCTGAGGCAGACGGTCAGGCGGACGGTCCGGCCGTTCGGGAACGGGGGCGGGGCGCCGAGGCGCTCCGCCCCCGTCCGCATCCCCACCTCGTATGGCGCACCCCACGTCCGGGGGCTGCCCCCGGCGCCATACCAGCGGGTAACCTGACCCCGTGAGCACAGGGAACCCCGACTTCGACCTCTTCCGGATCTCCGAGGACCACGAGGCGCTGCGTGACGCGGTGCGTGCGGTCTCCGAGGACAAGATCGCGCCCTACGCGGCCGCCGTCGACGAGGAGGCGCGCTACCCGCAGGAGGCGCACGACGCCCTCGTGGCGTCGGACTTCTTCGCCCCGCACATCGCCGAGGAGTACGGCGGTGTCGGCGCTGACGCGCTCGCCACCTGCATCGTCATCGAGGAGGTCGCGCGCGTCGACGCGTCCGCCTCGCTCATCCCGGCCGTCAACAAGCTCGGCACGATGCCGCTGATCCTCGCTGCGAACGACGACGTGAAGAAGCGCTACCTCACGCCGCTCGCCGAGGGACGGACGACGTTCTCCTACGGACTGTCCGAGCGCGAAGCCGGCTCCGACACCGCGGCGATGAAGTGCCGTGCGAAGCGCGACGGCGACGACTGGATCCTCAACGGCCAGAAGTCGTGGATCACCAACGCCGGTGTGTCCGAGTACTACACGGTCCTCGCGGTCACCGACCCCGACGGACGTCGCGGCGCCAACGTCAGCGCGTTCGTCGTCGAGAAGTCCGACGAGGGCTTCACCTTCGGTGAGAAGGAGCGCAAGCTCGGCATCAAGGGCAGCCCGACGCGCGAGCTGCACTTCGACAACGTCCGCATCCCCGGCGACCGCATCGTCGGCGCCGAGGGCGAGGGCCTCAAGATCGCGCTGCGCACCCTCGACCACACCCGCGTCACCATCGGCGCCCAGGCCGTCGGCATCGCCCAGGGCGCGCTCGACTTCGCCATCGGCTACGTCAAGGAGCGCAAGCAGTTCGGCAAGCACATCGCCGAGTTCCAGGGCATCCAGTTCATGCTCGCCGACATGGCGATGGCCGTGGAGGCCGCCCGCCAGATGGTGTACGTCGCGGCTGCCAAGTCCGAGCGTGGTGACAAGGACCTGCCGTTCTTCGGTGCGGCTGCCAAGTGCTACGCCTCCGACGTCGCCATGCAGGTGACGACCGACGCGGTCCAGCTGCTCGGCGGGGCGGGGTACGTCCGCGACTTCCCGCTCGAGCGGATGATGCGCGACGCCAAGATCACCCAGATCTACGAAGGGACCAACCAGGTCCAGCGCGTGGTGATGGCCCGCCAGCTCCTCGGGTAGTCGTGGGATAGTCCTGGAAAAACCCGGTTGGCGCGAGCGGTCCACGGCCCCATGCTTGCGCCATGACCGAGTACGTCGTGAGCCGGCGGCTCGTGCTGCGACAGTTCACCGCGGACGATGCCGACCTGCTGATCGAGCTGGACAGCGACCCCGCCGTGATGCGGTTCCTCACCGGCGGCGAGCCGTCGATGACGGACGACGAGGTCCGCGACCAGGTGATCCCGAACCTGCTCGCCGCCTATGAGCGGTGGGACGGACGGTTCGGGCTGTTCGCGGGGTACGAGAAGGCGTCCGACGACTTCATCGGCTGGTTCTGCCTGCGTCCCGAGCGCGAGGGGCCGCTCGACGAGGTCGAGCTCGGCTACCGGCTGCGCCGGGACGCGTGGGGCAAGGGGTATGCGACCGAGCTGTCGGAAGCCTTGGTGGACAAGGGTTTCTCCGAGCTCGGCGTCCACACCGTCTGGGGCGAGACCATGGCGCTCAACGTCGCCTCCCAGCAGGTGATGACGAAGGTCGGCATGTCCGTCGTTGCGTCGGTCCCCACTCCCGAGGACATGCAGGGGGTCGAGGGCGCCGAGCTCGGGGGCTACCGGTTCGAGGTCACCAGGGAGCAGTGGCAACAGCTGGCGGAGCGCCGCTCCCGGTGACTCAGCCGCCTGAGGGCTTGCCGTCCGTGCCGGGCGGGGGCGTCTCCAGCGGCTGGTCCTCGCGCAGCGTGGTGAACAGGGCCTTGGCCCGCTCGGTGTCCCACTTGACGGCGCTCCCCGCGGCGGTCTGGTAGTTCAGGCTCTGCAGCGGGACGACGAGGCTCAGGCCTTGGTCGTTGGACACCGCGCGCATCGCGAGGAGCACCCGGCTCGCGTCACGCATCGAGGTGTCCTCGCCGACGATGAGCCCCTGTGCAGACGCGTGCGTGAAGCTCCAGTAGCGGGTGGGGACGAGCACCGTCGACGGCGTGAGCGCCTTCTTCATGATGGCGGCGAGGAACTGGCGCTGGCGCTCGGCGCGTCCGATGTCGCCGCGCGGGTCGGAGTAGCGGGCGCGGACGTAGCCGAGGGCGTTCTTGCCGTCGAGGACCTGGCACCCCTTCTTGAGGTTGATGCCTGCCTTCTTGTCATTCATGTCGAACTTCACGCAGATGTCGACCCCGCCGACGCTGTCGACGACCGAGGCGAACCCGGCGAACCCGATCTCGACGTAGCCGTCGATCCGCAGGTCGGTGACCTGTTCCACGGTCTCGACGAGCAGGTTCGGCCCGCCGAACGCGAACGCCGCGTTGATCTTGTTGCTGCCGTTGCCGGGGATCGGCACGTAGCTGTCGCGGGGGAGCGAGATCATCGCCGGCTTGCCGCCGCCGGCGGGCACGTGGACGAGGATGATCGAGTCGGTGCGCCGCCCGGCGGCGCTGCCGGTGGTGAGCTCCTTGCGCTGGGCGGCGGTGAGGCCCTCGCGGCTGTCGGAGCCGACGAGCAGGTAGTTGTACCCCTTGCTCTGTGGCGGCCGCACGCCTTCCGGAGCGGTGTCGACCTTGGTGACGGAGTTCCACGCGTGCAGGGGCGTGAGGACCATGAACGCCAGCCAGCCGAGGACGACCAGGGCCACCAGCAGGACCACCGGGCGGCGGCGACGCCGCGGCTCTCGGGGTTCGCGCGGCTGCGTCCCGCGGGGAGCGGCCGGCGGTGCCGCAGGCGGGGCGGTGGCGGCACGCCGCGGGGTCCGGGGTGACCGGTCGGTGGCGCGGGCGTCCCGCGTGGTGGCCGCCTGACCGGACCCTGCTGCGGTCGCGCCCGCGCCTGCGGCGCTGCCTGCCGTCCTGCCGCGGCCCTGCTTGCGGCCGCGCACGTCGACGACGTACACGTCGTCGGGGTCGTCCTCCCACGTCGCAGTGGGGTCGGCGTCACCGCGCTGCGGGATCGGGCGTGCGTCGTCCGGCCCGGTGTGGCGTCCACTCATCCGGCCAGTGTCCGCTTCCGGGTGCGGGAGTGGCAAAACGACGCGGCCCGGGGGGCCTGAACCTGCCGGACAGACAGGCCGAAAGGGGGAGGATCCAGCCGGTCACGGCCCGACACTCGGAGAATCACACGCGTCACACCAATCCCGGTGGCACCACCGCATACTGGTCCACCATGAGCCGTACCTCCGCCCCGTCCACCGTGGACGACGAGGCCGGCGTGTACGTCTCAGGCCGCGCACACCGCACCCTCGCCGATGCCGACGTCCTCAGCTCGGGCATGCGTCGACGTCGCGCGTTCACCCTCGTGCTGCTCACCCTCCTGCTGCCCGGCAGCGCCCAGATCGTCGCCGGGAACCGACGGCTCGGCCGTTTCGCCGTCCGCGTCTGGCTGTCGCTGATCGGGCTCGTGGCCCTGCTCGGCCTGGTGTTCCTCGCCAGCCACTCGTTCGCGATCGGCCTGCTCGGCCAGGGCTGGGTGCTGGGCGCGGTGGAGTGGGTGATCCTCGGCTTCGCCGGGCTCTGGGCCCTGCTCTTCGTCGACGCCTGGCGGCTCGGCCGCCCGAGCAGCCTCGTCATCCGGGCCCGCCGTGCGCTCACCGCCGTCACCGCCGTGATGCTCGTGCTCACCTCCGGTGGCCTCGTGTATGCCGCGACCAGCGTCAGTGCCGGCAAGGACGCCCTGGGGGCGTTGTTCTCCGACGGCGAGGCCGTCGGTGCCGTCGACGGCCGCTACAACGTCCTGCTGCTCGGCGCCGACACCGGCAAGAACCGCGTGGGCACGCGTCCCGACAGCATCCAGCTCGTCAGCATCGATGCCGAGACCGGCGCCCCGGTGACGTTCGGCTTCTCGCGCGACACCGAGAACATCGACTTCCGCCCGGGCTCGACGATGGCCCGGCTCATGCCGGAGGGCTGGAACTGCGGCGACGAGTGCCTGCTCAACGGCCTGTACACCTGGGCCCAGGACCACGCCGCGCTGTTCCCGCCCGGCACGGCCAACCCGGGCGTGCTCGCCACCCGTGAGGCCGTCGAGGCGCTGAGCGGGTTGAGCATCCAGTACTACGTCATGGTCGACCTCAAGGGCTTCCGCAAGATGGTCGACGCCGTCGGCGGCCTCGACATCACGGTGCGCTACCGCACCCCGATCGGTGGCGGCTCCTCGCCGATCCTGGGTTGGATCGAGCCGGGCACCCAGCACATGGACGGCTACCACGCCCTCTGGTACGCCCGGTCCAGGCAGGGTTCGACGAACTACGAGCGGATGGCCCGCCAGCGCTGCGTCCTCACCGCGATGTCGGCCCAGCTCGACCCGCAGACCGTGCTGCTGCGATTCCAGAAGCTCGCGTCGGCGAGCTCGGGCCTGATCCAGACCGACCTGCCGCAGTCCGAGCTCGGCCGGTTCGCCGACCTCGCGATGAAGGCGCGCACCCACAAGATCCGCAGCGTCAACTTCGTCCCGCCGCTGATCAAGCCGTGGGACTACGACCCGTCCGTCGTCACCCGCACGGTCGCCTCGACCATCTCGGCCTCGGAGAAGGCCGCCAAGTCGACGAAGAGCGACAAGGCGACCAAGACCGCGAAGGCCGTCAAGAGCGGCACGGGCGCCGGGTCCACGGCGTCGACGTCAGGATCCACCGCGCCGTCCCCGCAGCCGGGAACCTCCGTGCAGGACCCGGCCAAGGCCGCCGGCAACGCCGCGGAGGGCGACCTGTCGTCGGTCTGCTCCGCCGCACCCTGACCTGCCTCTTGGGCGATAATCGCCCGGTGCCCACCAATGCCTTCGCCCGCACCAACGCCGCGAAGCTGGTGGCCCTGCCGCAGTACCTCGTCGGCGACCTGCTCTCCAGGGTTGTCCCTAGGAGGCCGGGCCGGTGGGTCGTGGGGAGCGCGTTCGGCGTGCACGACGGCGCCCGGGCCCTCGTGGTCGAGGCGCTGTCCCGCGCCGACGCACCCCGGGTGACCTGGCTCGCCCGCACCGACGGGGAGGCCCGGGACGCCCGTGCCCTCGGGGCGGTGGCCCTGCGGCACGGGTCGTGGCGCGCGTTCTGGGCGGCGCTGCGTGCGGGGGTCGTCGTGGTCACGCACGGCTTCGGGGACGCGAGCCGGTTCGGCAGCCGGGGTGCGGTGCTCGTCAACCTCTGGCACGGCAGCCCGCTGAAGCGGATGCACCTCGACAGCCCCGCCGCCCTCCAGCTGCCCGTCGTCGGCGGGTGGGGTCCTGCGCGGGAGCTGACCCGCCGGATGTACCGGCGGGGGACCTCGCGCATCAGCCTGCTGCCGGCGTCCTCCCCGGAGGTGGCGCCCCGCCTGCAGAGCGCGTTCGGCCTCGCGGACGGTCGGGTGCAGGTCCTGGGCGAGCCCCGCACCGACGTGCTCTTCGCCGGCTCGGCCGAGGACCGTCGGCTGGCCGCCCGGGCCCGGCTCGAGGCGGCGGTGGGTCCGCTCGGCGACCGCACGGTGGTCCTCTTCGCCCCGACCTGGCGCGACGGCCGCGCCGACCCCGTGGTCCCCGACCCGGACGAGCGCACCGCGCTCGCGGACTGGCTCCGGGCGCACGACGCCGTGCTCGTCGTGCGGCCCCACCCCCTCGGAGTCGGTGACTACGTCGCGGACGGGGACACCGTCCGGCTCCTCACCGCCGCGGCCGAGCCCGAGCTCATGGCCGTCCTGTGGGCCGCCGACGTCCTCGTCACCGACTACTCGTCGGCCGTCGTCGACTTCGCCGTCACCGGTGGGCCGGTGGTCTTCTTCGCCCCGGACGTCGAGGACTACGCCCGGCGGCACGGCCTCTACGAGCCCTACGAGGTGACCAGCGGCGGCCGCGTGGAGCGGTCCTGGTCGCAGGTGCTGCACCGCCTCGACGCCGTGCTGGCCCCGGGGTCGGCGCGGGACGTCGCCCGCGCGCACTCGGCCGCGCTGGTCGAGCGCCACCACGAGCACCGCGACGGCCGCTCGGCGGCGCGCGTGGTGGACCGAGTCCTCGAGCTCGAGCAGGGCGTCCGGGCTGCCGCGGGGAACGCCCACCAGGTGCTGCCGCCCACCGCACGCCGCGAGGCCGACGACGAGCTGCGGGGTCTGGTCTTCTTCGAGAGCTTCAACGGACGCAACGCCTCGTGCAACCCCGCCGCGATCGACCGCGAGCTCGCCGCCCGTGCGCCACAGGTCGAGCGCATCTGGTCGGTCGTGGACGAGACGGTCGTCGTCCCGTCGGGAGCCCGCGCGGTCGTCGTGGGCACCCCGGAGCATTCCCGTGCCAGGGACGCCGCGGACCTGCTTGTGGTCAACGACTGGATCGAGGACGCGTGGCGGCCCCGGCGCGACCAGTTCGTGCTGCAGACCTGGCACGGCACCCCGCTCAAGCGCATCGCCCTGGGCCGGCGCGACCTGTCGCCGCGCGCGATGGCCGCGGTCGTCAAGCAGTCCACCCGCTGGTCGGCGATGTTGGCACAGGGCCCGGCCGCCGCGTCGGTCCTGCGGCGTGCCTACGCCGTGGCCCGCCCGCTGTGGGTCGAGGGCTACCCCCGCAACGACGTCGTCGCCCGCAGCCGGTCGGGCACTGACCCCGTGGTGCGCGAGGAGCTGGGCATCCGCACCCCCCATGTCGTCCTCTACGCCCCGACCTGGCGCGACGGCGCCCTCGCGGCCCCGGTCCTGCTCGACGTGGCCGCCTTCGCCGCAGGACTCGGCCCGGACTGGACGGTGCTGGTCCGCGGCCACGCCCGCACCATGGCGGAGCGGGAGTCCGCGCTGGGGGAGCGGGTGCTGGACGTGACCCGCTACCCCGACGTCAGCCCCCTGCTCGCGACGGCCGACGTGCTCGTCACCGACTACTCGTCGGTGATGTTCGACTTCAGCGCCTCGGGCCGCCCGATGGTCTTCTTCGTCCCCGACCAGGAGGAGTACCGCACGCGGACCCGCGGCTTCTACTGGGACCTTGGGGCCCGGGCTCCCGGCCCGCTGGTCGAGAGCACGGAGCAGTGCGTCGAGGCCGTGCTCGGTGCCGCCGGGGCGCAGGACCGGTGGGCGCAGCGGTATGCCGCGTGGCGGGCCGAGTTCAACCCGCTCGACGACGGCGGCGCGGCGCGGCGGACCGTCGACCGGCTGGTGGCGGCGGGAGCTCTTCGCCGTCGATGACGCGCGAGCGGTCCACGGTGTCACCGGCGCCGAGCGCCACCCCGCGCAGGAACCCGGCCCCCCACGTGAGGTGGATCGTCGCGATGATCCCTGCGTCGCGGGCGCGTTCGACCAGTCCGTGCCCACCCAGGGTCGCGGCGGCGTAGCCGAGGAACGCGGCATACGCCGCCGGGGCCAGGTGCACGACGGCCCAGGGCACGGCGGGCGCACCGGCGAGCTGGGCCACCCCCACGGCCAGGCTCGAGGCGAGGCCGAGGACCAGCAGCGGCGCGGCGGCATACCGGTAGGACATCGGGGTCCGACGGCGGACGAGCTCGCCGCGCCACACCCCGGTGGCGTACATCTGGCGCACCAACGACGCCCAGCTCTCCCGCGGCCAGTAGGTGACGCGCACGTCGGGGACGAACCAGATCACGCCCCCGGCACCGAGGATCCGCTGGTTGAGCTCGTAGTCCTCGCCGCGGCGGATCGTCGTGTCGTACCAGCCGAGGCGGTCGACGAACGAGCGACGGAAGACGCCCAGGTAGGCGGACTCGCCGGGGCCGGTCTCGACGCCCGAGTGGTACGAGCCGCCGCCGAGGCCGAGGCCGCTGTTGTAGGCGCGGGCGACGGACGACTGCACGGGGCTGCGACCCTGCGCGTGCATGACCCCGCCGACGTTGACCGCGCCGGTCGTGGCGAGCACGTCGACCATGCGGCGGGTGTAGCCCTCGGGGAGCTCGGAGTGCGCGTCGACCCGGACGACGACCTCGCCGGTGGCGACCGCGACGGCGCGGTTCATGCCCGCGGGGATGTGCACGTCGGGGTTGTCGACGACGACCACCCGCGAGTCGACGCGCGCGCGTTCGTCGGCGATCTCGCGCGAGCCGTCGTGCGACGGGGCGACCGCGATGACGACCTCCTGCTCCCCGTCGTAGTCCTGCCGCAGGACCGCGTCGATGGCCGGGCGCAGGGCATCCGCGTCATTGAGGACGGGGATGACGTAGGAGACCTTCGGGTGCGGTGTGCTGAACGACCCGACGTCTCGCCCGTCCGGGGGGAGGGGGGCGTCGGAGGTCATCGGCAGGTCGGCTCTCGGGAAGGGGGCGGGGAGAGGTCAGGCTACCCGTCGGACGTCGGTGGGGCGGCCACCCCGCGCGCGTCCCGCAGGCGCGGCGTGGCGGGGTCGTGGGGATGGCGCCGCGTATGCTTTCGCCTCGGCCGCGAGGACGCCGGGTGCCGTCGACGGAGAAGGGGACTGGTGCGATGAGCAGGGTGGCCCACGTGGCGCGCACGCTCGGCGTCCAGGCGTCGAACTACCTGCGGGCCTCCTCGGTGGCGGCCACCGCCCGCGACCGTGACCCGCTGCCCGACGCCCCGGTCGTGGTGTTCTTCGCCGGGGGCCCGACAGAGCTCTACCAGCTCGCCGACTGGCTGCCGGTGCTGGAGTCCCTGCACGCGTCGTACCCCTTGGTCATCGCGTGCACCCGACCCGACGGGGCCCGCGCCGCGCTGGCGGCGACGAGCCTTCCGGTCCGCCTGACGCGGGGCGCGCCGGACCTCGAGGCCCTCGTCGACGCCGGCGCCCGCGCCGTCCTCTACGTCAACCACCTCGAGCGCAACTTCCGCATGCTGCGCTTCGCCGAGCCGGTGCACATCTACCTCGGCCACGGCGAGAGCGACAAGGACTCCAGCGTCTCCAACCAGAACAAGGCCTACGACCAGGTGTTCGTCGCCGGTCCGGCCGGACGCGAGCGGCTGAGCCGGGCGCTGCGCGGGTTCGACGCCGCGGCCCGGGCTCCCATGGTGGGCCGGCCCCAGCTGGACCACGTGCGTGAGGGTGCCCCCGACTGGCCGCGCGACGACCGGGTCCGGGTGCTCTATGCCCCGACGTGGGAGGGCGACCGCCCGCGGATGGCGTACGGCTCGGTGGCCTCGCACGGTGCGTCCGTGGTCCGGGCGCTGGTGTCCGACGGCGGTTTCCGCGTCATCTACCGGCCCCACCCTCGCGCGGGCACGACGTCACCGAGCTACCGCGCCGCCGACCGCGAGGTCCGCGCGCTGCTCGAGGGCACCGACCACGTCGTCGACGCTGGGCCCTACGGCTGGCAGCTCACCTTTGCCGACGTCTGCCTCACCGACCCGTCCGCGGTGGCCTACGACTGGCTGGCCACGGGTCGTCCCATGCTCGTGACGGTGCCCGCCGACGCGCGTACGACGACCCCCACCTCACCCCTGCTCGAGCTCGTCCCGCGCCTGTCCGCGGACGAGGCGCCGGACGTCGCCGAGCGGTTGCGTGCGGTCCTCGCCGGTATGCCGCCCGGCTGGGACGACCTCGTCGCCCACTACTTCGGGGACGTCAGCCCCGGTGCCGCGACGCGACGCTTCGAGGCGGCGCTGGCGGCTGCCCTCGAGAGCTGAACGCGGCTCAGCCGGTGGTGCACGCGTCGAGCCGGTACAGCGCGTAGTCGCCCGCGCGGTCGACGAGGGAGAACCCGGCGGCGTCCCCGACCCCGTCCACCCCGGCGTAGCGGCGTTCCTGCGCCGTGCTGTCCGTCATCGAGCTGCCCCCGGTGAGCACCCAGCCGACGTCCTGGCGGCGGGCGGCCTCGCACACCGCCGGGTCCTCGGCAGCCCGGTCGAGGTCGGCGCCGAGGAGCTCGCGGTCACCGACGGCCCACGCCTTCTCGGTGGGGAAGAGCATCCGGCGGTCGCTGGTGAGGTAGAGGTAGCTGCCGCCCTTCCACGGGTTAGCCGCGACGACCTCGCCGGCCGGGACGCGGGCGCCCAACGTCCTCAGGGCCTGCAGGTCCGCCTCACTCGCCCAGCCATCCTCGGCCGGCACGGCGAAGTACTCCTCGATGACCTGTCGGTGGGCGCCGACGCCAAGGCCTGCGGTGGCCACGGCGAAGGTGACCGCGACCGCGGCGGCCGCAGCGAACGAGCGGGCGGGACCGGCCGTCGGCGTCGGGACGGGCCCGGTGCCGCCGGCAGCGGCGCTCAGCGGGGTCGGGTCGGAAGAGCGCCGCGCCACGAGCCGGGCCAGCAGCGCCCCGAGCTCGGTCAGCGTCACGGCGGTGAGCAGGGCGGCGGTGAGCACCATGAGGGCGCCGAGTCGCGGGCTGTTGTTGTACCAGGGCCAGGTGAGCAAACGCGTCGCCGGGGAGTCGACGAGGACGACGGCGACATACAGGCTGGTGACCATGAGGTGGGCGAGCACGACCCAGAGGTGGCGGCGGCGGGCGAGCAGGACGAGGAGACCCACGAGCACCAGGGAGCCGGCCACCCACGCCGGGGGCACTGCGCGCGGGGCTTGGAACAGGACGTCGACGACGCCCTCGGCCACGGTCATCTCGGGGCCCTCGGGGTTGGACTCGCGCATCCCCACCGAGACCGTCGTCATGACGGCCCAGACCGCGCCCAGCGCGAGCAGGGTGAGCAGGGCCGCCGTTGCAGTGCCGACCGCCGCCCAGCGCCGCGAGCGCCGCAGCCGCCACGCCTGGGAGAGCAGGCCCAGCACGACGACCACCGTGCCGATGAGGACGAAGGCGATGAGGGCGTTCGGGTGGGCGACCGCCAGCCCCGGCAGCGACAGGAGTCCCAGGACCAGCGAGCGGGCGCGGCGTGGGCCGTCGACCACGGCGAGGAGCAGGGCCAGGGCGGCCGGCAGCAGGGCCTGGCCGAAGAGGTTGGGCCACAGCACGCCATACCCCATCAACCAGTAGGGAAAGCCGGAGAAGGCGACGGCCGCCAGGGCGGTCGCGAGGCTCGGGCCCCACCCGCCACCGACGACCTTGCGGGCGAGGAGCAGCAGGCCGAGCGGCCAGACCACGGCCGACACCGCGAGCACCACGGCCGAGGTCGCGACGACCGGGGAGGCACCGGTGAGCTGGGCCACCGTCGTGACGACCGCGTGGAAGGCTGCGGGGTAGAAGCCGGTGCCGGAGACGGACGCGAACCCTCCTGCGTGCAGCGTCGAGACGTCCTGCTCATCGAGCATCCAGCGGACCGTGCCGAGGTGGTAGATGGTGTCGGGGCTCTGCGGGAAGGCCGTCGGGCGACCGGTCGCCCAGACGACCGAGACGGTGACGACGACGGCGGACAGCAGCGTGCCGACGAGCAGGGGCACGACGGGGCGGCCCTCCTCGACCGGCTCCGGGCGCGACCTCAGCACCAGCCCGACCACGCCACCCACGACGAGCAGCGCCACGAGAGCGGCGGCCAGTGCCGGCGCACCCCACGACGTTCCGAGGACGCCGGCCACGACACCGCCGAGGACGATCGCCGACGTCGAGAGCAGCGGACCGATGGCGAGCGCCGTGCTCCAGCGGGCACCGGCCAGCCGCGCGGCCACGCCGCCGGGGGTGACGAGCAGGACGAGGGCGACCAGGACGACAGGAGCGGCCTGGAGCCAGGTGGTCGTGCCGAGAGCCATCAGCGGTACCCGTCCCGGACGTGGGACGGCAGCGCTGAGGTCATGGCCGAAGCATACGAGGGGCGGCCGGTGGTCGGTTTCCCGTCGTGGGGTCGCGCAGTCCCGCAGGGTCCGTGGTCCGACAGTCCTGTAGCGGGCCGGGGCGGTCGACACCCGCGGGCGGCGGTGGTGGGCCCGGGGTCGTGGCCGCGCGCGATAGGGTCTGGCGCGTGACAGCGTTGCGCACGGTTGCCGTGGTCCTTGCCGGTGGAGTCGGGAGCCGGGTGGGGCTCAGCATCCCCAAGCAGCTCATCAAGATCGCCGGACGGCCGATCATCGAGCACACGATCGAGGTGCTCGACAGCAGCCCGCTCGTGGACGAGATCATCATCATGATGACGCCGGGTCACCTCGACCCGGTGCGGGCCATCGTCGCCAACGGCGGGTACTCCAAGGTGACCCAGATCCTCGAGGGTGCCGACACCCGCAACGGCACCACCGGTCGCGCCCTGCAGGCGCTCGGCGCCGAGGAGTGCAACGTCCTGTTCCACGACGCCGTCCGGCCCCTGCTCAGCCAGCGGATCGTCCGCGACTGCGTCGCCGCGCTGGAGACCTACGAGGCCGTCGACACCGCGATCCCGTCGGCCGACACGATCATCTCGGTCACCGACGAGGACGAGATCAGCGATGTCCTCAAGCGTGCGGAGCTGCGCCGCGGCCAGACACCCCAGGGCTTCCGGAAGTCGGTGATCACCAAGGCCTACGAGCTGGCGTCGAAGGACCCCAACTTCACCGCCACCGACGACTGCACCGTCGTGCTGCGCTACCTGCCCGACGTGCCGATCGCGGTCGTCGCCGGTGACGAGCGGAACATGAAGGTCACCGAGCCGATCGACGTCTACCTCGCCGACAAGCTCTTCCAGCTGACCAGTCACGACCAGCCGCAGGACCACACCGACGACGAGTTCGGCGAGGTGCTGCGCGGCAAGACCGTCGTCGTCTTCGGCGGCAGCTACGGCATCGGCGCCGACATCGTCAGCCTCGCCGAGCGGTTCGGTGCGACGGTGCGGGCGTTCAGCCGCTCCGGCACGCGCACCCATGTCGAGCGTCGCTCCGACATCGTGGCCGCCCGCCAGCAGGTGCTCGAGGAGACCGGTCGCGTCGACTTCGTCGTCAACACCGCCGGGGTGCTGCCCCGCGGGACGCTCGAGGAGACGACCGAGGAGACCATCTACGCCGCGACCGAGGTCAACTACATCGCGCCGATCCTCATCGCCCAGGAGTTCTACCCCTACCTGCGCGAGTCCGGGGGAGCGCTGCTGCTGTTCACCTCGAGCTCCTACACGCGTGGGCGCTCCGGCTACAGCCTCTACTCCTCGGCCAAGGCCGCCACGGTGAACCTCACCCAGGCGCTGTCCGACGAGTGGGCCTCCTCGGGCGTGCGCGTCAACTGCGTCAACCCCGAGCGCACCGGGACGCCCATGCGCACCAAGGCCTTCGGGCAGGAGCCCGCCGACAGCCTGCTGGAGTCCGAGACCGTCGCCCGCGCGGCGCTGCGCGTGCTCGTGTCCGACCTGACCGGCCACGTCATCGACATCCGCCGCGCCGACCCGTTCTCCTCGCACGAGCTGACCGCGGCGCTCGCCGACGACATGCACCAGACCGAGCCGCACGACGAGATGCCCGCGGACGCCGACGCCGCTGCGAGCGGTCCCAGCCAGGCCTAGGAGTCGGCGGCTGCGGCTGCCGCGAGAGGGGTATGCAGTGCCAGTCAAGGTGAGCGTGGTGGTGCCGGTCTACAACCCCGGCCCCTACATCGACCCCTGCATCGAGTCCCTGCTCGGCCAGACGATGGCGGCCGAGGACCTCGAGCTGATCTTCGTCGACGACGGGTCCACGGACGACTCTTTGGCGAAGCTGCAGGCGGTGGCGGCCGAGCACCCGCAGGTCACCGTGATCCCGATCCCCAACTCGGGGTGGCCGGGCAAGCCGCGCAACACCGGGGCCGACCAGGCCAAGGGCGACTACGTCATGTTCGTCGACCAGGACGACACGATGGAGCCCGAAGCCCTCGAACGGATGCACACGCTGGGTGCCGCCAACGGTGCCGACGTCGTCCTCGGCAAGGTCATCAGCGACTTCCGGGGAGTCAACCACGAGGTCTACCGCTCCCACCGTCCGTCGTGCACCGTGTTCGACGCCCCGTTGATGGAGAGCCTCACCCCGCACAAGATGTTCCGAGCGGACTTCCTGCGGGAGAAGGGGATCCGCTACCCCGAGGGTCCCCGCCGCCTCGAGGACCAGCTCTACATGGCGAAGGCCTACTTCGCCGCGGACACCGCCACGATCGTCGGCGACTACGTCTGCTACCGGTACCTGCGTCGCCCGGACGGGGGCAACGCGGGGTCGAAGCGCTTCGACCCGGCCGTCTACTACGCGAACCTGCGCGAGGTGCTCGACGTCGTCGACGCGCACACCGAGCCGGGCGAGGGTCGGGACCATTTCTACCGCCGGTTCCTGCGCGTGGAGCTGCTCGGTCGGCTCGGCGGTGGCAAGGTGCTCAAGCACCCCGAGGACTACTTCGACGCCCTGCTCTCGGAGGTCCGCGCGCTGCTCGACGAGCGTTTCCCCGCTTCCGTGGACGCCGGTATGGGTGCAGCCATGCGGGTGCGGGCCGGCATCGTCCGCGCCGGGGGACGCGAGCCGATCATCGCCCTCGCCAAGGAGTACAACGCCGTCAAGGTGGCAGCCCAGCTGACGGGGATGCGGTGGACCGAGGCAGGTTTCGAGCTCGACGTCGAGGCCCGCCTGACCCACCGTGGGAACCCCCTCGTCCTCGAGTCCCGCGACGGCCGGTTGTTCCTGCCTCGCGACGTCGTCGGCGCCGCCTGCACCGACGAGGAGCGCCGGGTCGACGACCAGCTCGACAGCGTCCACGGGGACGTGGTGCTCCGGCACCGAGAGCTGCGCGACGAGTGGTTCCTGCCCGAGCCCCTGCTCGTGCAGCTCGAACCATCCGGTTCCGGGCAGGAGGTCGTCTGGAGGGGGACCGCGCTGGTCGACCCTGCCTCGGCTGCCGGGGGCTCACCGCTGCGAGCAGGCAAGCAGGACTTCCACCTCCGCATCGGGGCGTTCGGCTGGGCCCGTCAGCAGCGCCTCGGGGCAGAGCGCGTCGAGGGACTGTCCGTCCCTGACGTCTGCGTCGCGTCCGACGGCAGGCTGGTCGAGCGGTTCGACACCGATCCCCATGGCAACCTGAGCCTCAACGTCGGGATCAGCAAGGAGCGCGCGCGCACGCTCGTGGGCCGCACCGGGGTGCGGTCCGCGTCACGGACGCAGGTCGAGCTGGTGCCCGGTGCCCACGTCGAGCAGGGTGCGGCGGGCACCGGGACGCTCACGCTCCGGCGCGCCGACGGCCACAAGAGCTCGTGGCCGGTGTCCACCGAAGGCGGCCGCTGGGTCGCCGGCGCCCCGACGGGCCAGGCGCCACTGCGACCCGGGACGTACGCCCTGTCGCTGACGGCACCCGGACGGTGGGGTGCGGTCTCGCTGTCGGACGTCGTCGTCGTGACCCCTTTCGGCGTCACCAGCAGGCCCGCGTCCAGCGCTCCGACCGGGGCGGAGCGCCTGACGGGGCTGGCCGCGAAGCTGCGCAGGTCCGTCAGCCGCTGACGGCGCTCGTCAGGCGCCGCCGGCCTACGTCAGGCGCTCGCCGCCGGCCGCCGGCCCCACCGGGCCACGGCCTCGTCGAAGGCGCGGTCGAACCGCTCCACCGGGTCGCCCTGCTGCTCCCCGAGCAGGTAGGCGGTCGTCCTGGCCCGGTCCTCGCTGAGCGAGTCGACCTCACGGGCGTCCCGGACGTGGGCGGCGACCTCGCTGCCGTCGCCGACCAGGATGTAGGCGCCGGCGGCGGAGGGGAACTCCAGGCGGAACTGCTCGGGGCTGCTCGTGCCGAACTGAGTCACGACGTACGGCTTGCCCGAGGCGAGGAAGTCGGTGATGACGCTCGAGATGTCGCTGACGAGCAGGTCGGCCCGGTTGAACGCGTGGTAGAGCCCCTCGGACCCGGTGACCACCTCGTGCGGGCTCCCTGCCGCGGCGACGAGCTCCTTGAGCGCCTCGACCTCGTCACCGAACGCGGGGTCGTCCGTGCCGGTGCCGGGGTGCGGCTTGAAGAGCACCCGCACCCCGTCCATCGCGAGCAGCGTCTCGAGGACGACCCGGCCCTGGCTGAGGATCGAGGAGTACTCCCACTCCGCGAAGAACCCCTCGCGGGTGGGGGCGTAGAGCACCGTGTAGTCCCACTGCGACTGCGCGTCCTCGCCGTGGTGGTCCTCGGTCAGTGGCGCGGCCACCCTCTCGATGTCGGCGAGCTGGGGGCGACCGATTTCGCGGACCTGCTCGTCGCGGACGCCCACGTCGGCGACGCGGTAGCGGTCCCGGGCGGCAGGACCGCTGACCCACGCCTCGTCGAAGATGCGGGTGAGGACGGTGGCGCTGCCGCCCTTGTCGCTGTCACCGTGGCCGACGAACACGTCGACGATCCCCGGCAGCCGCAGGAGGTGGTTGTTGGTGGCGACGTTGGACGGGTAGAGGGCGATCCGCACCGAGGGCGGCACCACGCGCTCGATGTCGCCGGCGCGGCTCACCATGACGACCGGGAGCGTGTCGGTGGCCACGAGGGGTTCGTTCCAGGCCTCACGGACCAGGACGACGACCTTGCGGTCGATCTGCTCGAGCGTCGGCATCCAGACGTTGGCGATGTAGCCGATCGCCTCGGGGCGGCTGTAGTAGAACAACGCCTCGGGCGCGAGCGATCGCAGGGCGTCGGCCAGCAGCTCGACCGTCTCCTCGTGCGTCGTGTCCCGTCGGGCGCGGAGCGCGTCCACGAGGGCCAGGGTCACGAACAGGGCGCAGATGCCTGCGGCGACGACGGCGGCCACGGGGACGGCGGCGTCCGGCCCGCCTGCCAGCGGGACCACCACGCCGGCCACCAGCGACAGGGTCGCGGCCGAGATCCAGCGCTGGCCCTCGCCGAGCAGGACCGGCGCGATCGGAGCGCGCCGGACCACGCCGGGTACCTCGAAGTTGCGCCAGGTGACCGGCGACAACCGGTGGGCCCGCGCGTCGGCCAGGAGCACCTGCAGGGCCAGGCGGGCGAGCCAGACGGCGGCGAGGGTGAACGCGACGAGGACGACCGTGCCGTGGTCCGCGCCGAACGCGGCGACGGCGAGACCCCCGAGCAGCAGGCCGCGCACGCCGGTGCGGACGGTCAGCCCGGCACCGAAGGACTCCAGCGCGCGACCGACGCGGGGCTGCTGGCGGACCATCCCCTCGCCGAGCAGCCCCACGAGGGTGCCGAGGACGAAGACGACGGCCGACAGCGCCGGGTGGTCACCGGCCAGGGGGAGGGCCAGCGCAAGCAGGGCGAAGCCCGCGCCGAGCACGCCGATGACGGGCAGGTAGGTCTTCACGCGTTCTCCTCGACGGCCTCGGACTCGATCGCCTGCACCTGGGCGGCGGCGATGCTGCGCGCGAGCGCCGCCTCGCTGCGCCCGACGGCGCGGGTGACCTCGTCGGTGAACCGGGCGATGGGGTCCTCGACGGGCTCGCCGAGGAAGTAGGTGGCGAGCTCGAGCCTGCGCCGGCGCAGCGTGTCCGGGCCGGCGGCGTCCTCGAGAGCCGCCAGGACGGCCGCTGCGTCGGGGCCGACGACCCCGCCGCCCGCGGTGCTGGGGAACTCCGCGTGGAACTCGTCCAGCGGCACGCCCTTGGGGTTGGTCACGAGGTAGGGCTTGCGGGAGGCGAGGAAGTCCGCGACGACGCTGGAGATGTCGGCGACCAGGACGTCGGCCTCGTTGAACGCGCGGTACAGGGCGTCGGGCTCGGTTCCGACGACCTCGTGCGGCCCCGAGGCGAGGCGGTGCTCGATGGCGGCGCGGGCGGTGGCGGCGGCGTTGAGCCGGGTGCCGGTGGCCGGGTGCGCCTTGAACAGCACCCGGACCTCGCGGTCGGCCCCGAGCAGCGCGTCGACGATCAGCTCGCCCATCGGTGCCACGGACGAGTAGTTGACGCCCTCGAAGTTGCCCTCCCACGTCGGGGCGTAGAGCACGGTCAGCGGCGAGGCCTGCTGAGCGCTGTCGGGGACGGCCTCGATGTGGGCCAGCTGCGGACGCCCGACCGTGACGAGCTGGTCGGGACGCACGCCCTCGCCGCGCTGGAGGTAGCGGTCGCGGGCCGCCTCGCCGGCCACCCAGATCTCGTCGAACACCCGGTGCAGCGGGCTGTAGGTGACCGACTTGTCGCCGTCGCCGTGGTTGATGAAGACGTGGCGCAGTCCGCGCAGGCGGATCATGTGGTTGTTCTTGATGACGGTGGTGGGGTAGAGCGCCACCCGCATCGACGGCAGCTGGAACGCCTCCACGTCCTTGGCCTTCGGCAGCACCACGACCGGGGTCCGGGTCGGCAGGAGGGCGTCGAGGTGGCGGCTCTCGCGGATGAAGATCACCGTGGGCTGCTCGATGCGGTCGATGGTCTCGAGCCAGACGTTGAGCTGGTAGGTCGTGTCGGGTCCGCCGCTGAAGTACACGACGACCTCGGGGGCGAGCTGCTCGAGAGCGGCGAGGACCTCGGCCTTCTCCTCCTGCGGCGTGGGCAGCCGGTCGACCAGGCGACGCCGCGCCAGTCCCCGCGCCACGACGAACACCCCGCCGACGACGACGAGCGCCAGCCCGACCCATACCGGCCAGGCAGCCCCGAGGGTCCAGGAGGCGACGAGCCCCAGGACGAAGGCCACGTCCACGTGCAGCGCGAACCGCGCGCCGGCGATGGTCCAGACCCGCGGCAGGGTGGTGGGGAGGATGGTCGGTCCGCTCTCCGCGCCGTTGACGTCCAGCCCCCGCCACCAGACGCGTCCGCGGCGTCGCCGGCGGGTCCACGCCCCGAGGAGCCGGTATGCGGCGTGGGCGCCGTGGATGACCAGGACCGAGGCCATCGCCACGACGACCAGGGTGACCGTCGGGGTGGTCAGCAGCGCCCAGCCGAGGAAGGCCACGGCCTGGCGGAACAGGTGGCGGTGGACCGGGGCCATCTCGCGGGCGTTGAACCACGCGACTGCCCGCGGGTCCACGGTGTAGAAGGCGCCGTCGGCGACGTAGTTGACGACCAGCGCCGCGGCGAGCACCCAGCCCCACTCCTGGAACGCCGCGACGAGCATGACCGCCGAGCTGACGACCCACGTGAGGCTGACGACGGCCTCGTCACGGTGTGGGATCGAGGGCAGTCGAGTCATGGTGTCCTGTTCGTCGTTCAGCGGCGCCCCGGCTGCTCCACCGGGCTGCGCCGAGGATACCGGGGTGGCGTAGCCTGCGTCGGCGGGCGGCACGCGAGATGATGCCCACCGGACGATGCCCGTCCACCCCCGGTGGATGCTGGCCCTGACAGGCGAAGGACCCATGAAGCTGATCACGCGGACCCAGGCGGTCGTGTCCCGCCGCAGCGTCCTGTGGACCCTCATCGTGCGCGACCTGCGAGTGCGCTACTCCCGCAGCGTGCTCGGCTACGTGTGGACCATCCTCGACCCGCTGCTGATGTCGTCGATCTACTTCCTGGTCTTCGTCTACATCTTCAAGCGCGACGACCTCGGCCACGAGCCGTACTTCATGTTCCTCGTCGTGGGTCTGCTGTCGTGGCAGTGGTTCTCGGGGTGCCTCACGGACACGTCGCGCTCGCTGATCCAGGAGCAGAAGCTCGTCCGGTCGACGAACCTGCCGCGCGAGCTGTGGGTTCTGCGGGTGGTGTTCTCCAAGGGGATCGAGTACCTGCTGTCCCTGCCGGTGCTGATCTTCTTCGCCGTCGTCTACATCGCCAGGGGCGAGCTGCACCTCAACGGGTGGATCGTGCTCTTCCCTCTCGCGGTGCTCGTCCAGTGCATCGCCCTCATCGGGATCGGACTGATCCTCGCGCCGATCACGGCCCTGGTCACCGACACCCAGCGGGTCGTGCGCATCGTCAGCCGGGTGCTGTTCTACGCGACCCCGGTGATCTACGCAGCGCACCTCGTCCCTCACCCCTACGACAAGGTCACCTGGATCAACCCGCTGGTCGGCATCCTCGAGGCGATGCGGGCCGGCCTCTTCCCCCATGACAGGTTCCCGATCCTGTGGGGTGCCATCGCGGCGTCCGTCGTCGTGTCCGTGGCCCTTCTGCTCATCGGTGTCCGTGTCTTCACGCGGCTCGAGCGCGCCGTGCTCAAGGAGATCTGATGGTCGACCACCACGAGCCGATCATCTCCGCCCGCGGGCTGGGTGTGGAGTTCTACCGCTCCCGCCGCCGTCGCATGCAGCTGCGCGAGATGATCTTCCACGGACGCACCGGGGCGACCCGCGAGACCTTCTGGGCGCTGCGCGACGTCAGCTTCGACATCAGGCCCGGTGAGGCCGTCGGCCTCGTCGGCGGCAACGGCAGCGGCAAGAGCACCCTGCTCAAGATGATCGCCGGGGTGTTGCTCCCCGACGAGGGCGACGTGCAGGTGACGGGCGGGGTGGCCCCGCTCATCGAGCTCACCGGCGGCTTCCTCGGCGAGCTGTCGGCCCGCGACAACATCCACCTGACGGCCGGCCTGCACGGCCTGTCCAAGGCGCAGATCGAGGAGCGGTTCGACGAGATCGTCGACTTCGCCGGTCCGGAGGTGCGGGCCGGGCTCGACACCCCCTACCGCCACTTCTCCAACGGCATGAAGGTGCGGCTCGGCTTCTCCGTGGTCACCACCCTCGACGAGCCGATCGTCCTTGTCGACGAGGTGCTGGCGGTGGGCGACCGCGGCTTCCGCGAGAAGTGCTACGGCCGGATGGAGTCGCTGCTCGAGGACGGCAAGACGCTGTTCCTCGTCTCCCACTCCGAGAAGGACCTGCGCCGCTTCAGCACCCGTGGTCTCTACCTGCGCAAGGGCGCGCTCACGATGGACGGTCCCATGGAGGACGTCCTCGAGCGCTACAACCACGACCTCGACGCCGATGCCTGACGTGTCGCAACGACCCAGCACCACCTCGCCGGCCACCCGGCGGGTCCACCGAGCGAGGAGCACCGCGTGACCGAGCGCACCGTCATCACCTTCGGCACCTTCGACGTGCTGCACGTCGGCCACATCCGGGTCCTCAAGCGGGCGGCGGAGTTCGGTGACCGCCTCGTCGTCGGCGTCTCCGCCGACGAGCTCAACATGGCCAAGAAGGGCCGGGCCCCGGTCTTCGACCAGGACGAGCGGGTCGAGATCATCAGCAGCCTGAAGATGGTCGACGAGGTCTTCGTCGAGGAGTCGCTGGAGAAGAAGCGCGACTACATCGTCGAGCACGGGGCGTCGGTGCTCGTCATGGGCGACGACTGGGCCGGCAAGTTCGACTGGGTCAGCGACGTCTGCGAGGTGGTCTACCTGCCGCGGACCCCGTCAGTCTCGACCACCGGTCTCATCGAGCACATCGCCAAGATCGCGCCCTGACGCGGGCCCTGTGGCGGGCCTTGACGCGGGCATGGACGCGGGCTGCCCTGTCGCCGGGAAGTCGCGCTTCGCCTCGTCGAGCGCGAGCCGGCGCGCGAGGCGGGTGTACCGCGTCTCGAGGTCGCGGAACCGCAGGTACGTCGTCACGGTGAAGCTGAGGAACGCCACGACCAGCGCGTAGAGCACCATGTCCGTGCCGCGGCCCACACCGACGAAGCGGGCGATGCGGTTCCAGACGTCGGGCACGAGGATCGAGAAGACCGCGAACGCGGCGAACAGCAGCAGCCCGAGGCGACGGATGGCCTGGGCGCGGGCCCCGTTGAACCGGAACAGCCTCGCGACGACCGCCACCACGACACCGATGAGCACGACCTGGATCAGCACGATGTTGGTCATCGGAGAATCAGCTCCACGAGGATGTTGACGGCGTTCCAGATCGACTGGCCCTTGGCCTTGGAGTAGTCGGTGTAGAGGATGTGCACCGGGCTTTCGCCGTACCGGACGTCCATGTCGCCGATCTGGGCGACGAGCTCCGACGCGTGCGCCATGCGGTTCTGGGTGATGTCGATCCGCTCGACCACGGGCCGCGAGATCAGCCGCAGGCCGTTGTGCGCGTCGGTGAGCCGGGTCTTGGTGGTGAGGTTGGTGTAGCCGACCGCTGCCCGCAGGACGAGCTTCTTGAGGAACGACGCCTTGGTCCGGTCGTCGAGGAACCTCGACCCGAAGACCACGTCCAGCGACTCCGCGCGCGCCTTGTCCAGCATCGCCACGACATCCGCGACCTGGTGCTGCCCGTCCGCGTCGAAGGTGACGACCCACTGCATACCGGGGTCGCCGAGGGCGTAGCTGAAACCGGTCTGGAGGGCCGCGCCCTGCCCGAGGTTGACGGGGTGCCGCACCACGACGGCACCTGCGGCCTCGGCGGCAGCGGCGCTCGCGTCGCGCGACCCGTCGTCGATGCAGACGACGTGCGGGAAGACCGCTCTGGCGGTGGCCACCACGTCACCGATGACCTGGGCCTCGTTGTAGAGCGGTATGACCAGCCAGACGTCGTCGTTCATCGTCGGCCAGCCTAGTGGCCCGTGCACGTGACGCTGGTCAGGCGCGGTGGGGGAGGAGGAGAATCGGCGGTGCGGGTGGTGGGGTGGCCCGCGTAACGAAAAGGCCACGGCTGTTCTCCTCAGGCTGGGACCACCGTGACCGATGTGTGACTGTGGGCCCTGTTGCCCGATTTGGCGGCGCCTCCTGCCCGCTCCGACAGACTCATGAGAGTGAGAGGACACCCCCCGTGTTCCGAACCACGCGACGGTATGCCGTCCGCTCCCTCGCTGCGACGGCCGTCGGTGCCGTAGCCCTCGGGTTGGCCGTGCCCACCGCGGCGTCCGCCGCCGGCTCCGCACCGGACCCGCAGTGGGGCGCCAACCAGCCGCGCCCGACGTTCGAGGAGAGCCCCGCCGACGGCAACCCGGACGGGCCGGCCCTCGACCCGACGGCCCAGGCGGTCGGCCCCAGCGAAGCCGCGGCCGCCACCGACGCGCAGCGCGCGGCCGGCGCGGGCGCGACCGCTGCCGGGGCGTCCTCGTGGGTGCTGCGCGGAGCAGGCTGGGGCCACGGCATCGGCATGAGCCAGTACGGCGCGTTCGAGATGGCCAAGGCCGGCAGCACGGCCTCGCAGATCCTGCGGCACTACTACACGGGCACGACGTACGACGCGGTCACCGACAACCAGACGCTGGACGTCAACATCCTCAACCAGGTCTCCGGGTCGAGCACGGTGACGGCCGTCCCGTCCCTGGTCGCGTCGGGCAACGGTGGCGGCGCGTTCACCGTCGTGGTCGCCGGTGACTCCCGCACCATGACCGGCAAGCTCGGTGACGCGGTGGCGTTCAGCCGCTCGGGCGCCACCATCAAGGCCAGCTGCTCGTCGTGCACCGGCGCGACCTCGCTCGCGGGCGCGACGGCCATCCTGCGCTGGGACAGCCTCCCGGGCATGAACGACAAGACCCTGATGAAGATCGGCGGGACGCAGTACCGCGACGGCACCGTCCGGATGAAGCCCTACGGCACGAGCAGCTGGAACGTCGTCAACCGCGTGCGGCTGCACGACGAGTACCTCGACTACATCGCCGAGAGCCCCTGGTCGTGGAACGTGGAGGCGCTGAAGGCCCAGGCCGCCGCAGCGCGCGGCTACGCCCTGAGCAAGTACCAGGCGCTCGGCGGGAAGGTGAAGTCGTCCTGCGACTGCCACCTCTACGACACCACCGCCGACCAGGTCTACGCCGGCTACTCGACCGTGCTGGGCAACGGCAACCAGCCGTGGTGGCCCAACTGGCGCAACGCCGTCCGCGCCGCGTCGTCCGCCGACCGCGGCTACGTCGCCCGGTACGACGGCGCCATCATCCAGGCCTTCTTCTCCTCGTCCTCGGGGGGACGTACCGAGAACAACGAGGACGTCTGGGGCGGCACGCCGCTGCCGTACCTGCGCGGTGTCTCGGACCCGTGGAGCCTCAAGTCCAGCAACCCGGCACGCGACTGGCGCCAGGTCGCCAGCACCTCCTCGCTGGCCAGGGTCTTCGGACTCACCGACGTCGCCCGGCTGGACCTGTCCGACCGCACCGCCAACGGCGGGGTCCGCACCGCGACCGCCACCTCGTCGGCAGGGACGGTCAAGACCGTCACCGGCGACCGGCTCCGCGCCGTGGTCGCCTCGGGGTCGCCGTTCTCCGGTCAGGTGAACTCGACGATGATCCGGCACCTCACTGGCCGACTGTCCGGGGCCGACCGCTACGCCTCGGCGGCCGCCGTCGCCGGTCGCGTGTCGCAGTCCGCCAGCGCCGTGGTCATCGCCGGCGGCGACGGCCTGCTCGTGGACGCCGCCGTCTCCGGGCCGCTGGCCGCCACCGTGGGTGGCCCGCTCCTGCTGACCCAGCAGGGCAGGCTCCCCTCCGCCACCGTCACCGAGCTGAACCGCCGCGGCAGCGCCGTCAGGACGGCATACATCGTCGGTGGCACCTCGGTCGTCTCCGACGCGGTGGCCTCCCAGCTGACCAAGCGCGGCATCACGGTGAAGCGCCTCGGTGGGGCCAACCGGTTCGCGACGTCCGCCCTGGTGGCCAAGCTCATCAAGTCCAAGCGCGCCGTGCCGACCGTCGTCATCGCCGGCGGCGAGGGCCTGCCCGACGCCCTCGGGGTGTCCGGACCCGCGTCCGCCCTGCGTGAGCCGATCCTGCTCACGCCGGTCGACCGCCTGCACGACTCGACCCGCTCGGCGCTGACCGCCACCGGGGCCACGGCGGCCCGGATCGTCGGTGGCGAGGCGGTCGTCTCCGCGACGGTCCAGTCGCAGCTCAAGGCGGCCGGGCTCACCACCATCACGCGGCTCGGCGGGGCGGACCGGTACGAGGTCTCGGCAGCCGTCGCGGCGTTCTACGGCCCCCGCATGCCGGTGAGGTCCGAGATCGTGCTGACCTCGGGCAGGGACGGCGCCCTGGTCGACTCGCTCGTGGCAGGCACCCTCCAGCGCGTCATCGCGCTGACGCAGGGCTCCACCCTCGGCGGCGACGCCCTCGCGACGCTGCAGACGAGCTCCCAGCTGGAGACGCTCACCGCGGTGGGTGGCACGGCGGTGGTCTCGAGCCGGACGCTGACGACCGCAGCGAACAGCTGAGGCGACGACGAAGGGCCCGCACCGATGGTGCGGGCCCTTCGTCGTGCGTCAGGAGGATCGGGATGGCTCACGCGGCCCGTCGGGCCGTCAACCCTCGTCGCGTCAGCCGTTGGTCCCGTCAGGCGAGGTCGGTCGTGAACTTCGGCTCGGTCTTCTCGCGGACCTCGTCCTCGGTGACTCCCTCGGCGAGCTCGCGCAGGACCAGGCCGTCGTCGGTGACGTCGAAGACGCACAGGTCGGTGATGATCCGCTGGACGACGCCGCGGCCGGTGTAGGGCAGCGAGCACTCGTCGACGATCTTGTAGGACCCGTCCTTGGCGTTGTGCTCCATGAGGACGATGACCTTCTTGGCGCCGTGGACCAGGTCCATCGCGCCGCCCATGCCCTTGACCATCTTGCCGGGGATCATCCAGTTGGCGATGTCGCCCTTCGCGGACACCTGCATCGCGCCGAGGATCGCCGCGTCGACCTTCCCGCCGCGGATCATGCCGAAGCTCTGGGCCGAGTCGAAGAAGGACGCCCCACGACGCAGGGTCACGGTCTCCTTGCCGGCGTTGATGAGGTCCGGGTCCTCTTCTCCCTCATAGGGATACGCGCCGACGCCGAGGATGCCGTTCTCGGACTGCAGGACGATCTCGACGTCGTCCGGGACGTAGTTGGGGACCAGCGTCGGCAAGCCGATGCCGAGGTTGACGTACGAGCCGTCGGACAGCTCCTGGGCGGCGCGGGCCGCCATCTGCTCACGGGTCAGTGCCATCTCAGGCCTCCTTGCTCGTGCCGTCGGTGGCGGGGGTCTCGCTGCCGGCGCCCGCAGGCGCGTCGCCGCCCTCGGTGCGCGGGCGGGTGGTGCGGCGCTCGATCTTCTTGTCGGCGGCCTGCTCCGCGGTCAGCGGCAGCACCCGGTGCACGTAGATGCCGGGCAGGTGGACCTGGTCGGGCTCGAGCTCGCCGGGCTCGACCAGCTCCTCGACCTCGGCGATGGTGACACGGCCCGCCATGGCGGCGAGCGGGTTGAAGTTGCGCGAGCTCTTGCGGAAGACGAGGTTGCCGTGGCGGTCGCCCTTCCAGGCGCGGACCAGGCCGAAGTCGGCGACGATCGCCCGCTCGAGGATGAACTCCTTGTCCTCGCCGTCGATCTCGAAGACCTTGCTCTCCTTGGGAGGTGAGGCCTTCGCGACGCTGCCGTCGGCGGCATACAGCCAGGGCAGGCCACCCTCGGCGACCTGGGTGCCGGCACCGGTCACGGTGTAGAACGCGGGGATGCCGGAGCCGCCGGCGCGCAGGCGCTCGGCGAGGGTGCCCTGCGGCGTGAGCTCGACCTCGAGCTCGCCCGAGAGGTACTGGCGGGCGAACTCCTTGTTCTCCCCGACGTACGAGGAGACCATGCGGCGGATCCGCTTGTCCTTGAGCAGGATCCCGAGGCCCCACTCGTCCACGCCACAGTTGTTGGAGATGGCCTCGAGGTCGCTCACCCCCGTGTGGTGGATCGCGTCGATGAGCACGCTCGGGACCCCGCAGAGCCCGAAGCCACCCACCGACAGGGAGGAGCCGTCGACGATTCCGTCGATGGCCTCGGCTGCGGAGGAGACGACTTTGTCCATGGCGGCGACTCTAGTCGGCAGCCTCGACGCCCCGTGCGTGGTCCCTCCCCACCGTTCCGCCCACCGCGCGTGTCCGGCCCACACCCAGGACCCCAACCACTCAGGGAGGGGGAGTGGCATCAGGTGCGCACTGAGGGAGGGGGGCCCGAGGACCACCCCCGTGTGCCCCGACCGGACGGAACAGCACGGGCAGGAAAAGCGGCAGCGCCATCGACCGGACGGGGGAGGGAGAGTCGAACTCCACGGTTGTAGTTCGGATGAAGCCCTTGTGACAGGAGTGCACTGGTGGGACAAATGTCTCGCCCGCTCCGGACGTCACCCTCCGGGACGGGCGTTTTGCCGATCCGCCAGCGCCTCCTGACCAGAGGCGCCATCCCCCCTGGAGCGTCCTGTGTCGCGTGCTGCCCGTGCCCTCGGCGTGCTGAGCATCCCCGCCCTCACCGTCCCCTTCGTCATCTCGAGCGCGCAGGCCGCCCCCGTGCCGAAGCCCCCGACCAAGGCGCTGCCCTCGGCCCTGGACGTCGCCTCGCCCTACCAGGCGCAGCGGCTGTGCGACCCGGTCGCCAAGCCCGGGGTCCTCGCCTTCGCGCAGCTCTTCTCCTCGCACTACGGCCTCGGCGCCTCGTCCTACGGCATCATCCGCAACTGCAACAGCGGCGTGACCGAGCACTCCGAGGGCCGCGCCTGGGACTGGATGCTCAGCGTCAACAAGCCGCACGAGAAGGCCGTCGCCGACGCGGTGACCGCGTGGCTCTCCGCGCCCGACGCGCAGGGGCGGCCCGGGGCCATGGCCCGTCGCTTCGGGATCATGTACATCATCTGGAACAAGAAGATGTGGCGCGCCTACGACCCCGGCCGCGGCTGGGCGCCGTACACCGGTTCCGCTCCGCACACCGACCACATCCACTTCTCGTTCTCGTGGGACGGCGCCTACGGCCGCACGTCCTGGTGGACCGGTCGGGCGATCACGACCAGCGACCCCGGGCCGTCGTCGGCGCCCAAGCCGGCTCCCGCCGCGACGTCGTACCCGCGGCTGGCGCAGGGGTCGACCGGCCCCTACGTGGCCCTGGCGCAGAAGGTCGTGGGAGCCACCGCGGACGGGCAGTTCGGCCCCCGGACCGAGGCCGCCGTCCGCACCTGGCAGGGCAAGCACTCCGTCGCGGTCACCGGGGTCATGGACGCGCCGACCTGGGCCCGGATGGTGGCGCTCAAGCTCGTCCCCGCCCGAGGCGCAGCGACCCCGGCCAAGCCCGCTCCTGCCAAGCCCAGCAAGCCCAAGCCTGCCGCGCACCCCCTGGCCCCGTATGCCGCGACGACCATCAAGAAGGGCGCCACCGGTCCCGCGGTGGTGGGCCTGCAGCGCACGCTCGGCATCACTGCTGACGGCCAGTTCGGGCCGAAGACCGAGGCTGCGGTCAAGACGTACCAGACCCGTCGCAACCTCACCCCCAACGGGATCGTCGGCCCGTCGACGTGGCAGGCGCTGATGGGTGTGCGGACCAGCACCCCCACGCCCTCGCGTTCCACGCCGGCCCGCACGTCCACGGCATACACCTCGCTGATGGGCACCGTGCTGCGCACCGGCTCGCGGGGCGACGCGGTGAAGGTCCTCCAGCGGGCCCTCGGCGGGCTCGCCGTCGACGGTGGGTACGGGCCCCGCACCGCTGCGGCGGTCACGGCCTTCCAGAAGGCCCGCAAGCTGCCCGCGACCGGTGTCACGGACAGCAGGGTCTGGAAGGCGCTGGAGGACCGCGACTT
This sequence comes from Pedococcus aerophilus, assembly GCF_039532215.1. Classification (NCBI taxonomy): domain Bacteria; kingdom Bacillati; phylum Actinomycetota; class Actinomycetes; order Micrococcales; family Intrasporangiaceae; genus Pedococcus; species Pedococcus aerophilus. The sequence continues at coordinate 230,976 of NZ_BAAARN010000005.1, read as the reverse complement.
CCCCCTGCGGGCCCACTACGCCGTCGTCCTCAGGAAGGGCTCGAGCGGCCCGGCGGTCGTCGCGCTGCAGAAGGCGCTGCGCATCGGTGCCGACGGTGCGTTCGGGCCACAGACCGAGGCCGCGGTCAAGGCGCTGCAGGGACGGGCGAAGATCGCGCGCACCGGCGTCGTCGCGACCGTGACGTGGAAGGCCGTCGAGGCCGAGCTGCGCAAGCGCTGAGCTGCGGCAGAGGCCTCAAGACCCGCGGAGGCCTACTGCTGCAGCGTGATTCCCTCGGTGTCGACCCGGTGGACGCGGGCTGCCTCGTCGAGCCCGCCGCGGCTGATCACCACCGAGCCGTCCACGGCCCACGCGGCCAGGGCGGCGGAGAGCACCTCGGCCAGGTCGGTGCCCTCGAGGTGCACGCGCACCCCGCGGTCCCAGCCGCGGTCGGTGACGACCTCGCCGTATGCCGTGTCCTCGCCGTCGGTGCGCAGCGCGGGGTCGGCGTCGTCCGGCTCCTCCCAAGCGGCGAACTGGTCGCCATAGGAGGACAGCTCCGCCGCCTCGTCCATGGCGGTCCGTGCCGGGTCGGCGTCGGGGGCACGGCGGGCGAGCGCGGCCAGTGTGACGAGCACGGCCTCACCCGGGAAGCCTTCTGCCGCAGCAGGATCGGTGGTGACGAGGACGTCGTCCTGTTCGTCGGAGGACGGGGTGCCGGTGACAACGGTGGCGCCGACGGACCAGGTGGCCAGCGCCCAGTACACCGACCGCCAGTGCGGCGGCAGGTCGAGCCGCACGGTGGAGCCGGGCGAGACGTCGAGCTCCTCCTGCAGGGCGTTCGCCGCCTTGTTGACCCAGTTGGCCAGGACCTTGCCGCTGAGCTCGATGCGCTCGCCGCGGGTGGGGCCGTCGGTGTCCTCGTAGAAGGTGATCCGCGGGCGCGCCGGGTCGGTCCGCAGCAGGGTGGCGAGGACGCTCGAGGGGGTGCTCATGCCGCCACAGTATGGGCGGGAGGCCTGCGTGCTCCATGCTGGTCCCATGGACGCCCCCCCGACGCCCACGCCCCAGCACACCCGGCCGTCGACCGCCCAGCAGCTCGCCTACACGAGCTGGTTGCGCGTGATCGCGATCATCGGTGTCGTCCTCATCCACGTCGCCGGACTGACGTACATCAACCCCGACGTGCGCGGGCAGGCCTCGTGGTGGCTCGCCGCCGCGCTGGACTTCGGTGCGAAGTGGGCCGTCCCGGTCTTCGTCATGGTCAGCGGGGCGGTCATCCTCCGCCCGTCGTCCTCGTCGTCCTCGTCGTCCTCGTCGTCCTCGTCGTCCTCGCCGGCAGCGCCGACCCCGTCGGCGCGGGAGTTCTACCGGCGGCGCCTCGGTCGGCTGGGGATCCCGCTCGTCTTCTGGCACCTCGTCTACGTCGTCCTGGTCGTCGCCGTGGTCGACACCGAGACGACGGCGGCCGGCATCGTGGCGAACCTCCTGCGCGGCGAGGTCTACACGGCCCTGTACTTCTTCTGGCTCATCCTGGGTCTGTACGCGCTGGTGCCGATGCTCTGGCCCGTGGTCCGGGTGTGGAGCCCACGGCAGCTCGGCACGGCGGGCGCCGCCCTGGTGGCGCTCCCGGCCCTGGACGCCGCGCTGCGCGGGATCATCGCCCTGCTCGAGGACAGCGCGGTGCGTGAGCCCCCGCTGACCCTGCTGACCCAGTTCGTCCCCTACATCGGCTTCCTCCTGCTGGGCCACGCCCTGGGCGGGGTCGTCCTGCGGGGCCGGGCGCTGCTGCTCGTCGCGCTGGTCTGGGTCGCCACGTCCACCGAGCTCGTCCTCCAGTCGGCCTTGGTCGGCGACCCGTCCTCGGACGTCGGCACACCGACCGGCGGGGGAGCGGTGTTGGCCGCGGTCTCGCCGCTGACCTACCAAGGGGCGGTCCTGGCGCTGAGCGCCGTGTCGTTGTTCGTCCTCGTCCGGAGCGTGGTGCACCCGGCCTCCGGCCTCGCCGCACCGGCCGCGGCCCAGCGCATGCGACGACTGGGCGACCTCACGTTCGGGGTGTTCGCCTGCCACCTGCTCGTCCTCGCCGTGGTCACCCGGTTGCCGGGGGTCGACCTCGTCGAGGGCGCGGAGTCGGTGCCGGGGGTCCTCGGCCTCGTCGCGGTGGTGGTCGTGCTCTCCTTCGCCCTCACCGCGCTCCTTGCCCGGCTCCCCGGACTGCGTCGCGTCGTCTGAGCCCGCCTCGCCCGCAACGGGAGTCTTTGAGTGGTCCGACGGGTTCCGGCCCGCTGGACCACTCAAAGACTCCAGGGTCGCGGCACTCCGGCGTCGAGGGGTGGCGGCGTGGCGGGGTGTCGTCGGGGGAGCGGGCGCTGGCGCTAGCGTGGTGCAGTGTGAGCAGCCGCGAGCACCGCAGCTACCCGTACACCCCTGACACCGGCGACCTCCCGCTGCTGCGGGGTGAGGCGTGGAGCGGCTGGGTCGTCACCCGGACCGTCATGGGGGCGGCGCTCTGGCTGGTCCTCGGTGCCCTCGCAGCCGCGGTGCTGGCACTCGTCGGCCTCTGGCAGCCGTGGGTGGCGCTGCCGGTCCTGCTCGTCCTCGGGGCCGTTGCGTCCCGCCTCGCCGCCCGGGTGCCGGTGCGACCCCTGCCCGTGTGGTCGGCGACGCTGCTCGTGCTGCTCGCCGTGGGTTCGGCCGTCTGGGCCGGGAGCACCCACTCCGAGCAGGTCCTGCCACGGCGGGACTCCGGGTCCTACCTGCAGTCGGCGATCGAGCTGTCCACCGGGCACGCCAGACCCATCCAGGTGTCCGCCGACTCGGTCGGCGGCCCTGACGTGCTCGGCATCGACGGCGTCACGCTGGCCAGCCCGGCGTTCTACGCGACCGGGACGCCGCAGGAACCCACCATCCAGCCGCAGTTCCCGATCGGCACGTCCGCCTGGTACTCCGTCGCCTACTGGCTCGGGGGAGCGACCGCCGCCTTCTGGGCGCCGGCGGTCCTGTGGGGGCTGGCGGTCCTGGCCATCGGCCTCCTCGGGTCCCTGCTGGTCGGCCCCCGCTGGGGTCCGCTCGCGGCCCTCGGCACCGCCCTGGCGTTCCCCCTCGTCCACGTCGCCCGGTCCACCTACTCCGAACCGGTCTCGCTGCCGGTCCTCGCGGCCGCCCTGGCAGCCCTCGTGCTCGCGGCCCGCCACGCCACGGCGGCGCAGGTGGCAGCCGCCCGTACGGCCGCGCTCGTCGCCGGCCTGCTCCTCGGCGGCGCCATCGTCATCAGGGTGGACGCCCTGCGTGAGGTCATCCTCGTCATCCCCGTCGTCGCCCTCGCCCTGGTCCAGCGCCGGGCGCACGCGACGGTCCTGGGTGTCGCCACGGGAGTGTCCGCCGTCGTGGCGTTCGGGCTGACCTGGCTCACGTCGAGCCAGTACCTCGGCAGCATCGCCGGTTCGCTCCTGCCGCTGGTCGCCCTGGGCGTCGCCGTCGGTCTGGCGTCGACGGTGGTCGTCGTCGGTGCACGCCGCGGGAGGCCCGGGGGCACGCTCGTCCACGCGTGGCTGCCCCGACTGCTCGCCGGCGCCTTCCTCCTCGTCGGGGTGTTCCTCGCTTCCCGGCCGCTGTGGCAGGTCGTCCGTCAGTCGGCCGCCGACTCCGGTGCCCGTGTCGTGGCCGGGCTCCAGTCCCGCCAGGGCCTGCCCGTCGACGGCGGCCGCACGTACGACGAGCAGTCGCTGGTGTGGATGGCGTGGTGGGTCGGCCCGATCGCGCTCGCCCTCGCACTGCTCGCCCTCGTCGTCCTCGCCCACCGCGCAGGCTCGGCGTGGGTCGAGGGACGTGACCTCCCGTCGTGGGTCGGGCCCGCCGTGGTCGCGGTCGGCTCGACCCTCCTCACGCTCTACCGTCCCGGCATCACGCCCGACCACCCGTGGGCCGACCGCCGGCTCGTCGTCGCCCTGCCCGCCGTGGTGCTGCTCGTGGTCTCGTGCGCGGCGGTGGCCTCGCGGTGGTCCACCCGGCGCCTCCCGTATGCCGTGAACGTCGCCGTGTCCGTCGGTGTCGCCGCCGCACTGCTCGTCCCCACCGCCCTCGCCACCCGGCCGCACCTCGACGAGCGCGTCGAGCTCGGTGAGCTCGCTGCCGTCGACACGGTCTGCCGGCAGCTGCGCGCCGGGGACGTGGTGCTCATGGTCGACGCGCGCGCCGCCAACGAGTGGCCCCAGGTCGTCCGCGGCTACTGCGGGGTGCCCGCCCTGTCGACCACGACGGCGCTGCGCCAGGACCCACCCCGGCTGGCCCGGGCCGTGGACCAGGTCGCCTCGGCCGTCGACAGCCGCGGCGGGCGCCTGGTCCTGCTGGCGGCCGACTCGACGCAGGCCCTGACCGGGCTCGGCCTCGACACCGCCGTCGTCGGTGTCGACACCGTGGTCCGTGAGGACGCCCGGTTGCTCGAACGCCGTCCGGACGAGCTCGTCGAGCTGCCGATCCGGGTCTGGCTCGGCACCCCCAAGAGCTAGCTCCCGCAACAGAACCGGCCCCGCGCCATACGCGGGAGCCGGTGGAGTGGACCCGCGATGTCGGTGTGGCGCCGGGGATGCGGAAGGGGCCCGGTGATCGATGCCACCGGGCCCCTCCGATCGTGCCGAGCGTCCGGGTCAGCGCTGCGTGAACTTCAGGCGGGGCAGTGCGTCCGTGGTCGAACGGGTGACCTCGGCGCGAGCGTCGGCGGTCTTGAGCCGGCTGGGAGCCTTCCGGGTGGCGACGCCCTGCGCCTGATCCCACAGCGGGTTGTCGAGCGCCTCGACGTCGCGGCCCCACAGGGCGGTCTGCGTGCCGGCGGTGGACGCGACGTTGCGGAGCACCACGTCGCTGACGACACCCGTGCCGCCGAAGACCACCACGTCGTCGGTCGAGGAGCGCAGCGAGCGGGCGACGTAGTTGACGCTGTAGGGCACCGACGTCGGGCTGACGAGCAGCAGCGGCTGCTGCAGCGCAGCCATGACGGCACCACCGGTCACGGCGTCCGGGAAGGAGGTGCCGTTCGCGTAGCCGATCCCGGAGGAACCCGGGAACCAGCGCTGGGCGACGGACGCGCTGGTGGCGAAGCGGTCCGCGCCGGCGATCCGCTCGCCCGCCCGTGACCCGAAGGTGTCGACCGCCTGGACGGCCTGCCCGCCGATCGCGTGGACCTTGGTGATCGCGCTGCGTCCGTTGACGTAGGTCTTCACCGAGGCCGGGACCGCGGTCCCCTTGGAGAGCAGGACGGGGGCGTAGAACAGCGAGGCCGGCGGCCCGGCGGAGAGGGCGTCGGGGAAGTTGGTGCCGTCGGCGAGGAAGGCGCTGGTGCGGCTGCCTGCCGGGAAGCTGGACGTCGCCTTGTCGAGGGTCTGGGCCACCGCGACGCTCGTGGCAAAGCGGTCTGCGCCGGAGATGCGGAAGACCCGGAACCCCTGTGCCGCCAACGCGTTACGGACGTCCTTGGAGATCACGCCCTCGCCACCGACGATGTAGACGAACGGGTCGACGGCGTCCTCGGTGAGGCGCTTGAGCTCGGCGAGGACCCGCGGGTCGAGCTTGGCGCGGGGGTTGATGAGCAGCGGCGCGCCGTAGGCGCCGGCCAGCGGGCCGGCGACGAGCGCATCCGGGAAGGACTCGGAGCTGGCGAGGATGGCACCCTCCGACCCGTCCGGCCAGCCGTACCGGCTGGCCGAGATCCCGGTGCTGATGCGGTTCGAGCCGCCGAGGCGGTCTGCGGCCGCGTTCGCGGTGACGGCGCGCCACGACGGGGTGGCGAAGCTGCGTCCGGTCGCACCGACGACCTCGTCGCTGCTGGTGACCACGACCTGCCCGGTGGCGCCGACGAAGGTGTCGCCGACCTTGTCGAGGACCGTGAGGGCGCTCGTGCCGCAGTCGGGCGCGGCGGCGACGAAGGCGAGCGACCTGCCGCTGGGGGAGAAGGTCGGGCGCTGTCCCTCGCAGGCCTCGCCGAGCAGGGCCACCTGGACGGGTCCGTCGGCTCCCTCGACGACGAACACGGCGGGGCCGTCGTCCCCCGTGCCGACGAAGGCCAGCGTGCCGTCGTTGCTCACGACAGGGTCGTGCGCGTCGAGGTCGCCGAAGCCGAGCGGGACCGGCGCATTGAGCGGGGTGCCGCCGTAGGGGTTGCCGCTGCGGGGCAGGTCGACCTCGACGGTGGCCAGGTCGCGCAGGCCGCTCACGGGATCGGCGACCGTGAGGACCACGGACAGGCCGTCCGGGGTCGGGGCAGCCACCCCGGGATCCGTGGCGAGGGCGGGCGTGAGGGCATCGGAACGGTTGGCGCCGCTCCAGGCTGCGCGCACCGTGATGGGACCGGACCCCAGTGCCGTCGCGGTGGTGGACTCACCGAACGGTGACCAGAGCCCGGGGACGGAACGGTTGACCACCGGGACGAACTCATGTGGCTGGGAGCCGCCCGACACGTCGAAGCCGCCGGCACCGACGCGGGCGAGGGCGTCGCCACCGGGCGCCCACGCGACGTCCTTCGCGGAGTAGCTGGTGGAGTAGTCGACGCGGGATCCCTCCCGTCGGAAGCTCACGACCCGCCCCGACGCCGGGTCGGTGCCGGAGACCAGGGCCACCGTGATCTCGCCGTCGACCGAGGTGGGCGGCACCCACGGCAGGCTGTGGAGGGTGGGATCCCACCCCTGTCCGGTGGCCGCCGAGGCGGGGGTGGTGGCGCAGACGCCCGTGGCCGTGGCGAGCAGGGCCGTGCCGAGGCCGAACGCCAGCGCGCGGCGGGCGGGGATGTGCGTGCGGACAGGAAGGTTCATGCGCGAGTCTTTTCCCTGGGAGCGACGTGGCCGATCAGCCGCAGAGAGGTTAACCCCGGGAATTCAGACATTTCGCACGGTTGCACAAACACGCAGCAGCAGTCCGAAGTCCTGTCCGAACGGCTGAGGCCGTCGGCTCCCGGCACCACGGATCAGCCGTGGAGGACCCAGGTCGACACGGTGCCGTCGGGGCCCCGCAGGCGGCCGGTCGACAACCTCTGGCGGACCTGTCTGCGCACCTCGTCGACGTCCGCGTCAGGCGCGTCGAAACCCACCGTCACGACGTGGTCTACCCCCTCGACCGTGACCGCCGTGTGGTGCGGCCAGCGGCAGTCGCCGTCATGCTCCCAGTGACCGCACAGGGCCACGGTCACCGCACCGCCCAGGGCGGCGGGCTCACCCACCAGCTCGCGCACGCGGCATACCTGCTCGTGGGCGAAGCCGGCCACGTCGGGGACCTAGCGCCGCGCGAAGGCGTCGGCGGCGAACCGGCGCACCGCGGTGAAGGTGCCGCGGTCCGCGGCGACGATGATGCCGGGCGCGAGCACCGTTGGTGCGTATGGCGTCCCGTCGGTGTGCCCGACCACACCACCCGCCTCGGTGACCATGAGCGAACCGGGTGCGTGGTCCCAGGGACTGTTGCGCGCGTAGAGGATGTAGTCGGCCGCACCCTCCATCAGGCGCGGGTAGTCCACGCCGCAGCAGACCCACGAACCCACCAGGGCCGGGAGCTTGCCGAGGGCGTGGCCGCGCAGGGGCCAGATCGAGGTGACCCCGCGCGGGGGGACGCCGTCGGCAACCGGCTCACGGGTGACGCGCTCGCCGTTGCGGTAGACGCCGGCGCCCTTCTCGGCGACCCAGGCGACCTCGTGCTCGGGCTGCCAGATCCAGGCGCGCACGGTCTCGCCGCGCCGCACCTCGCTCACCATGACGGCATGGTCGGGGGAGCCGTGGACGAAGTTCTTGGTGCCGTCGACCGGGTCCACGGTGAAGGCGTGCTCGGCCTCGACGAAGCGGTCGAGGGTGCTCGGGTCGGTCGACGTGCGTTCCTCACCGAGGACGAACGCGCCGGGGAACGCCGCCTCGAGCTCGCGGGTGAGGATCGCCTCGGACTCCTGGTCGGCGATCGTGACGAGGTCGCCGGGGTTCTTCTCCATGACCTCGCCCTCGGCGAGCGACCTGAACCGCGGCGTGATGACCTCGGCCGCGACGGTCTTCATGAGGTCCAGCACCTGTCCCGTGTCCACGACCCCACGGTTCCACACCCACCCCCGACCCGCCCAACCCGCCCACCCCGCCCTCGTCTCGAGTCTTTGATGGATCCGACGGACCCCGACCCGTCAGATCCCTCAAAGACTCGGGGGTGGGTGCGGGGGCTGTGGACAACTGACGGGGTGCTGATCGCGAAACCGCCACCGTGGGGCCGTGCCGATCGACTGGGGAGTGCTGCGCAGGTGCGCTGATGGGCAGAACGGCTTGCTCACCCGTGGCCAATGCTTGCGAGCGGGTATGTCGCCCGACGCGCTGGCCTGGCGCGTCACGTCTGGGCGGTGGCGGAGGGTCTACGAGGGCGTGTTCCAGACCTTGCCGGGGCGTGCGGACTGGACGACCACGGCCACCGCGGCTCTCCTGCACACCATGTCCGGTGGCGCAGCCGCTGATGCTGCGCTGCGGGGGGAGAGTGCCGCCTACGCGTGGGGCCTCCGGGCGACCGCACCACCGATCGTCCACCTGGTCATCCCTCAGCGGCGCACGGTGACCCGGCAGCCGGGACTCGTGGTGCGCCGCTCGATGCGCTGGGACGACCTGATCGACGATCGAGCGTTTCCATGGCGGACGACGATGCGAGCCACGGTCCTCGATGTCGCGTCGGCCGGCAGTGCGCTCGATGCCCTGTCGATCGTCGCCAAGGCCGTGCAGAACGAGCTCGTGACGCCCAGTGAGCTGCTGGCCGAGATCACGGCACGAGGTGGTCACAAGCACTCCCGGATCCTGCGACCGGCGCTGAGCGACGTCCGGGACGGCGGTCAGAGTGGTTCCGAGCTCCTCTACATCCGGGACGTCGAGAGGGCTCACGGTCTGCCCCTGGCGGTGCGCCAGTCGCCCTCACATATCGGTCGCCACCGGCTGCACGACAACGAGTACGTCGAGCAGAAGCTCATCGTCGAGGTGGATGGCAGGCTCGGGCACGAACGATGGTCGGACCGGGTCAACGACGGTCGACGCGATCGTCAGCTGCTGACATCCGCACGCCTGACCACGCGGGTCTTCTTCGCCGACGTCAACATCCAACCCTGTGTCACGGCCTCCGAGATCGCCGCGATCCTGGCCACCCGCGGCTGGCGAGGGCGTCCGCGCCGGTGTCGCCGCGCAGGTTGCCCCTGCTGACCGCAGTCTTTGATGGATCCGAGGGACCTGTACCCGTTGGATCCCTCAAAGACTCGGCTGGGGGAGGTGGGGGAGGAGAGGGCGGGTCGGTATGGCGCGGCGCGCGGGGGTGGGGATCGCTCACCTGGGCGTGGGGGCGGCGGCCGACGGGTAGGCTCGGCGGCGAGATGAGTGAGCACACCAGCACCGGTCCGGCAGTCCCCGTGACGGCCCCCACTGCCGCCCCCGAGACCGAGATGATCCCGACGACCGCGAGCGCGCCGACCACTTCCCAGGCGCCCGCCCCGGCCGGCACGGCCACCTCGGCCGGCACGGCCGCAGCGTCGGTCACCACTGCGGACGGGCAGCTCGGCATGCACCCGGCCGACGTCGCATACCTGCCGAGCACCGCGGGCACGCCGCAGACCGCGCACGACGCGGACAAGCCGTACGTCACGATCGTCCTCCCGTGCTTCAACGAGGGCGAGCACGTCCTGAAGGAGATCGACCGCATCACGGCGGCGATGAACTCCAGCGAGTTCACCTACGAGCTGCTCTGCATCGACGACGCCTCCACCGACGACACCCTCGAGGTCCTGCACCAGGCGGCCCGCGACTACGCCAACATCCGCGTGATGCCGTTCCGCCGCAACGGTGGCAGCGGCACCGCCCGCCGGATCGGCACCCAGCAGGCGTACGGCGAGATCGTCGTGTGGACCGACGCCGACATGACCTACGAGAACGAGCGCATCCCCGAGCTGGTCCGCATCCTGCGCGACGACCCGTCCTACGACCAGGTCGTCGGCGCACGCACCACCGAGGAGGGCACCCACAAGTGGGCCCGCGTCCCGGCGAAGTGGCTCATCCGCAAGATCGCCGAGAAGCTCTCCAACCAGAAGATCCCCGACCTCAACTCGGGTCTGCGCGCCTTCCGCCGCGAGGTCTCGCTGCCCTACCTGCGCCTGCTGCCCCCCGGCTTCAGCTGCGTCACGACGATCACGCTGGCGTTCCTGTCCAACCAGCACGACATCAAGTACGTCCCGACGAGCTACGCCAAGCGCGCCGGCGTCAGCAAGTTCCACTTCGTCCGCGACGCCTACCGCTACATCCTCCAGGTCCTGCGCATGGTCATGTACTTCGACCCGCTCAAGGTCCTCATGCCCCCGGCCCTGTGGCTCATCGTCATCGGCCTGGTCAAGGGTGTCGTCGACATGGTCCGCCACCCCTTCTACTTCCCGGCGAGCACGGTGCTCCTCATCGTCAGCGGCATCATGATCGGTTCGCTGGCCTTGCTGTCCGACCTCGTCGTGCGTTCGCGCACGGGCGTGTGACCGCCCTGAGGTATGCCGCGTGGCCGGCCCCCGCGGGCGGGTCGGCGATCGCGGGGGGACCGCTGCGGTGACGCCGATCGCCGCCCTCAAGGTCGCCGTCGTCGGGCCGACGCACCCCTACAAGGGCGGCGTGGCCGCGCACACGACGAGCCTCGCGCACGAGCTGGCCGAGGCCGGTCACGACGTCACTCTCGTGTCCTGGTCGCACCTGTACCCCTCGAAGCTCTACCCCGGTGAGCAGGCCGTCCCCGGTGGCGCGCCCGACGTGGAGCCGTTCCCCCGGACCGTCCGCGCCCTGAGCTGGGCCCGCCCCGACACCTGGGTGCGGACCGGTCGCCGCCTGCGCGGGTTCGACGTCGTCGTCGTGGTCCACGTCATCCCGGCGGTCGTCCCGGCCCACCTGGCCCTGCTGCGCGCGGCGGGGGCCGGTCGTCGCGCGGTCGGCGCCGCGGGGGCCAAGGGCCGCGCCGACCGCAGCGGCCCGCGCACCGTCGTCATCGCGCACAACGTCCTGCCGCACGAGACGCACCTCGGCGACCGTGAGCTGATGCAGCAGCTCTTCGAGCGGGTCGACGCGGTCCTCGTCCACAGCGACGAGCAGGCCCGGCTCGCCCACGAGCTGCACGCCCCGCGCGTCTCGGTCACCGACCTGCCGCCGCACCTGCCAGGGGGAGCGCCCGTCGACCGCGCGGGGCACGACGGCCCGCCGCGGCTGCTCGCCCTCGGGATGGTCCGGGAGTACAAGGGCGTCGACCTGCTCATGGAGGCGCTGGCCAAGGTGCCCGGACCCACCCTCACCGTCGCCGGGGAGATGTGGGGGAGCAGCGGCGAACGCGTCAAGGAGCTCGCCCGGGACCCCCGGCTGCGCGACCGCGTCGAGGTGCACGGCGGGTACGTCCCCGCCGACCGGCTCGCCCCGCTGCTGGCCTCGCACGACGTCCTCGCGCTGACCTACCGCAGCGCCACCGCGTCCCAGAACGCCCTCCTCGGCCGCCACCACGGCCTGGCCGTCCTCGCCTCCGACGTCGGCACGTTCGGCGCGCAGGTGCGAGACGGCGTCGACGGGCTCCTCGTGCCGGCCGGCGACGAGGAGGCCCTGGTCGCCGCGCTCCGTCGACTGGCCGAGCCCGGCTACGCCGACGAGCTCCGGGCCCGGGTGCGACCACCGGACCTGTCCGGTCCCTGGGCCAACTACCTCGGCACGCTCGAGGCGCTCGCTGCCGTCGAGCCGGCGACGCTGCCGGACGACGACGACACCGACCCGGTCGTCCCCGACGCCGGGACGGCCCCGGCACCGCCCGTGGGCCACGGACCGTCCGCCGTCGTCGGCCACCTGCGCCACCGCGTGACGTCGGCCGTGCGTGGGTTCGTCGCCGCCTCACGACCCGAGGTCGAGCTCGCGCGGGGCGACCTGCCCGAGTGGATCCGGGCCTCTGACATCCTCGCCGACGGCCACGACGCCGACGAGGCGAAGGCCTTCGCCAAGAGCCTCGGGCTGCCGCGCTGCGGCGACGGCATCGCGGCCTGGGCCGCCCTGGGTGCGCTCGCTGCCATCGTGCGGGTCAAGGACGACGGCCGCCGCAGCGCAGTCATCGTCGACGAGTCGGGCACCCGGTCGCCGCTGTCGCGCTGGGCGAGGTCCATCGGGTTCGCCCCCGTCGAGCTCGAGCTCACCGGCCACCGGTCGAGCGTCGAGGTGCTCGACGTCGACACGGCCTCGCTCGACGTCATCGTGCGCCTGCACCCCGGCGGCTGCGACGCGGACGACATCGACGAGGCGATGAGCCAGGCGAGCTGGGCGCTGCGCTCCGGGGGCCTGCTCTGCGTCACCCTCCCCATCGGTCCCTCCAGCGCAGAGGGTGCGCTCGGCCCGGCCGACGTGCGCGGGGTGCTGGCCCGCTCGCACGACCTCGGCTTCGTCCTCGTGGGAGACCTCGACGGCGACATCACCGGGCGGATGCGGGAGGCGTCGGGCACCTCGACCCGCACCGACACCGCATACGGGCTCCTGCGACTCACGCTGCGGCGGCGCTGATGACGCGCGCCAGGCTCTTCACCGTCCTGCGCATCGTGCTGGCGCTGCTCGTCGTCACGGCGGTGAGCATCGCCGTCGCCCGCAACTGGGCCGAGGTGTCGACCGACATCCGCAACATCGACGGCAGCACCTTCGCGCTCGCGGCCCTGCTCGTGTGCCTGCCCCCGATCTTCACGCTCCTCGGGTGGCGGGTGCTGCTCGCCGACCTAGGGACGAACCTGCACGTCGCCCCGGCCGGCGGTGTCTTCTTCGTGGGACAGCTCGGCAAGTACCTGCCCGGAGCCGTCTGGAGCATCGTCGTGCAGGCCGAGATGGGCATGCGGCTGCAGATCCCGCGCCGGCGCTCGGCCGTCGTGGCGTTCGTGACGGTGGCGCTCGCGGCGATCGCGGGGCTGCTCGTCGGAATGCCCGCGGTGCCCCTGCTCCTCACGCGCGGCGACTCGGCGACCACCGGCTGGGTGGTCCTGCTCATGGTCCCGCTCCTGTGCCTGGTGCTGTGGCCCAAGCTGCTCAACTGGCTCGTCGCGACCGTCCTGAGGGTCCTGCGCCGCGAACCCCTCGAGCGCGAGCTCTCCGGCCGTGCCGTCCTCGGTGCCAGCGGCCTGTTCGTCGCCGCGTGGATCTGCTCGGGCCTGCACGCGTTCGTGCTCGCGCGGGGGACCGGCGTCGACTACGACACCCCGGCCCTGGCGCTCGCGACCATCTCCGGGTTCGCGCTCGCGTCCTCGCTGGCGATGTTCAGCGTCATCCTGCCCGCAGGGGTCGGGGTGCGCGAGGGCCTGCTCGTCCTCATGCTCGCCCCCGTCACGTCGACGTCGGCAGCGACTGCCGTGGTGGTCCTGTCGCGCTTCCTCACCGTCATGGCCGACGTGCTGTTCGCGCTGCTCGGATGGCTGTACGCCCGCTCGCACCACCTCATCACCACCCGCGAGGAACGCGAGCAGGACCCTCAGCAGGACACGGTCGTCGTCGACGGCCCGACCGGAGGATAGATTGCCGCAATGACCACGCCAGACGAGGCCGCTCCCTCGGGCCAGGTGGCCGCACCGCCCGGAGGACCCCTGCTCGCCATCGCCAAGCGCGGCGCGGAGCGCGTGCTGTGGGGGAGGGTCGCCGTCCAGCGCCGGGCCGAGGCCCGACGTGGGTATGCCGCGAACCGTCCCGTCCCGACCTCGGTGGCCCCGACGGCGGTCCTGCGCACGCGCGCCGACTGGGAGCGGGCGGTGGCCGAGGGCCGTCACCTGCGCCTGCCGCTGCACCGCGACCAGCCGAAGAACTGGGACGCCCTCGGGGCCGTGGGTGCCGTCCTGTCGATGGCCGACGACGGCAGCCGCTCCGCCCGGGTCATGGACGCCGGCAGCGCCCGGTACTCGCCCGTGCTGCCGTGGCTGCGCCTCTACGGCCTGGGCGCGCGCCCGGGCTCGCTCATCGGCATCAACCTGGAGTTCGGCGACGAGGTGCACCGCGACGGGGTGGTCTTCCGCCACGGAGACGTGACGGACACCGGGTTGCCCGCCGGCTCCCTCGACGCCATCACCTGCATGTCGGTCATCGAGCACGGTGTGCCCCTCGAGGGGTTCCTGCGCGAGAGCGCCCGCGTGCTGCGTCCCGGCGGGGTGCTGTGCGTCTCCACCGACTACGACCAGTCGCCGCCCGACACCACGGGGCGGATCGCCTACGGCAGCGAGGTCAAGATCTTCTCGCCCGAGGACATCCACGCCCTCGTGGCGACGGCGGACGCGGCGGGGCTCGACCTCGTCGGCGACCTGTCGACCTCCGACGCCCTCTCGCACGAGGAGCGCCCGGTGCACTGGGACCGCGTCGGCCTCGACTACACGTTCATCCTGCTCACCTTCCGCCGCCGGCGCTGACCTCGCGCGGCCCGGCAACGGGCGCACAGACAGCTGTGCCGCCCGCGGTGAGCGGACGGCACAGCTGTCGTGGCGTGGTCGCTGCGGGAGCAGGACCGGTGGGCGCCGATCAGGGGGCGCCGGGCTCCTGCGTGTCGCTGGCCGGGTACTTCTTGACGAAGTCGACCACGGCCTGGCCGGACAGGTCGCCGCACATCTGGCGGTGACCGGCGTCCTTGGCCCAGTGGACCAGGGCGTAGGGCTTGCCCGCGGGGAACGCGCCGCGGGAGGCGTCCCACTCGACGACCTTGAACTTGCCGGTCGACTCGGGGAGCTTGTTGCCCTTGTCGGCGACGTCCTGGAGCAGCGCGGTGTCCTTGACCTTGCTGCCGTCGTACCAGAGGACGGTGTAGCCGTGCTCGAGGTTGTGGACCAGGGTCTCCAGGGCCGGGCGGTCGTCCGCGGAGTAGAAGTCGCGGCCGCTCACGTCAGGGGTGGCGAAGTGCGCGCCGTGGCTCGGGGGGATGGTGTCGTAGTCGACCGAGGTCTGGTCGGGCTTGTTCGAGCCGGGGCCGACGTGCTCGCCGGTGCCACCACCGGAGTCGGTCGTCGGGGCGTCGCAGCTCGCGGCGGCCACGGTGACCCCGAGGTTCTGCAGCTGCTGCGACTTCGCGTCGTTGATGGCGTAGAAGATGACACCGCCCAGGCCCACCAGGAGCACGGCGACACCGGCGGCGATGCCGGCCTTGACCTTGCGCTCCTTGGCCTTCTGCTGGTTCTGGATCTCGGCCAGTCGGGCCTTGCGGTCCTGGCTCGCACGCTTGTTGCTCACGGGTTCCTCGGTGGCTCGGGGTCGGGTCGCGCAGAGTCTACGTGGCCCACCTGCGGTCGTTGTCACCCCAACGCGCGACACTGGCCCCATGTCCCCGACGCCCGAGCAGACCCGCGTCTGGCGTCCCTCGCGGCCGGTCTCGGTGGGGTTGGTGATCTCCGTCCTGCGTCGCGGGGGTGGCGACCCGACCTTCCAGTCCGATCGCGGGCAGGGTTGGTGGCTGGGCCTGCCCACGCCGCAGGGGCCGGTCACGCTGCGGCTCGTGCAGCGGTCCGACGACGGTGAGGTGAGCGCCTGGGCGTGGGGCCCGGGGGCCGACTGGGCCCTGTCCCAGGTGCCCTCGCTGCTCGGCGGCGACGACGACGAGAGCGGGTTCGTGGCTCACCACCCGCAGGTCGCCAGGGCCCACCGCCGGTATGCCGCGTGGCACGTCCCGCGGTCGGGCCTGGTCCTGCACGCGTTGGTGCCGGCCGTCATCGAGCAGAAGGTCACCGGGCAGGAGGCGTTCGGGGGGTACCGCACGCTGGTCCACCGGTTCGGTTCGCGGGCTCCGGGTCCTGGGGAGGCCCGCAGGCTCTGGGTCGCCCCCGACGCCGCGACCTGGGCCGCGGTGCCGTCGTGGGAGTGGTTGAAGGCCTCGGTCGACGGGGCCCGCTCGGGCACCGCCGTCCGGGCCGCGAAGTCCGCCGGCCGGTTGGAGGAGTGCGCCGCGATGTCCACCACGGACGCGCGGGCCCGGCTGCGCGCCATACCGGGCATCGGGGTCTGGACGTCCTCGGAGGTGGCGCAGCGAGCCCTGGGCGACGCCGACGCGGTGAGCTTCGGCGACTACCACGTGGCCAAGAACATCACCTGGGCCCTGCTCGGGGAGGCCAGGGACGACGACGTGCTGGCCGAGCTCCTCGAGCCCTACCGCGGGCACCGGTACCGCGTGCAACGGCTGCTCGAGCTCGACGGTCAGTTCCGTCCCAGGCACGGCCCGCGGATGTCGCCGCGGACCCACCTGCCGACCAGGCGCGGCTGAGGACTCAGCTCGTCGACGCCCGGGACGCGGGCTCGTTGACGATGCGGCTGCGCAGGTGGGCGAGGTCGCCGGGGTCGACCGCGGCGACCGGCACCGAGAAGACGATGTGGTTGCGGGGCTTGACGACCAGCACGTCGTCGACCTGCGACACGTGGCTGATCGCCTCGTAGGTGAAGGAGTGCGCGACCTCACCGACGGCGAACGTCACCGTGTCGGCCGTGATCCGCGACCCGATGACCGTCCCGGGCGGGCACTGCTGGGCGAGCACGTTGCGGAGCTTGTGCATCGTCGAGAGGTACCAGCTGACCCAGGTCGTGGGCGCCGCCATGAGGGCGACCAGGACCGTCGCTCCCAGCGAGAGGCGTTGCTGCGCAGGGGAGATCGTCGGGGTGGCCACGAGTAGCGCCACGGCGAGGGCGGCCACGACGACGAGCCAGGTGAGCAGCACGTTGCGCCACACGCGGGGGTCGCGCGCGGCGAAGTCGACCAGCGCACGGGCCTGCCGGCGCGGCAGCCCGGCGTCCGCGACGGTCGAGACCGTGCAGCCCGTGGGGCCCGACTGCCGCTCCACGTCAGTGGATCCGGTGGCTCGCGCGCAGCGTCAGGCTGTCACCGCCGGCCTCGGTGGGCACGACGGCGTCGATCCCCTCTCCCCACAGGGCCACCTGGAGCCGCGCGACGACGACGCCGAGCTCGTAGGGCGTCGCTGCGGACACCTGCAGGTCGAGGCTCGCGGCGTTGTCGTCCCCGGCACCGGTGCTCCCGTCGGCGCGGCCGACATCCACGCCGGCGGTCTCACACTCGCGCAGGGCGACGGCCGCCGCGCGGGCGATGCGCTCGGCGAGGGATTCTGGTGCGACAGAGGGGATCCCGACCTCGCGGGCGGCCTCGGTGCCGGGGCGGACTCCCAGCGCCGACCGCACCGCCTCGGCGTGACCGAGCGCGAACCAGTCACCTGCTCCGGTCCGGACGAGGCTGCGGGCCCCTGCTCCGTGGGTCTCACCGGCCCACGGGGTGCCGCGCACGACGGCGGCCGGGACGGCGTCGGACTTGCCCTTGACGAGGTCGGCGGCCGAGGCGATCTCGTCCGCGACAGCCCGCGCCGTCACGGCGAGCGCGCGGCCGTCGGCGTCCACCGCACCGCGGAGGTCGTCGAGGACGTCGACCCCGCTGGCGCCCAGGGCGAAGTCGGTCTGCCCGCTGCGCCAGGGGCGGCCGGCGGTGTCGCTGAGGACGACGCCGAGGCGGCCGAGCCCGGTCGCCGCCAGCAACGCCTCGCGCAGGCGCTGGGCCTCGGCGTCGGGGTCGGCCGGGAGCACGAGCACGTCGTCACGGTCGCCGGTGTTGGAGGCGTCCACGCCGGCGGCGGCCATCACCGGGCCGGCCACGGCCTCCACGACGGAGGTGAGTCGGTCCTCCGAGCGGCGTTCGGCAACGGTGCGCATGGTCTGGGCGGCGATCGCCAGCGACCGGTCCCTGCCGTCGGCCCACAGCCCGAGGGCCTTGGAGACGACCTTGCTCGAGACGACCAGGACGTCACCCTCCTCGAGGTCGGCCCCGCGCGCCCGCAGCGCCGTGACCAGCAGCGCCGCCAGGTCGTCGTCCTCCCGGACCTCGGGGACGCCGGGCACCGGGATGACGCGCAGGTCGGGCACGGTCAGGCGCCCTTGAGCTCGAGGGCGAGGTCGAGGGCCGCGCCCGCCAGGTCGGCGGCGGCGTCACGGTCGGTCATGAGCAGCGGGCGGCCACGGACCGCCGCCTTGCGCAGCCGCACCTGCGGCTCGTCCTCGGTCGCGACGAGCCAGCCGTCGAGGAAGTCCTCGTAGAGACCGGCCACGGCGCTCGGGGTGCACTCGACCCCGATGGTCGCCAGGCACGCGTCCGCGTGGCCGCGGACCGGCATGCCACCCACCAGCGGGGAGACGCCGACGACGGGAGCAGCGCTGCCGCGCAACGCATCCCGAACTCCCGGGACCCCCAAGATGATGCCGATCGAGACGACGGGGTTGCTCGGCGGGAGGATGACGACGTCGGCCTGCCGGATGGCGTCGAGGACGCCCGGGGCCGCGGTGGCGCGGTCCATCCCCACGGCGACGAACCGCTGCGCCGGGATCGACGCCTGGTGGCGCACCCACCACTCCTGGAAGTGGATGGCGCGCTGGCCCTCCTCGTCCTCGACGACCACGTGCGTCTCGACGGGGGAGTCCGTCATGGGTAGCAACCGGATCCGCTGGTCCGGCAGCCCCCAGCGCTGGGCCAGGCGTCCGGTGACGTCCGACAGGGACAGGCCCTGCCCGAGCCACTGCGAGCGCACGACGTGGGTGCCGAAGTCCAGGTCCCCGAGGGCGAACCACTGCGGCTCCGCCCCGTATGCCGCGAGCTCACCCTGGAGGCGGTGGCTCTCGTCCGCGCGGCCCCAGCCCTGGCCCTCGTGGATCGCACCACCGAGGGTGTAGAGGAGGGTGTCGAGGTCGGGGCAGACCCGGAGTCCGAACAGGCTGATGTCGTCACCGGTGTTGCCGATGATGGTCAGCTCGCTGTCGGCGAGGTCGGGGGTGCGGTCCAGGTGGGTGCGGAGGCCGCGCAGGAAACGGGCACCTCCGACGCCACCGGCGAGTGCCGTGATGCGCATGCCCGGAAGTCTCTCAGCCGGTTCGCCCCCGGCGCTCGCCGGGCCGACGTCCACAGCAGGTGCACAGACACCCGGCACCGGACCCGAAGCCTGCGCACAGCCACGGCACAGACCCGCGGGCGACGGTGGAGCTCCACCACCCGCAGAAGGGACACCTCCCATGAGCCACCCCCGCAGCCCCCTGAGCCTGGCCCGTCGCTGGACGGCCGGCGCACTCCTCGCCACCACGCTCGGTGCCGGCGCGATCGGGGTCCACCTCGCCGCGGACCAGGGGACGACCACCGCCAGCTCCGACGGCACGGGCTCGAGCAGCTCGTCGGACGACACCTCCTCCAGCGCCTCCACAGGCGCCTCGTCCGGCGCCTCGTCGGACTCCGGTTCGTCGGGCTTCGGCAGCGTCTCCGGGGTCACCTCGGGCGGCGGCCAGGCCCAGTCCAGCACGAGCGGGTCGTGACGACGATGGGCACCAAGGCCTCGCGCGTCGCGCAGAACGTCTTCACCGCCTCGGCGTCCTTCGACGCCATCGGCACCCACCACCACCTCGTCGTCACGCGGCCCGAGTCCCTCGGGGGCGCCATCGCCATCGCCCGCGACCACCTGCTGGACCTCGATGAGGCGGTGTCCCGGTTCCGCGCGGACTCCGAGGTCAGCGTGCTGGCCCGCCGTCAGGGGCACGACGGCGTCAGCATGCTCGTGTCACCCGTCTTCGCCTCCAGCCTCGCCGCGGCGCTCCGCGTGGCCCGTCTCACCGACGGGCTCGTCGACCCCACCGTCGGGCGCGCCGTGATCGCGTCCGGCTACGACGCCGACCTCGCCCTGGTGCGCGCCCGCAGCGCCCGCAGCGCCCGCAGCGCCCGCAGCGTTCGCAGCGACGAGGGTCCGTCCGTCCCGGGGTGGCGTGTGGTCGAGCTGGACCTCGGCCTGCGCCGGCTGCGCGTGCCTGAGGGGACCGTCCTGGGCCTGGGCGCCAGCGCCAAGGCCCATGCCGCCGACACCATCGCCCGGCTGCTCGCGGGCCGGCTGGAGGGTGGGTTCCTCGTGAACCTCGGTGGCGACCTCGCGTTCTCGGGTGAGCTGCCGCAGGGCGGCTGGCAGGTCGGCGTCGAAGGCACCGACGGCGAGGTCCGTCAGGTCGTGGCCGGCCACGGGCAGGCATTCGCGACGTCCTCGACGACTCGGCGCACCTGGACCTCGAACGGCGAACGCCGCCACCACATCGTCGACCCACGCACCGGACGCACCGCACCGGTGGTCTGGGAGCAGGTCACCTGCGCGGGGGTGAACGCGCTGGAGGCCAATGCAGCTTCCACTGCGGCGGTCGTGCTCGGGGACGAGGCCCCCGGCTGGTTGGAGGCCCGCGGCATACCGGCACGGCTGGACCGGGCCGACGGCGGACCGGTCGTCACCACCCCCGGGTGGCCGCGGCCCGGCGAGGACACGAGGAGCGCGGCATGAACGAGGTCCTGTGGTTCGCCTCGCGGGCGACCGGCACCGCGAGCATCGTGCTCCTCACCGCCGTCCTGGTCCTCGGCGCCCTCACCGCCGGGCGACGGAGCCGGGCGGTGAGCCAGACGGTCGTGGTCGGGCTGCACCGGTCGCTGGCCCTCGGGACCTCGGTCTTCCTGCTCGCCCACATCGTCACCGCCGTGGCCGAGACGTACGTCGACATCGGCTGGGTGTCGGCCGTCGTGCCGTTCACGGCGGGCTACGAGCCGGTGTGGGTCGGCCTCGGCACCCTCGCCTTCGACCTCGTCCTCGCCGTCGTCACCACGTCCCTCCTGCGCCACCGGCTTTCACGGCGCGCCTGGCGGGCGGTGCACCTCACGGCATTCGCGCTGTGGCCGCTGGCTCTGGTGCACGGCTACGCCATGGGCACCGCGGACCAGCCGCTGCTGCGCCTGGTCCCGGTCGCCTGCGCCGTCGTGGGGTGCCTCGCCCTCGCGTGGCGGGCGATGTCCGGCACCGCCGACCACGACCGACGCCGCGCCGTCCTCGTGCAGGAGTGGTCATGAGCCTGGTCGACCTCCTCGAGCAGGCCGGCCTCACCGGCCGCGGTGGCGCCGCCTTCAGCACCGCGACCAAGGTGGCTGCCGCCCACCGCCACGGGGCGAGCCTCATCGTCAACGCGTGCGACGGCGAGATCGGCGCCGTCAAGGACGCCTTCGTCGTCGAGCACCACCTCCCCGAGCTCGTGCGCGGCGCGACCCTCGTCGCCGGCAGCAGGGTCCGGTATGCCGCCCACCGCGGCTCCGCGACCGAGGCCCGGTTGCGGGTGGCCGGGCTCGACGTCCTCGCGGCGCCCGCGAGGTACGTCTCGTCCGAGGAGACCTCCCTCATCTCGCTCGCCCGGGGCGGCCTGGCCAGACCGATGACGAAGCGGGCCCCGTTCGTCGCCGGGGGAGCGGACAGCGACGGACGGCGCATCGCCCCGACGGTCGTGCTCAACGCCGAGACCCTGTGGCGGGTGGCCCAGGTCGTCGACCGCGTCGACGGGCCGACGTGGTTCCGCGGCCTCGGGCTCCCGGACGAGCCCGGCCCCCGCCTCGTCGCCGTCGGCGGCGCTGTGCCGAGGCCGGGGATCGTCGAGACGGTGGCCGGTACACCCTTGGCACAGCTGCTGGCCGCAGCAGGCGCAGACCCCGGTCGGACCGGTCCGGTCGTCATTGGCGGGCTCGGAGGCGTCGTGCTGCGACCCGAGGAGGCGGCCACGGTGACGTGGTCGCGGGCCGGCCTCGCGCCATACGGAGGATCGCCCGGTCCGGGAGTCGTCCACGTGCTGGACCCCGCCGTGTGCCCGGTGGACGCGCTCGCGGCGTGGCTCGACCACGCCGCCGGGGAGAGCGCCGGCCAGTGCGGGCCCTGCATGTTCGGCCTGCCGGCGATCGCCGCCGACTGGCGGGAGCTGGCTGTCCCCGGGGCCGGGCTCCGGAGGACCGCTCCAGCGTGGGATCGGTCGGTCCCGGGGCCGGCCGAACCGGGGCCGGCGGGCGGGAACGGCCACGTCCACCGCGCCGCACGGGAGCGGCTCGAGCGGCGGCCCCGGTCGGTGAGGGGGAGGGGCGCCTGCCGCTTCCCCGACGGGGTCGCGGGCCTGGTCACCTCGGCCCTGCGGGCGCTGTCCGACCACCTCGACGACCACGCCCGCGGCCGCTGCGCCGCAGGCCAGACCCCCAGGAGCAACCATGACCACGCCCTCGCCCGCTGACCACGCACTCGCCCCACGCACCTCCCGGTCCGCTCGTCCCGAGCCGCCCGTGCTGCGCGTGGACCGGGTCGCCTGCACCGGTCACGGGGTGTGCGCGACCCTGCTGCCGGGCAGCGTCCGTCTCGACGAGTGGGGGTACCCCGTGGTGCTCGGAGCAGACGACGGTGGACGCGACGACGGGGCCGAAGCGCGGTCCGCAGCGGTGCTCTGGTGCCCGGCTCGAGCCCTCTACGTCGACCGCCCGAGCTGACCTACGCCACGTGGTGGAGACTGCTGCGTACCCCGTGCTCAGCGTGGTGCTGGGGACGGCGGCGGGACGCCACGCCACTATCAAGGTTCACAGAATCGGGCAAATATCAGACTTCCGCTTGACGAACCACGTATGACACGCGTGTAATTCCATTGTTGTCATCGGGTCGGTGGCAGCAACGGCACCGGGTCGAGGAGGAAGCCGTGCACGAACTTCAGTTGGTCGCCCTGGACGGCGGCGACGACACAGAGATGTCCTGGCAGGAGCGTTCGCTCTGCGCCCAGACGGATCCCGAGGCGTTCTTCCCCGAGAAGGGTGGCTCGACGCGCGAGGCCAAGAAGGTCTGCGTCGGGTGCGAGGTGCGGTCCGAGTGCCTCGAGTACGCCCTGTCCAACGACGAGCGCTTCGGCATCTGGGGCGGTCTGTCCGAGCGTGAGCGCCGCAAGCTCAAGAAGCGTGCGGTCTAGTCGCCCCGGAGGCGACATCCCCGTGACGCACTCATGACACTTGCTCCACCCCACGGCATGACCGACGCCTCCGCCGGCCCCGCCGTGTCGGGGGCGACGGTGACCGCGGTGCTCCTCCTGCGGGGCCCTTCGTCGGCACTGGGGGAGACCCTCGACTCCCTCGCCCGCCAGACCCGCCAGCCGGACCGCCTCGTCGTCGTCGACCCCGGTGGCGACGGCAACGCCGTGGAGGTCGTCCGCGCCCATGACGGCGTCGCGGCGGCTATCCCCGACACCGTCTACGTCACGGTGCCCGGGACCGCGTCGGTCGCCCGGGCTGTGCACGATGCGCTCGACGGCCTCGAAACCGTTGCAGCACAGCAGGACCCGGATGCCGAGGCGGTGGCTCGCGAGCACCTGTGGGTGCTGACGTCCGACAGCGCGGCCGCCCCCATGACGCTGGCCCGCCTGCTCGACGCGGTGCGCGGATCCGACTCGGTCGGGATCGCCGGTCCCAAGCTCCTCGACTGGACCGTGCCCGGGGCGCTGCGCTCGGTCGGCGTCCAGCTGACCCGCACCGGACGGGTCATCCCTTCTCCCGTCGTCGGTGAGCCCGACCAAGGACAGTACGACCGCCGCTCCGACGTCCTGGCCGTCCCGGCGACCGGGATGCTCGTCGAGCGCGAGCTCTTCGACCGCCTCGGCGGTGGTGACAGCGTCCTGGGCGCGTTCGGCGCCGACGTCGACCTCTCGTGGCGGGCCCACCAGTCGGGTCGGCGCGTCGTCGTGGTCCCCAGGGCGACGCTGCGCACCGGCGCGACAGCCCTGCCGGCCGACCCCGGCCACGTCGAACCGGCCGACGCCGGGCTCCTCGGCGACCTCGGCGACGTCGGTCCACGTGTCGACCACGGCAGTGACCGTGACAGCACGACCCGACGGCGTCGGCAGGCCCGGCGAGTCGCCCTCACCCGTTGCGCCTGGTGGTCGCTTCCGTTCCTCACCGCGTGGATCGCCGCGTCGAGCGTCGCCGCCGCCCTGGCCCTGCTCGTGGCCAAGCGCCCGCGCGCCGCCTGGGCCGAGCTGTCCGATGTCGGTGCCGTGCTGACCCCCTGGCGCGTCCTCGGTGCCCGGTGGCGCTCGCGGGGCACCCGGACGGTGCGCCGTCGTGACCTGGCCGGGCTGTTCGTCCCGGCATCGACCGTCCTGCGCCACACCGGCGACCTCGTCCACGACCAGGTGGCCTTCGACGACGGGCACATGGGGAGCACCACGACCAAGGACGTCGTCGAGCCCGGACCGGTCGACGAGGACGTCCAGGACCTGCACGTGCTGGGTTCCACCTGGGCCTCCCGCCTGTCCCGCAACCCCGGTCTGCTCGCCGTCCTGCTCGTCACCGTCACCACTGCCGTGGCGTCCAGGTCCCTCGGTGGCGGCACCTTCGACCGGATCTCGCAGGGCCTGGTCGGCGGGGAGCTCCTCGGCGTCCGCGCCACCGCCGGCACGACCTGGCACGCGTGGCTCGACGGCTGGCACGGCGCCGGCCTGGGCCAGTCCGGCGAGCAGGGCCCGCACCTCGTCGTCCTGGCCGCCCTCGCCTGGCTGCTCACCCACCTGCCCGTCGTCGACGCCCCCGACAGTCCGGCGGGTGCGGCGATCGCCGTGCTCGTCACGCTCGCGATGCCGCTGGCCACCCTCACGGCGTACCTCGCCGGTCGCGTCGTCACCCGCTCGGCCTGGCCGCGCGGGCTGGCCGCACTGGCGTGGGGGAGCACCGCGGTGCTCACCACCGCGGTGGCGGCTGGTCGACTCGGCGCCGTCGTCGCAGCGGTGCTGCTCCCGCTCGTGGTGGCCGGGTTCGCGCTCGCCGCCCGGGCCGGCGGGTCGGCCACGGTCACGGCGGCGACCGTCCTCGGGACGGCAGCGCTCGGGGCCTTCGTCCCCACCTACCTGCCCCTGGCCGCGGTCGTCGCGATCGCGGTGGTCGTGCTGGGCCACGGTGCGGCCCGGGTCCGCGGCCTGGCCCTGCTCGTCGGCCCGGTGCTCCTCCTCGGACCGTGGGTGCAGACCCTCGCCGAGCAACCGCACCTCCTGCTCACCGGCCCCGGCTTGTCGGTCTGGGGTCAGGGCCAAGCCCTGCCCTGGGAGCTTGCGCTGCTTCACCCGGGTGGCCCCGCGTCATACCCCGTGCTCATCTCGGCCCCCATCGTGCTGGCCGGCGTCCTCGGCCTGGTCCGCGGCGGTGCGGGCCGCGGGTGGGCGGCCACCGCCCTCGCCGGGCTGGGCCTGGTGGGCCTCGCGTATGCCGTCGTGGCACCGCGCCTGGTCCTGGCCACCGTCCCGGTCGGCGAGCCCGGTGCGGGGGACCCGGTGACCGCGTGGTCGGGGACCGGCTTGTTCCTCCTGGCGCTCGCCCTGCTCGCGGCGGCCCTGCTCGGCACCCAGGGCCTGGCCGTGCGCCACGCGACCGGGGGCTGGGTGGCGCTCGTGCGCTGGCCGATCGCCGCCGCCGTCATCGTCTCCGTCATCGCCTCCCTCGGCTGGACCACGTGGCGCACGCTCGGCGACACCCTCGGCACGTTCACCGACCCACGCCCCGCGGTCGCGATCGACCAGGCCGAGAGCGGCGTCGCCAACCGCATGCTGCTCCTCGAGCCAGAGGCCTCCGGGCTGGCCTGGTCGCTGCTGGGGCGCGAGCCGGGCGAGGTCGCCCGGGTCCTGCCCGCGACCACCGCGGGCCGTCCCGACCCGACGGCGCTGACTGCCGCCGTCGGCCACCTCTTCGAGACGGGCGCGGCCCCCCGCGAGCTGGACCCGGCCCGCGACCTGTCCGACCTCGCGGTGGGCTTCGTCGGCCTGCGGACCGACGGGTCCGACCCTCGCGTCCGCGTGCTCGACGGAACCGCCGGGCTGAGCCGACTCGGTGAGCACGAGGGCGTGACGTTCTGGCGGGTCCTGCCCGGTGGTGGTCAGGCGCGCGACGACGCCCTCGCCCCGGCTCGCGCGCGACTCGTCACAGGCGCCAGCGAGCAGGCGCTGCCCGTCGACGGCGACCACGCGCGGCTCGTGGCGCGCGCCGTGGTGCCGCCCAAGACGGTGCTCGTCCTCGCCGAGGCGTCCGAGTGGGTGCGCCACGCGAGGGTGAGCGTCGACGGCGACGTCGTGGCGCCCAGCAGCGACGGCGCGACCTATGCCCTGCCGGCCGGCGCTCACTCGATCTCGGTCGAGGTGCTGCCCGTCTCCCCGCTGTGGCGCTGGGTCCAGGGCGCCGCGCTGCTGCTCGTCGTCTTCCTCGCGATCCCGTTCGGGACGCGCGCGTCGAGGAGGCGCCGATGAACCCCCTGGTGACCGGC
Organism: Pedococcus aerophilus; assembly: GCF_039532215.1. Classification (NCBI taxonomy): domain Bacteria; kingdom Bacillati; phylum Actinomycetota; class Actinomycetes; order Micrococcales; family Intrasporangiaceae; genus Pedococcus; species Pedococcus aerophilus. The sequence goes on along the minus strand of NZ_BAAARN010000005.1, from coordinate 204,868 downwards.
GTCGCCCGGGCCACCGTCGTCGCCGCGGCCGGGGTCGGACTCGTCCTCGGTGCAGCCCAGGTACAAGGCGCCCTCGCGGTCGGCCCCGCCCCCGCGGCAGTCGACACCGCCCGCAGCGCGACCGACGCGGTACGTGGCTCTGCCGTCGCCTGCCCCGGTCCCGAGCTCGAGGGCGTCGAAGGGCTGGACGACGTCCAGGTGACTCCCCGCGTCGCCGCGGCCTCGGCCCCGCTGCGCACGCTCACCGGCACCACCCCTTCCGCCACCCCGGGCTCGCTGGTCCTGACCCGGCTCCCGGGCGCAGCCGCGGGCGCGCCGGTGACCGGTCGCGCCGCCAACGCCACGACCGACCTCACGGCGGTCACCGGCGCCCTCGTCACGGCCACGCAGTCGCTGGCCCCCGGGCTCGCCGCCACGCAGTCCTGGCTTCGGCCCACCGGGGACCGCCGGGCGCTCGTCTCGGCCCCCTGCACCGCGGCTGCGGCCGAGTCCTGGATCCTCGCCGGTGGCGGGGCGCCCGGACGGCAGGAACGACTGGTGCTCACCAACCCCGGCGGCAACCCCGTCACGGTCGACGTGACGTTGCACGGCCCGGACGGAGCCGTCGCCACCTCGCAGGGCAAGGGCCTGGTCGTCCCGGCCCGCGGTCGCACCGCCTTCCTGCTCGACTCGATCTCCGGTGACCTGACGGCCCCCGTCGTGCACGTCGTCGCCGAGGGCGGCGTCGTCTCCGCCGTGGTCAACGACCTGTGGCTGGACGGCACGCGGTCGGCCGGCTCGGACGACGCGGTCCCGGCAGCAGACCCGTCCCGCGACCAGGTGGTCCCGGCCGTCCAGGTCGACGGCGCCGCCGTGCTGCGGGTGGCGGTGCCCGGCGACGGCGAGGCGGTCGTCCAGGCCCGCGTGCTGACCCGCCAGGGGCCGCGGGCCCTGCCCACGGGCGGTGTGACCCGCATCGACGGGGGACAGGTCCGCGACATCGACCTCAGCAAGCTGCCGAAGGACGTCGTCGCGATCCAGGTGCGCGCCGACGTGCCCGTCGTCGCCGGTGCACTCGTCACCCGCGGCGTCGCACCGGCTCCCGGTGACCTCGCCTGGACCTCCTCCACACCTCCGGTCACGGGGGTGGCAGGAATGCCGCTGGTGGACCCGGCGGGTGCTGCCAAGCCGCTCGCGCGCCAGCTGGCGCTGACGGCGACCGGCGCCCCGGCCGGGGTGGAGGTCGTCACCGTCGATGCCCGCGGCGAGCAGAAGTCGGTGCGACTCACCGTCCCCGAGGACTCGACGGTGGCCGTGGACGCCACCGGGTCGCGCTCGGTGTGGGTGCACCGGACGTCGGGCACCGGCGAGCTGCACGCGGGAGTCGTGTCCACCCTGGCCGACGCGTCAGGGACCTTGGTGACCACCACGCCACTGCGCGACACCGCCCTGCGGACGACGACCGTCGGCCTGCGCGAGGTCCGGCGCTAGACGCCCCTGTGGCTGGGCGCCGGCTGCCGGTGGTCAGGCGCTGGGCGCCCCGGGGTCCGGCGGCGGACCGGTGTACAGCGACTCAGTCGCCGTCCACGTCGCCGTAGCGCGGGTCGAGGTCCCCGGGCTGCACACCGAACAGGGCCGCGACCTGCTCCACGACCACGTCGCCGACGACGGCGGTCAGCTCGCGCTGGTCCTGCGCACGCGCCTCGATGGGTCGGCGGTAGATGACGATGCGGGCGGGCTGTCGTCCGTGGGCGGGGAACACCCGACCGAGGGGGACGCCGTCGCGCTCCCACGGGGCAGGCTCGCTCGTCGGCACGTCCTCCACGGCGAACTCCACCTCGTGGAACCGCGGTCCGAGCCGGCCCTCCAGGCGAGCGGCGCTGTCGAGGACGAGGTCGTCGAACCGCTCGCGACGAGACACCATCGCCGGCACCGACGGCCAGGCCAACGGTCCCCGGACACCGCGGCCGTGGCGGTCTCGGCGGGGGTCCCTGGCGCGGGCCGCTGACGGGCCGGAGGAAGTCACGTGACCACCCTACGGCGTGCCGAGCGGGCGGCTGTGGGGCGCTGACATAGAGTCCCCCCGTGAGTCTGTCCAGAAGGTGCTCCCGCACCGCGTGCCCCAAGGCCGCCATCGCGACACTCACCTACGTCTACGCCGACCAGACCGCTGTGGTCGGCCCGCTCGCGACGTATGCCGAGCCGCACACCTACGACCTGTGTCGCGACCACGCCGAGGGGCTCACCGCTCCCCGTGGCTGGGAGATCGTGCGGCTGTCGGGGGAGTACGTCGAGCCCGAGCCGTCCCACGACGACCTGCTGGCCCTGGCCAACGCCGTCCGCGAGGCCGGTCGGCCGCGCCTCGGTGAGCCGCAGCAGGCCCGCTCGGCTGCGCATCCTGCGGTCCGCGCGTCGGACGAGGGTGCCTCGGGAGCCGTCGAGACCGGTCGTCGCGGACACCTGCGCGTCCTGCGCGACCTCTGATCCCGCTAGGGTTCGGGCGTGCCCACGCCGCAGCTCGCTGACTTCGTCAAGGCCTACGACGTCCGGGGGCTGGTCCCCGACCAGCTCAACGTCGACGTCGCCTGGGCCCTCGGTGCCGCCTTCGCCCGGGTGGTCGTCGCCGCCGACGGTGCGCCCGGTGTCGTCATCGGCCACGACATGCGCCCGTCCTCACCGGAGCTGTCGCGCGCCTTCGCCGACGGGGTCACCGCGCACGGCCTCGACGCCACGCTCATCGGGCTGTGCAGCACCGACGGCCTCTACTACGCCAGCGGCGCCCTGGACCTGCCCGGTGCCATGTTCACCGCGAGCCACAACCCCGCGCAGTACAACGGGATCAAGCTGTGCCGTTCGGGCGCGCGACCGGTCGGGCAGGACTCCGGCCTCGCCGAGGTCCGCGACCTCGCGCAGGAGCTGCTCGACACGGGGACGAGCGCCGGGCCGTCCGACGTCGCCCGAGGGGCGGTCACCGAGCGCGACCTGCTCGGGGACTACGCGGCCTTCCTGCGTGGCCTCGTCGACCTGTCCGGCGGTCGGCACCTCAAGGTCGTCGTCGATGCCGGCAACGGCATGGGCGGCCACACCGTCCCTGCCGTCCTCGGCACCGGGGCGGGCCTGCCCGAGCTGCCCCTGGAGGTCGTCCCGCTCTACTTCGAGCTCGACGGCACCTTCCCCAACCACGAGGCCAACCCCCTCGAGCCGGAGAACCTGCGCGACCTGCAGGCCGCGGTCGTCGAGCACGGTGCCGACATCGGCCTGGCCTTCGACGGCGACGCCGACCGCTGCTTCGTCATCGACGAGCGCGGCGAACCCGTCAGCCCCAGCGCCATCACGGCGCTCGTCGCCACCCGCGAGATCGCGCGCGAGGTCGCTGCCGGGGCGCGCGCCGCGGACGTGGCCGTCGTCTACAACGTCATCTCCTCCGCGGGGGTCCCCGAGATCATCGCCGAGCAGGGTGCCCGTGGTGTCCGCACCCGCGTCGGCCACTCGTTCATCAAGGGCGAGATGGCGCGCGAGGACGCGGTCTTCGGCGGCGAGCACAGCGCGCACTACTACTTCCGCGACTTCTGGTTCGCCGACACCGGCATGCTCGCGGCGATGCACGTCCTTGCCGCGCTCGGTGAGCAGGAGGAGCCGCTGAGCCGGCTCACCGCTGCATACAGCCGGTATGCCGCCTCGGGCGAGATCAACTCGACCGTCACCGACGCAGCGGCCTCCACGGCCATCGTCCGTGAGTGGGCGGCGGCACAGGGCGCGGAGTTCGACGAGCTCGACGGGCTGACCGCGACGCATGCCGGCACGAACGACACCGACGACCGCATGTGGTGGCTGAACCTGCGGGCGTCCAACACCGAACCGCTGCTGCGGCTCAACGTCGAGGCTGCGGATGTAGCCACCATGGAACGGGTGCGGGACGATGTCCTCGCCCTGGTGAGAGGAGAAGGCTGATGGCCGAGCAGACCACTGGAGCCACCACGGGCGGCACGATCGAGCCGTGGCTGCGCGAGATCCTGCGCTGCCCCGCCTGCCGCTCCGAGCTGGACGACGCCGCCGGTGAGGCCGGGCCCGAGCTGCACTGCACGAACGGCGAGTGCGGGCTGCAGTACCGCATCGACGACGGTGTGCCGGTGCTCCTGGTCGACGAAGCCCGCAAGCTGGCCTGATCCGAAGGCGGCGTCCGATGGCTCCCTACCTCGACGAGGCCCGCATCGACGACGAGGACGCGATCGCCGCCCTCGACAGCCACCAGACGCTGCGCGGCCTCGCGACGGCGGGGGCGCAGGTCCGTGAGGCCATCGACCTGTCCGCCGAGGGCGGCGTCAGCCGTGTCGCAGGCGGGGAGCGACCCCGGTCGGTGCTCGTCGCCTCGCTCGGTGGGTCGGCCGTCGTCTGCGACGTCCTCGACCTGCTGGCCGAGCCCGGCTCGCCGGTGCCGGTGAGCGTGCGGCGCAACGTGCCCCTGCCCGGCTGGGTCGGCCCGCTCGACCTCGTCATCGCCGTCTCGCAGTCCGGCCGCGCGGCCGGCCCGCTGGCGCTCGCCGCCGAGGCCGCCCGCCGTGGCGCCTCGCTGCTGACCGTCGGTGCCGCGGACTCGCCGCTGGCTGACGTCGCCGCCCAGGCGCGCGGCGTCCACATCGACATCGGACGAGGCCGCAGCACCTCCCGCACCGCACTCTGGTCGCTGCTCGCCCCGGTGCTCCTCGCCGCCGGCGAGCTCGGCATCGTCGACGTGGGGGAGCGGGTCCTGCTCGAGGCCGCCGACCGCCTCGACGAGGTCGCCGAGGCCTGCCGGCCGTCGTCGGAGTCGTTCGTCAACCCCGCGAAGGTCCTGGCGGCCGACCTCGCCGAGGGAGTCCCGGTCATCCTCGGCGACGGGCCCCTCAACGGCGTCGCCGCGGGGCGCGCTGCCTCGATGCTCGCCCGCACCTCCCGGGTCCCCGCCATCTCCGGCGAGCTGCCCGATGATGCAGCGCAGATCGTGGCCTGCTTCGACGGGCCGTTCACGACGGCGTATGGCGCGTCGGCCGCCGCTCGCGGGGGGTCGGGTTTCGGCAACGACGGCGGGTCGGACATCTTCACCGACCCGTTCCTCGACGGCCCGGCCTCGCCGCGCCTCGGGCTGCTCATGCTCCGTGACGCGGCGCCGGACCCGATGACCCGCGAGGGTGCCGAGTCCGCGGCGCTCGCCGACGCGGTGGCCGAGGCGGCGAGGGAGGCGGGCGCCCGCGTGAGCGAGGTCGTCGCCCAGCCCGGGCACCCGCTGACGCGGCTTGCCGGCCAGCTGGCCACCACCGACTTCGCGGCCACCTACCTCGCGCTGGGCCTCGGCCTGGACCCGGCCGTATCACCGCACGTCAGCGACCTGCGCCGCCGCACCGGCCGCTGAGCATCCTCGGCGGTCACATGTCGCCAGTGACCCCTGCCAAGGCCCTGCCGGTCAGTCGACCCGTACCGGGACCGACAGGTCGAGCACCTCGGCACCGGGGAGGGCAGCCAGCTCGCGGGCGTCGACCAGGAGCTTGCTACCGCGGATCCCGCTGCCGATGACGACGTCACCTGCCGCGACAACGGCCGAGTCGACGAGCACGGGCCATCCGGTCGGCAGGCCGACCGGGGTGATCCCGCCGAACTCCATCCCCGTCAGGGCCACGGCGTCGTCGTGGGGCGCGAAGCTGATCTTGCGGACGTCGAGGTGGCGGCGAACGGCCCCGTTGATGTCGGCCCGCGCGGAGGCGAGGACCATCACCGCTGCATAGCGGACCTCGCCGGCGCGCTTGCCCGCCACGACGACGCAGTTGGCGGAGTGCTCGAGGCCGACGTCATATGCCTCGCAGAAGGCCGCTGTGTCCGCCAGCGACGCGTCGATGGGAGCCACCCTGGCGCTCGGCACCGTTCCGAGCGCGTCGACGACTGGAGGGGCCAGCAGGTCGGTGCTCGCCGAAGCCACGTGCCAGGTCAGGTTGCCACTCGCTGAGGTCACCGTCGCAGGCTACCCACTGGCCCGGGCCGGAGCCGGGGAGCGGTTGTCAGTGGGCACGGATGCCCTGGTCGAGAGCCGTGGGATGGCGGCCAGCAGGACCCAGCACGCGATGCTCGTCACCGGGGTGGACAGCATCATCGCGACGGGCAGGGCCCAGCGACGGTTGGTCAGGGCGCCCCACACCACGACCGCGATGGCGAGGGGCAGTCGCACGAGCAGCGGGAGGGCGCCGGCTGATCCGAGTCCTTGCCTCGAGTCGCCCACGTTGTCCCGGAGGAAGTCGAACCACTGACCCCAGAGGCCGGGCGAGATCGCGAAGGACACAGCCACGACGAGCACCGTGGCGGCGACGCTGATGCCCAGCTGTCGCCACTCGCGACGCGCTGCGAACCAGACCGGTCCCAGCGCCGGCGTGACCTTCGTGAGGGCCGGCACGGCCCAGAGCCAGGGCCGCTCGAGTCCCCAGAGAGCGACGAGCGCGAGGAGCCAGAAGATGTTGCCGGACAACGTCTCGGCCAGTCCGATGGTCCAGAGCGGCACGGCCCAGAAGAGTCCGAGCGGACGCAGCAGGTAGGCCAAGGCGGTCGCCGGGGCCGCGACCGCGATGGTGCACGCCACCGGCCAGGGGAGCTGCGCCAATGGCCAGTAGAGCTGGGCGAACGCGGGGCTGTAGAGGAAGGCGTCGAGGGTGTTGGGGGCGGCGTCGTACATGGGACCCCGCCATGCCGACCAGTACGCATGGGCGTCCCAGCCGAGACCGAGGTCCTTGACCAGGCCGATGACGAGGTTGACCGTGAGCGCCGCGACGAGCCACACCGGCACGGCCGTCAACGCCCTCACGAGGAGGGCGCGCAAGGTCCGGCGCTCCGTGGTCACGGGCAGGATCATCCCAGCCACAGGTGGCAGAACGCCGGATGAGCGACACAACGGTCCGAACGGACCACCCGCCACGTGTGGCTGCCCGGCTCGGTCCGGGCGCCGCGGGGGTCAGTGCGCCTTGCGCTTGTGGACGGCCTGCACCACCGCGACGACGACCGCACCGACGATGAGCCCGAGGATCGCCGAGCCGATGGTGTTCGTCACCCAGCCCAGGACGCCGCCGAGGGCTCCCGTGGCGTCGTGCACGGCCTCCTCGGCATGGTGCACGAGGTCGTATGGCGCGTGCAGCCCGAGCTCGTCCAGGCCCACCAGGAGGATGTGGCCACCCACCCAGATCATCGCCGCGATGCCGACGACCGACAGGGTCGACAGCAGCGGGGGCATGGCCTTGACCAGGCCGCTGCCGAAGGAACGCCGGAAGCCGGACCCGGTCTTGGACAGGTGGAGGCCGACGTCGTCCATCTTCACGATGAGTGCCACGACGCCGTACACGAGCACCGTGATGGCCAGGGCGACGACGACGAGGATGGCGGCCCGGCTGAGGAAGGGCTCGGACTTCACCTCGTTGAGGGAGATGACCATGATCTCGGCCGACAGGATGAAGTCGGTGCGGATCGCGCCGCTCGTGATCTGCTTCTCGTCTGGCGCCGTCTCCTCACCGCCGTGGGCGGCTTCCTCGCCACGGTGGGCGATGCGCTCCCAGATCTTCTCGACACCCTCGAAGCACAGGTACGTGCCACCCAGCATCAGCAGGGGGGTGAGGGCCCACGGGAGGAACTGGCTCAGCAGCAGGGCGGCGGGAAGGATGAAGAGGAGCTTGTTGCGCAGCGACCCGATCGCGATCTTCTTGATGATGGGAAGCTCGCGCTTGGGGTCGATGCCCTCGACGTAGCGGGGAGTGACGGCCGTGTCGTCGACGATGACGCCCGCTGCCTTGGCGCTGGCCCGACCGGCAGCCGCACCGACGTCGTCGATGGATGCGGCGGCTGCCTTGGCCAGTACCGCGATGTCGTCGAGAAGAGCGAAGAGTCCCCCCGCCATCAGAGGTCAACCGGGCAGAGGGGAGCGGTGGGGGGCATGGGTGCGGCCATTCGCACAGCCTAGGTGAGCAGTGGCTCGCGCGTGTCCTGCGGCGTGTCAGGTGCCGGCCAACCTCGGGCCCGGTTCCTCTGGCACGTCCCACCGGCGGCCGCCCGCGCCGGTATGGTCGCAGCGTCCGTCCCGCCGACCACGGAGTGCCATGAGCCAGCTCGCGCAGCCCGGTGCCGTGGTCATGGCGGTGCACCGTCCGGACCGTGGCCTGCTCCGCCGTCAGGTGCTGTCGTTGCAGCGTCAGCAGGCGGAGCGCTGGAGCTGCATCGTCGGCATCGACGGCCACGACCCCGAGACCCACGCCTACGTGAGCGACCTCGTCGAGGGCGACACGAGGTTCGTGGTGCACCACTTCGACGAGAACCTGGGGGTCTACCGCCACTTCGAGCGACTCCTGGGCCTCGTCGACACCAGGGTGGTGTCCTGGGTGGCCTTGGCCGACCAGGACGACGAGTGGTACCCGGACAAGCTGTCACTGCTCGCCCCTCTCCTCTCGCGCCCGGGAGTGACCGCGGCGGTGGGCCGTGCCCGGGTCGTGGCCGGCGGAGACGCGACCGGCACCACGCGGCGTCGCGTCGGCGGCCTCGCCTCGAGCCTCCTGGTCAACCACGTCACGGGAAGCCTGGCCGTCTTCCGCCCCGAGGTGGTCGCGGCATCCCTGCCTTTCCCGCCGGGCAACCGCCACGCGATCCATGACCACTGGCTGGGTGTCTGCGCGGCATCCTTGGGACAGATCGTGCAGGCCGACGACGTCGTCCAGGACTACGTCCAGCACAGTGGCAACGTCATCGGTGACTCGGGCCGACACACGGTGGGGGACGCCCTGACCGCCCTGCGGGAGTCGGGCGGACCGCTTCGACTCGTGGACGAGCACGTCGGGGGCCGTTGGGCGTGGCGTGTCCAGATGGCCCGGGCAGTGCGCGACCGCCAGGTCGCCCCGGCAACCGTCCCCGTCATCGAGGCGGTCGCCACGGGACGTGCAGCGAAGGTGATCACCGGTGCCGTCCTGCGGGCAGTGAGGCGACGCGAGGTCACCGTGGTCGAGGCGGTGGCGTTGCTCGCAGCATCGGCTCGCTGGCGCCATACGGCCACCAGTCGTGACCCGGGCTGACCGGAAGTCCGACGGACCGTGCGCGCGGCCGCGCACGTCTGGGAGAGTGACCGTCCAGTGGTCGAGGACGTCGAGGGGGCAACATGTGTGGCATCGCGGGGACGATCGCTGCCCCGGGCGGGACGTCGGACGTCGACGCCGTCAATCGCGCGCTCGGCCTGCTCAGCCACCGGGGGCCGGACGACATCGGTCTCGAGCGGCGGGCTGTGGCAGGGCGAGAGGTGGTCCTCGGCCAGACACGGCTCGCGGTCATCGACCTCACCTCCGGCGGGCACCAGCCGATGGTCACACGGGACGGGCGCTTCGTCCTCGTGTTCAACGGCGAGATCTACAACTACCGGGAGCTGCGCACCGAGCTCGAGGCGGCCGGCCGCACCTTCAGCTCGCAGTCCGACACCGAGGTGCTGCTGGTCGCGTGGCAGCACTGGGGCAGGCAGTGTCTTTCCCGCCTGCGCGGGATGTTCGCCTTCGCCGTGCTCGACCTGCACGCTGGGACCCTCACATGTGTCCGAGACCCCTTCGGTATCAAGCCTTTTCACTACGCCCACACCGATGGCTCGTTCGCCTTCGCGTCCGAGGTGCCTGCCCTCATGGACCTGGTGGGAAAGCCTCTGGAGGTCAACCACCGGCAGGTGTACCGCTTTCTCACGCTGGGTTTCTACGACGAGTCGGCGGAGACCTTCGTCGACGGCCTCTCCAAGCTGCGGCCGGGCTCGATGATGGTGCTGGACCTCGGTACCGGTCGCCTGTCCACCCAGGAGCGGTGGTGGTGGCCGTCGGTGGAGGAGCGTCGCGACCTCTCGTTCGACCAGGCCGCTGAGCAGCTGAGGGAGCTGGTGCTCGACTCGGTCCGGCTCCACCTGCGCAGCGACGTGCCACTGGGGACGGCACTGTCCGGGGGGATCGACTCATCGGTGATCGTCGGCGCGATGCGGCACGTGGCGCCGGAGGCGGAGCTGCACACGTTCTCGTACGTCGCTCGCGACTCGGCCGTCGACGAGGAGCGGTGGGTCGACATCATGAACGCCCACGTGGGCGCTGTGCCGCACAAGGTCCTTGCCTCTCCCCGGGAGATGGTCCACGACCTCGACACGGTGGTCCGCGCCCAGGGGGAGCCGTTCGCCAGCTCGAGCATCTACGCGCAGTACCGGGTGTTCCGCGCCGCGCACGAGGCCGGCGTCACCGTGACGCTCGACGGTCAAGGCGCAGACGAGCTGCTCGCCGGGTACTCCGGGTACCCGGGCTACCGCCTCGGGAGCCTGCTCTCCCGAGGTCGGCTCGGTGACGCCGTCCGCTTCGCCCGCGGGTGGTCCGGGGAGCCCGGCCGCTCACCCCTGGAGCTCGCGGTGGCGACTGCGGCGCAGGCAGTGCCGCGTGGAGCGCGGGACCGCGTCCGGCTGGCCACGACACCTGGCCGGCTGATGCGGCGGCCCGACGGGCTGGACCTGCGATCGACAGGCGAGCTGCCCGGCGACGTGCCGCGCGGGCGCCACCTCTCGGCCGTCCTGAGGGACGGTCTCACCGATCGCGGCCTGGAGGCGTTGTTGCGCCACGCGGACCGCAACTCGATGGCGTTCTCGATCGAGAGCCGGGTCCCGTTCCTGCACGTCGACATCGCCGAGTTCCTGTTGACCCTTCCCGAGGACCACCTGGTCTCACGCCGGGGTCAGACCAAGCACGTGCTCCGGGCCGCGATGCGGGGAATCGTTCCGGACGTGATCCTGGATCGCCGCGACAAGATCGGCTTCGAGACACCGCAGGGGACCTGGCTCAGGTCAGCGGAGCTCGACGTCGACGCGTGGCTCGACGGCGCTCGCGCGTACGAGTTCATCGATGTCGACGAGCTGCGCCCTCAGGTGGACGACTGGTTGGCCGGCCGGAGGTCGCCGCTGACGCACGACCTCGTGTGGCGCCTGCTCAGCTTCAGCCGTTGGTACCAGAACCAGGGTCCGTGGTTGCGGGCCTAGTCCTGTCGCGAACCACCGCGAGCACGCCCTCGAAGAGTCGTGCCCGGTACAGCAGTCCGACACAGACCAGGATGACCGCGGCCTTGGCCACGATCCCCAGGGTGTCCAGCGGGGCCGAGGACGTCCGGACGATGGTGGCCGCCAGGGAACCGACGACGAACAGAGCGAGTCCGTGAACGAGCCGACGTCGTTCGAAGGGGACCGGGTAGTGCTTCTGGCTCTCCCGGACCCAGAGGCCCAGGAAGGCCCCTGAGGAGGCGACGGCCGCGAGCGAGGCGCCGAGGGCACCGAGCCACGGGACCAGCGCGATGTTGACGAGGACGTCGACCAGCGCCGCTACGCCGGCCACTGCGAGCTGGGCGCGGGTCTTGAGGGCGATGCCCATCCCCGGTGCGAACACGTACAGCTGGCCCATGAGCAGGGCCGGGGCGATGAGGGCGACGAGCGGGGCCGAGGAGAGGTACTCCCGACCGGCGAGGACGACCGTGAGGTCTGCAGCGAAGGCGTTGAGCCCGACGCAGATCGCGATGCAGACGGCGATGACGCCGCTGAACATGTGCGCCAGCTGCGCTGGGGTCTCCTTCTCCCGGTAGTGGTCGTAGACCAGTGGGGTGACGGCACTCTGCAGTCCGATGACCAGCAGACCGACGAAGCCCGCCAGTCGTGCTGCGACGCCGTAGCTCGCCACGTCGCCGAGGTCCCCGAAGGCGCGCAGCGCCACGCGGTTGAAGTACAACGTGACGAGAACGCTCAGGCTCGCCGGGATCAGGGGCACCGAGAAGGCCAACATGCGGCGCAGGTGCGTGCGGTCGACGACCCACTGCCAGCTCCCACGCAGCAGGACGAGTCCGGTCGCTGTCGCCACCACGGCTGCCACGGCCTGCGAGATCAGCACCCCCGACAGGCCGAGCCGATCCACGACCGTGAGGACCACCGTCAGTGCGACGGTCACCAGGGCGTAGAGCGAGCTCACCACGGCATAGGTGCGGCTGCGGAGCTCCCAGCGGAACTGGTTGAGGACGACGTTGTATGCAGCGGTGGCCGTGACGCTGATGACCCCGAGACGGACGATGCCGCCGAAGTCGTCTCGTCCGAACACCAACCGGCCCCAGAGGTCCGGTGCGCTGAGGCCGACCACGGCGAAGACGAGAAAGCCTGCCGTGCAAGCGATCCAGGCCGTTCCAGTCATCCGCCGCCGTTCCTCGGCATCGGCGTCGGCACGCAGTCGCGCGAGGCCCTGCTGGATCTCCAACGACATCACGATCATCACGATCGGGGTCACCGCGAGCAGGAGGTCGAAGGCGCCGAACTCGTCACGGGTGAGCACCCGTGCGTAGATGGGTAGCAGGATGAGTCCCAGGCCCTGGGAGAGCATCGCTGGGAGCGTGTAGGTCAGAGTGTCGCGAAGCATTGCTCGCAGCACGTCTACCTCACCTCCGTAGCTCTGGACCTGCCTCGGGGCAGGGGCCTTCCGGTCTTCCCGGCGCGCAGCCGTTGGCGGGCGCACTCGCACGAGGGCATTTCCGTCCTGTGGGCCGGAGCGCAACCTAGGATATGCGGAGTCGTCCTGGCCGCTGCCGCAATTCAGCGTGGCGCCTCTGCACATCGTCCGAGCGGACGCGTGGGCTGGACGCCCGGGACGTCCCGGTCCGAGCGCGCGGAGGAGGTTCCATGGATGAGCACAAGATCTTGGTGATCTCCGACTTCGACCCGTCGAGCCCCTTCATCGGCTCCCTCCGGGTGGATCGCTTCGCCATGCACCTCACCTCCTTCGGCTGGTCGGTGAAGGTCGTCAGCCCCATCGGAGTCACGGTGTACCGCCAGGACGGGAAGGACGCCCCGGCGGGATCGACCGAGCGGCACTACACGCGGACGGTACGACGGGGTCTGGCCGGCGTGGTCTACCGGGCTCTGCTGTGGGTCTTCTACCACGTGGTGGCGTTCCCGGACCGCGGCATCTTCACGGTCCCCAGGATCCGGCGTCACGTCTCGGCCCTGGACGACTGGCGCCCTGATGTCGTCCTCGTGAGTGGGCCACCGTTCTCGACGTTCCTCGTCGGGCGCCGGCTCGCGAAGGAGTGGGGAGTTCCGTGGGTGGCCGACTACCGCGACCTGTGGACCGACAGCAACTACTACCTCTGCGGGCCCTTCCGACGCCGGGTCGATCGGGTGGTGGAGCGCTGGATCCTGCGGACCGTGGCGTTGACCCTGACGGTCTCCGAGCCCCTCGCCGAGGACCTGCGCCGAGACTTCGGCGTGCGGTGCGAGGTCGTGATGAACGGCTACGAGGCCGACGAGTTCGGGTCCGAGCGCGCGCCCACCACCACGGGCCTTCCTGTTCGGGTGGTCTACACGGGGGAGGTGCACCCCGGTCGAAGCGACCCCGCCGCATTCCTCGAAGGGATCAAGAGCCTGGGGGTCGGCCCCGAGACGCTGCGCGTCGAGTTCCGCGGCATCACCGTCATGCCACTCGCAGACCAGGCCCGAGCACTTGGGCTCGAACAGATCGTCCACGTCGCGCACGCCGTTCCGCGCGCCGAGTCCGTCAAGCTGCAGCAGGCATCAGACGTCCAGCTGCTGCTTCTGTGGAACGATCCCGGCGAGGTGGGGAACTACAGCGGCAAGCTCTTCGAGTACCTGGGTTCGGGGCGGCCGATCCTCATGATGGGCTACCGCGACGGAGTGGCTGCGCGCCTGATCGAGGAGCGGGGTGCGGGTCAGGTCGCCAACACTCCTTCGGAGGTGGCTGACGCGCTCTCTTGTTGGATCGACGAGAAGAGGTCGACGGGATCCGTCGCCGGGACCGGCCCGAACACGGTGGCAGGCCTGACGCGCCGCGAGCAGACGGCAGTCCTGGTCGAGCATCTCGCGGATCTGCTCGGAACGAGCGCCGAGTCGGGAGCCCGATGGGCCGGAGAACCGGGCCGTTGAGCGGTCAGCGCGAACTAGGGTGTCGCGGGCACGACGCCCTTGTGCGCGAACGGGTGAGCGCCTGGATCTTCGAGAGAAACGAGTAGGACGAGGACGTGGTCGACAAGCCGTGGTTCCGAACCCTCCTGAGCTGGATGCTCGACGTCCAGATGGTCATCCTGCGCGTCAGCTACGGCTGCCATCGACTGACAGGGGGACGGAGTCGACCCCGGGGTTACGTCGTCGGCATGGAGGAGATCGCCGGCCTGCTGACGGCCATCAGCTCCGCCCTCGACGACGTCGTCACCGTCAACCTCGCTTCCAATCCGCTGTACGACCACCGGTATGACGTCGAGTTCGACATCCGTGGGCGGCATGCCTTGGCCAAGAGGCTTCGTCGTCTGGTGGTCGGGCCATGGGTGCTGGGACGGCTCGCTGCTCGACGCCGGACCTTCATCTACCTCGGCGCGGAGGGCTTCCTGATCTCACTCGTCGACGGTCGTGATCGCGAGCTCGCCTTCCTCCGAGGCCACCGACGGACGGTGGTCTGCTACTTCACCGGATCGGACATCCGGTCCCAGCCCATGATGAATGCGTTCGGGGAGAGGCTTCGTCGGGACGTTCTCACGACGTACGAGCCCTTGGTGTCGCCGGGTGTCGCGACCGAGGCTGCGGACCGTCATAGGCGTCGACTCGCCCGCGCTGCAGAGCGCCACGCCCAGCTGATCTTCAACGCGGCGATCGACCAGATGTCCTACTTCGAGGTCCCCACGGAACCAGGGCTCTACTTCGTCCCGGACGAGCGCATCGGCAGGAGGCCGGAGAAGTGGCGGGACGTGTCGCGCCCCGTCATCGTCCACGCACCCACGTCGCCCATCATCAAAGGCACCCCTCTCGTCCGCGCCGCCCTCAGATCGTTGGAGGAGGAGGGATACAGCTTCGACTACGTGGAGCTGATGAACCAGCCCAACGACGTGGTGCTGGCCACCCTCGATCGAGCCCACATCGTGATGAACCAGTTCTATGCCTTCATCCCCGGCATCTTCGGCATGGAGGGGCTGGCCGCCAACGCCGTCGTCCTGACCTCGGCCGACAGGGACATCGAGCACTCCCTCCCGCCCGGCGCGAACGACGCTTGGGTCGTCACGCCGTTCTGGAAGGTGTACGACAACCTCAAGGTCGTGCTCGACCACCCGGAGAAGATGCAGAGCCAGGCGGACAGGGGGACGGAGTGGCTGCGGACGCACTGCTCCCGCTCGGTCGACCGCGCGACACTCTTGAAGCTCTTGGCAGCTGTAGATGACTGATCCGCGGGAGCGTCAGGTCCGTGGCGTCTCAGCTGCCGGGTTCGCCCGTGGTCTGACGACGAGCCAGTAGGCGGCGAACAGCGTGTTGAGGATGCCCATGGCGCCGGGCGCGGCGGTGACGTCCTGCTGGATCCGGGACTCGAGGAGCGCGGCCACCGCGCGCCAGTCCCCGGACCCCGCTTGGAGCCGACGGCGCCGTGCTGCGATCACCGTGGCGTGCCGAACCAGCCATCCCCACGAGCGCAGCTTCGGCCGGGCCCAGCCCTGGGAGGCCGCCATGGCGAGCAGAAGGGGCTCGGTCGCGACCAGGGCAGGGAGCACGCGCAGCAGGAGTGGTCGGGGGTAGGTCGTGAGGACCGTCATGAGCCGGTTGCGCTCCAGCAGGAACATCTTCTCGGGGTTCTTGGTGAAGGAGTACGTGTGCTCGGCGACAGCGGCCGGGGCGTAGGTCACCCGCATCCCGGCCAACCAGCAGCGCAGGCTCAGGTCGGCATCCTCGTGGTAGAGGAAGTACGCAGGGTCGAGACCCCCGAGCAGGTCCCAGGTGTTCCGGCGGACGGCGAAGAGGGCTCCGCTGATCGAGGCGATGTCGCGCGCCTGCTGGTGCCGGGACGCGTCCTCGCCGAAGCCACCGGCCCAGCTGATGCCGAGGAAGTGGACGGGGTTGCCGGCCGCATTGACCGTCGATGGGGCGTCGGCCATGACGACCAGGCCGGTCGCCAGCCCCACGCCGGGGTCGTCAACGGCGGCCCGGAAGGCGTCGAGCGTTCCCAGACGGATGACGGCATCGGAGTTGACGAAGACGAGCACGTCGCCGGCAGTGGCGTCGGCCCCGAGGTGGCACCCCGCGGCGAAGCCGTCGTTGCTTCCGGCGGTGACCAGTCGGACTCCGCCGAGGTCGGGCAACGTCGTGATGCCGTTGTCCACGAGGACGACGTCGTCACCCACGGCGAGATCCGCGCGAATTGCATCGAGGCAGGCGGGAAGGTCTGGCTCGTCGCCGTACCCCACGACGATGACGCTGATGGCCGTCACGGGATCTTGGCCGGCTCCGTCGCTGACGCTGACGCTGACCTGGAGTCTGATGGGTCGGTCGGACGTTGCTGACCCGATGCTGCCTTCAGCAGGGCGATCTCCTCCGCCAGGACGCGCGTGCGTTCGCTGAGGCGACCGGCCTCGGAGCTCAGCTGCATGATCATGATGAGCATGACCAGCATGCCGAGGAAGAGCAGCAGGTTGAGGGGGACGGTGACGCCGAGGGCCGTGGCTGCGCGGCCCAGCAGGTTGGGGAAGAGGGCGAGCAGTGCGGACCCCGCGCCGAGGAGGAGCCAGACCAGGGCATAACGGCCTCTGAGGTACCTCCGCCGAACCATCTCGAGGACGACCGCGACGATGAGCACGCCACCGGCGACGCCCAGCCAGTAGGCCTCACGCGTCATATCACCGTCTCCGGGGCGATCTTCCAGTCACGGACCAAGCCAAGCACGACGACGGCGCAAGCGCGAGCAAGGTCGAGGCTCGCTCCGATCGGGCCGCGACTGGGCCGACCGGTGCTGCGGGGAACCATCGCCACCGGCACCTGGGACACCGTCAGACCCGTCTTCCGGGCGATGACGAGGGTCTCGATGGTGTCGCCGAGGTACTCGGTGGGGTAGTGGTGGGCGAACACGTGGATCGCGCGGCGGCCGGTGGCCCTGAAGCCTGACGTCGTGTCGGCCAGCTGGGCGCCCGTGAGGGTGGACATGATCGTCGACAAGGAGCGCATCGCCCACCGCCGTGGACCACGGACGGCGTAGTCGCCGGCGCCGGCGAACCGAGCGCCGATGACGAGGTCCGTCTCCCTGAGCCCATCCAGCAGGAGCGGGATGAACGATGCGTCGTGCTGACCGTCACCATCGACCTGGACGACCGCGTCGTACCCGTTGCGAGCCGCATACCGGAAACCGGTTCGCATGGCCCCGCCCACGCCGAGGTTGAAGGGCAGCCGCGCCACCATGGCTCCCGCTCGTCGGGCGATCTCCGCGGTGTCGTCCCGCGACCCGTCGTCGACCACGAGGATGTCTGCAGCGGGGACGCAGTGGCGCACGTCTGCCACGACGGCGCCGATGGCGGCGGACTCGTTGAATGCCGGGATGACCACGAGCACGCGGTCTCCGCGCAACGTCGCCATGTCCATCGTCGGTCCCATCCGCCGTGCCGAATGCGTGCCCAGTGGTGGGCGTATCGCCACAGTGACAGCCCGGAGGGCAAAGGGGGAGAGGCGCCGGTGTGTTCTGTCCGAACGGCTGAGGACACCCATCCGAACGTCACGAATCGGACTAATCGCCCGAGTGGTCCGGGGTCGCGCCGGGGCCCGAGCGGAACCACCTGCCCCCGATTACAGTGGCGGCCATGTCAGCAGAGGGTGGGACCACGGCGATCTTGGCGGCCCTGGCGGCGAACATCGGGATCGCCGTCACGAAGTTCATCGCCTTCCTGCTCTCGGGCTCCAGCTCCATGCTGGCCGAGTCCGTGCACTCGCTGGCCGACTCCGGCAACCAGGGCCTGCTGCTGCTCGGTGGCAAGAAGGCCAAGCAGCAGGCGACTCCCGAGCACCCCTTCGGCTTCGGCCGCGAGCGGTACGTCTACGGGTTCATCGTCAGCATCGTGCTGTTCAGCCTCGGTGGGTTGTTCGCGCTGTACGAGGCGTACCACAAGTACCACGAGAGCCGGCTCCACGGCGGGGCCATCACGAGCTGGCAGTGGCTCCCGGTCGCTGTGCTCCTGGCAGCAATCGTCATGGAGGGTTTCTCCTTCCGCACGGCCGTCCGGGAGAGCAACCGCTCGCGGGGCTCGCGCACATGGCCGCAGTTCATCCGGTCGGCCAAGGCGCCGGAGCTCCCGGTGGTCCTGCTCGAGGACTTCGCGGCGTTGATCGGCCTGGTCCTCGCCTTGGCGGGTGTGTCCCTGACGCTCATCACCGGCAGTGGGATCTGGGACGCCTTCGGCACCGGAGCCATCGGCCTGCTGCTGGTGACGGTGGCCGTGGTGCTGGCCATCGAGATGAAGTCGCTGCTCATCGGCGAGTCGGCCACGCCGAGGGCCAGGAAGCGGATCGAGGAGGCGCTCGCGTCGACCGACGGGATCGAGCGGGTGATCCACGCCAAGACCCTGCACCTGGGGCCGGAGGAACTGCTCGTGGCCGCCAAGCTGGCGGTCTCTGCGGGCTCGGACGCAGCGGCCATCGCGGATGCCATCAACCGCGCCGAAGCAGCGGTCCGAGCCACCGAGCCAGACATGACCCTGGTCATCTACCTGGAGCCGGACATCGACCTGGGGGTCTCCTCCGCGCCCCCAGAAGGGGCCACCCAGAGCGCTCACTGAGCGCGAGGGCCGGCAGTTCGGGATCAGCCGGGGGCGTTGCCCTCGTCCATCCCGTCCTCATCGGTCCTTGCGGGAGTGTCCTCGGCGTCAGGGTCGACCTGGTAGTCGGCCTTGACCTTGTCCCAGGCCTCGACCTTCTCCTCGTCGATGTCGAGCTCGACCTTCTCCGTGGACTCGGCCTCCGTGGCGGCTGAGGTCTCCTCGACCTCACCGTCGGCGACGTCGCCGGGGATGTGCGTGCTGGGCTCGCTCATGGTGTGCCTCTCGCCGGTGGCCACGATGGTGACCTGGGTCTCCTTCCTACTGCACGCCATACGTCGCCGCACCCGCACGAGGCCATGGAAGGTGAACCCTCGGGCGGCAGCCGGTAGACTGGGTTCCTGCCGGCGTGGGTGATAACCCGCTCCTTCGATGTTCGCCCAGATGGGCTGCGCCGGGTCCGCAAACCAGCAAGTCAACTTCAGGAGTACTTCCATGTCCTTTGACTACAAGGTTGCCGACCTGAGCCTCGCCGAGGCCGGCCGTCACCAGATCCGTCTTGCCGAGCACGAGATGCCCGGCCTGATGTCCCTGCGCGAGGAGTTCGGGGCGGCCCAGCCGCTCAAGGGCGCCCGCGTCGCCGGCTCGCTGCACATGACCGTGCAGACCGCCGTGCTCATCGAGACGCTCACCGCTCTCGGTGCCGAGGTCCGTTGGGCCTCCTGCAACATCTACTCCACCCAGGACGAGGCGGCTGCCGCGATCGTCGTCGGCCAGGGCACCCCCGAGGACCCCCAGGGTGTCCCGGTCTTCGCCTGGAAGGGCGAGACGCTCGAGGAGTACTGGGAGTGCACCGAGCAGATCCTCACCTGGCCCGGTGAGGGCGCCAACATGATCCTCGACGACGGTGGCGACGCCACGATGCTCGTCCACAAGGGTCGCGACTGGGAGGCCGCCGGCGCGGTCCCCGCCACCGACGAGCAGGACTCCGAGGAGGTCGGTGTCTTCAAGGAGCTCGTCCGCAAGACCCTCAAGGCCGACCCCACCAAGTGGACCAAGGTCGCCGAGCAGATCAAGGGCGTCACCGAGGAGACCACCACCGGTGTGCTGCGCCTCTACGAGCTCGCCGCCTCCGGTGACCTGCTCTTCCCGGCGATCAACGTCAACGACTCGGTCACCAAGTCCAAGTTCGACAACAAGTACGGCGTGCGCCACTCGGTGATCGACGGCCTCAACCGTGCGACCGACGTCCTCATCGGTGGCAAGGTCGCCGTCGTCGCCGGCTTCGGCGACGTGGGCAAGGGGTGCGCTGCCGCCCTGGCCGGTCAGGGTGCCCGCGTCATCGTCACCGAGATCGACCCGATCTGCGCGCTGCAGGCGGCGATGGAGGGCTACCAGGTCGCCCGCCTCGAGGACGTCCTCGACACCGCCGACATCTTCGTCACCACGACCGGCAACTTCAACATCATCACCGCCGAGCACATGACGCAGATGAAGAACAAGGCGATCGTGTCCAACATCGGCCACTTCGACAACGAGATCGACATGGCCGGCCTGGCCCGGGTGCCCGGTGTCTCGAAGACCCAGATCAAGCCGCAGGTCCACGAGTGGACGTTCGACAACGGCAACTCGATCATCGTGCTCTCCGAGGGTCGCCTGATGAACCTCGGCAACGCGACGGGCCACCCGAGCTTCGTCATGTCGAACTCATTCGCCAACCAGACGATCGCCCAGATCGAGCTGTTCACGAAGAACGACGAGTACGACAAGCAGGTCTACGTCCTGCCCAAGCACCTCGACGAGAAGGTCGCCCGCCTGCACCTCGACGCCCTCGGCGCGAAGCTCACCGAGCTGACCAAGGAGCAGGCCGAGTACATCGGTGTCGACGTCGCCGGCCCGTACAAGTCGGAGCACTACCGCTACTGACCGACCGCCTCACGGCACCAGCGCGACCCGGTATGCCGCCAGCTCACCATGAGCGGGCGGCATACCTGTGCGTGGCCGCCGGCGGACACCGGATCGCGAGACTCTTGGGGCTTGCGCCCGGATTGTCCTCGATCGAACGGTCGCTCGTGCCTCGTCCCTTCGTGGTGACCACGCCTCGCTGTCTTCCCCCCACGCAGGGCGCCCCGAAGGATGTGGTGAGCGCACCGAGTTCAGGGGGACTGAGTGGTACTGCGACGTCGTCGACGGCATGGGGGAGAGCGTGGGGCGGTGGCCGTCGAGACGGCCCTGGTGTCCCTGCTCCTCGTCACGATCATGTACGGGGTGGTGGAGACCTCCTTCCTCTACCGTGATGCCCTCGTCGTGTCCTCGGCCTCGCGCGCCGGAGCGAGGATGGCCTCCGGACTGCCGCGGGACGCCGCCTTCGCCACGACGACCGCCACGCAGGTCGCGGGTGCGCTGGGCTCGACCGACCTGTCCAGGGTCAGCGCGGTCTGGGTCTTCAAGGCCGATCCGACCACCGGCCGGCCCGATTCGGGTGGCTTCACCACCTGCACCACCTGCGTGAAGTACACGGGGAGCAGCTCGGGCCTGGTCGCCGACGGCTCCTCGGGGTGGGCCGCCAGCACGCAGAACGCCTGCATGGGCAGCCAGGACACCGTCGGTGTCTACATCCGGTACCGGTACCCGTCACGGCTCGGGTTCTTCTTCCCCAACCAGTTCATCGCCGAGTCTACCGTCATGAGGCTCGAGCCCCTCGACAAGGCAGGACCGTGCAAGCCATGACCGCACCGATCATTCGCCGGAGAGGTCGCGGGGCGCGGGACCGCGGCGCCTCCATGGTCGAGGCCGCCATCGTCACCCCCGTCGTGTTCGCGATGATCTTCGGGATCATCGAGCTCGGCATGCTCTTCAAGGACTACCTCGCCACCCAGGCCATGGTCCGCGCCGGCGTGCGCATCGCCTCCGCCTCCCCGCGAACCACGGACTACGCCCAGGCCACGGTCAACGAGGTCCAGCGCAAGGCGGCGGTCATGGACCCGAACCTGATCCAGCAGCTGTGGGTCTACAAGGCCAATGCTGCCAACGACTTCCCCTCTGGTCGCAGCGACTTCGGCGACTGCGCCACCTGCGTGAAGTTCACGTGGAGCGCCGGCACCAAGTCGTTCGTGCCGGTGAGCAGCACGTGGCCGGCGACGTCCCAGAACGCCTGCACGCCGGCAGCAGGTGGTCCGCCGGACCGGATCGGTGTCTACGCGCGGGTCAGCCACCCCTCGATGACCGGCTTCGTCCGGTCCGCGACGATCGCCGAGGCCGCCGCGATCTCCCTGGAGCCCTCGCCGGCCCCTGCGGGGTGCAAGCCGTGACGGCGGTGCAGCGTGCCAGGCGGGCACACCTGCGACTCGTCGCGCGCCGTGGCAGCGCCGAGACCGGCTACGTCGCGGTCCTCGTCGGCCTTCTGCTGACGGTGCTGCTGGGCTGCTGCGCCTTCGCGGTGGACGTGGGCAACTGGTACTACACCGGGCAGCGCGCCCAGCGGGCCGCGGATGCCGCGGCACTCGCTGCTGTCCCCTACCTGCCCGGCGACCCGACCACGGCGTACGGCGTCGCCCGCACCCTCGCGTCGCAGAACGGCTTCGCCGCCTCGGCGGACACCGTCGTGGTGCCCGTGGTCGGCTCGAAGTCCACCCGGATGCGGGTCGACGTGTCCCGCACCGTGAAGAACAACTTCGGTTGGCTGTTGGGCCTCCCGACGACGACCGTCGGGCGCAGCGCCGTGGCGGACTACGCCGGACCCGTTCCGATGGGCAGTCCCTGCAACGAGTTCGGCGACGACCCCGACCCTGGCAGCCGTCGGAGCACCAATTGCGACGGCACCGCGCAGTTCTGGGCGAACGTCGGGTCCCCCCAGGCGGCGAAGAGCTACGGCGATGCATACCAGAACCAGATGGGCACCAACGCCGACTACGACGTCAACGGCTACTACTACACGGTGACGGTGACCAAGCCGACCACCAACCTCACCTTCGAGGCCTTCGACCCGGCGCTCATCGCCGTCGGTGACCGGTGCGACACGAACCTCACCGGGGCGTCCTCGCTGCACCAGGGCAGCAACACCGTCGTGGTCGATCCGGACGTCCGGTACGCCTCGGGCCCGAGCTCGAAGTACTGCACCGGCGACGTGCGGTTCGGTGGCACGGGTGAGGTCCAGACCGAGTTCAGCATCCGTGAGGCATCGGCCACGACCAACCAGTGGGACCCCACCTCGTATGCAGCGCGAGCAGGGTGCACGACCAGGTTCGCCGGGTTCAACGGCGACCTCTCCGTGGCCCTCGACCGGAAGAACGCCGGCTTCAGGGCCGACGTGGCCGACAACTTCCGCCAGTGGGTCCAGCTGTGCCGGATCAACGGCGTCACCCAGCCCGGGACCTACCTCATCCAGGTGAAGACGAACCAGGTCGGCAACGACCAGGCGAGCGGCCACAACCGGTTCAGCCTCAGGGCGTGGGGGACCAACAACAAGGCCGAGGACGGGATCTCCGTCGCTGGCTTCGGCAAGATGGCGATGTACGGCAACACCCCGGCCGGGACCTCGAAGTTCTTCCTGGCCAGGGTGCCCAGCGGTTCGCGCGGTCAGCTGTTCAGGGTGCGCCTCTACGACATCGGCGACGGCACGACGGGCAACAGCACCATCAAGGTGCTCCCGCCGACCGAGTCCGGAGGGGGGTTCACGGGGTGCATCGGCTCAGGCATCCAGAACGGAACGCTCAGCGACTGCACCATCAACGTCAGCTCGGCCTTCAACGGGCAGTGGCAGGACGTGACGATCCCGCTCCCGGCGACGTACTCCTGCACCGACTCCTCGCCGACGGGGTGCTGGTTGCGCCTGGAGTTCTTCTACGGATCGGGATCGCAGCCCGCCGACACGACCTCGTGGACGGCCAGCATCGCCGGCGACCCAGTACGACTGGTGCAGTAGTGGAGAAGCCGAGGGACGTCGGGTTGACCCGTGAGGGATGACTCGGCCCCGTGGCGCCGTTCGCTCGTCTACCCTCCGAGCCATGGCAGGTGAGCGCAGGGACGGGCAGCTGTCCGTCGTCGCCCGACTGGTCGTCGGCGTCGCTGCGCTTCCCACGGCCTTCATCGCTGCCACGGCCACGGCCACGGTGATCGGCGTGGCCGCGCGCCAGTCCGGCGTGCGGCCCTGGGACAGCCTCGCCGCGTCGCGGGTCATCGTCGTGCTGCTGGTCGTGGTCGCTGGGTCGGTCGTGGGCGCTGCCGTCAAGCGCGCTGCCGCAGGCTCGTCCGCTTGGCGCATGACGTTGCCCTTCGTCGCGCTCCTGGGGTACGCCGTGGTCGGCAGGTTCCTGTCCCTGGGACACCGAGCCGAGTGGTTCCTCGGTGGCGACCACGTGCGCCACCTCCTCTTCGTCGCCGAGGAGCGGGTCGTCGGCAACCTGGACTACTCCACGCAGCCCTATCCCCGCGCGTGGCACACGCTCGTCACGATTATCTGGTCCGCGACTGGTCCCCGGACCGACGCGGCGGGCCTGCGTTCCCTCATCGACCTCATGTCGACCGCGACGTGGTGCCTGGCTGCCGTGCTCAGCCTTGCCACGGGGGCGCTGACGGTGGCGCTGGCCCAGCGGTGTGGCGCGACGAGTCGGCAGGCGGACCTCGCCGGCCTGGCGGCGGCGTCCGTCATGCTGCTCAATCCCTTCCTCGGCAACTACCAGGCGCTGGGTTTCGAGACCTCGTACGTCGGTGCCATCGTCCTCGCCGTCGTCGCGCGGGAGGTGCTCGTCGTCGACGACGCCAGCAGGGTGCGAGCCGCCCTCGTGTGCATCGCGGCGCTCATCGTGTGTGCCCACAGCTGGCAGCTGCTCCTGCCGGCGACGGGCCTGGCCTTTCTCGTGGTCGCGTGGCCGGTCGCTCGCCGAGGCGGAGCGCGCGACCGGCTGGTGCTCAGCGTGGCTGCCCTCTGCGGAGCCGTGGTGACCGTTCCTGCGCTGCTCGCGGTCTTCACGGCCGTGGGGGTCGAGCACGCGTCGGATGCGGGAGTGGTGGCACCCGTGCCCTGGGCGCTGCTGGGTGCCGGCCTGCTGGCCACGGGGTTCGTCGCGCTGCGCCGACCCCGGAGCGCCCCGGTCGCGATCGCCCTGGTGGTGACGGTCCTGCCAGGACTCACGGGAGCGTGGCTCGCCTTCCGGGTCGGGATTCCCGTCACCGACTACTACCCGAGCAAGCTGTTGTGGCACACCGCGGTGCTGGGGCTCTCGCCGCTCGCGTTCGTCTGCGGACGTGGATGGGCCCATCTGGCACGGCGGGCACCCGGTGGGTCCGCGCGGATCCTGCGCGGAGCAGGCGCCGTCGTGGCCTGCCTCGCCCTGGCCTACGCGCTCATCAGTCCGGCCCTGGCGTTCATGGGGGCGTGGTCGAGCGTCCGGGGTCCGGTGGTGGTGGACGCCATCACCTCACCCGGTGCCGACAACGCACAGGTCGTCTGGCTGGGCGACCTCGGCGACGACACCATCGGTCGCATCCTCCTAGACTTCTACCGGGTTCCCGATCCCCGTCGCACGCTGCAGTCGCCCCTCGACGTCGCCGAGGAGTGCACCCTGCTCCGGGCCGCAGACCGGCCGACGGTCCTCAGCAACCGGACCAGTGCGGAGGTGCAGTCGCGCTACGGCTGTGTCCCGACGGTCGAGCGCGTCCCCGTCGCTGATGCGCTCGCCGGGGGTGGGGCTACTTCGTGAGGTGCAGCGGAGTCCTCGCGACCGTCTGGTCGACCGGGTTGAGGATCTTCACGCAGGACTGGTTGCCGTTGGCGAGCTGGACTCCCGAGACCACAACGGGGCCGCCGGAGAATCCGAAGCACGAGTTGCCGTTGAAGTCGAGCGGCGACGAGGGTGCGTAGACGATTCCGCTGATGCCCGTCACGCCGTTGCCCTGCAGCGAGATGGGCTGGGTGTTGGTGCGGTCGTAGATGATCGAGTAGCCCGCGTACGTCCCGGTCGTGGACGGGTTGATCTTGACGTTGCCGTTCTTGAAGTTCAGGTAGCCGTTGCTGGCGGGGGCATAGATCGTGACCCCGGCGGTCCCGTCGATGAGCGAGTTGTTGCCGATCTGCCACGTTCCCGTCACGGCGTAGAAGCCGGCAGCGAGCACGCAGGTGTCGTTGTTCCCCAAGGAGATGCTCGCGTAGCGACCGGGCCCCTCCGTGCACGGGTCGGTCTTCAGGGGCAGTGACGCGATGTTGATGGGCAGCGTGAGCGTGGTTGCCAGGGGGTCGCTGAAGGGCTGGATCTGGGTCGGGGCGGGGTTGAACTGGCCGCCCGAGACCGTCCCGACGACTCCATTGGCCTGTGAGGTCCAGATGCTGTTGGGCCCGGCGCTGACGTTGCCGTTGACCGCGATGGCCCCTCCGGTGACGTCGAAGTCGGCGTTCTGGGCGTCGACGCTTCCGAGGAAGCACAGGGTGCACTTGGTGCGGCTCTCGATGATCGCGTCCGCCTGGCTCCCCACCGGGATGGTCGACCGACCGGTGATGCCACCGAAGAAGGTCCGGACGGTCCGGGTCGGCAACCAGACGCGCACCGTCTTGGGGGACGTGGCGTTGTCGAAGGAGATGCAGGTGCTCTCACCTGCGGGGGTGTAGGTGAGTCTCTGCGCGGAGGTGATGGAGCAGCTGGCCCAGTCGGCGGAGGTCACACCGAAGTTCTCACGGCTGTAGTTCTTGATGGCATCCACCGCAGCGGTGAAGCACGGTGGGGCGCTGGGTCCCGAGGAGCAGGTGGTGGCGGGCTCCGCGGGGATCAACACGTTCGCCGCGGCCAGTGCCGCCGCGTCGGACGCGTTCTGCGACTGCCTGCGCACATCCTTGGCGTTGCCGATGTCCATGACGATCGCTGCACACAGGATGAGCACGGTCATCAGGCCGGCGACGACGACAGCGACTGCGCCCCGCTCGTCGCCGCGTGCACGCAGGAAGATGCCTCCTCGGGTCAGCACCATGTCGAGCTCCAGTTCCCCCCGGCCGGGGCAGTCTCCTCGATGTCCGCAGTCAGCGTCGGAGAGGCTTCTTCGATCGACATGACCGTCCGTGTGCGGATGATCCCGTTGGCAGGGAACGGAACGAAGCCCGTGAGGCTCCGTTCCTTGGACTGCACGCAGACGATGAGCTGCTTTCCCTGGACCCAGCCGTCGGGGGCTCGCACCTTGACGGCCGCGGACCCGAGGGTGAGGTCTGTCGCCCCCTTGACGGTGCAGACGATCTGGGCGTTGGCGGCTCCTGAGCACCCTGCTCCGTACTTCTGGACGACGGCCTGGCGTGCGCCCTCGCGGGCTCCCTGGCGCAGCCCGATCGAGTCGAAGAAGAGCATCCCGTAGTCGAGGATGCCGAAGACCAGCAGGAAGAGCACCGGCATGATGAGGGCGAACTCGACGGCTGAGGCGCCTGACTCCGACGCCTGACGACGTCGAGTGGTCGACCTGTTCATCACGGTGTGCTCCTGCGGTTCGCTCCGTGGCTCCGCCGATGCGGGTCCCAGCACCTCAGTGTCGGGTCCGAACGACACCTGCGGAATCGTCCAAACGGACAGGGGAGCCCCGCGTAAGGCTGATGCCCACCAGTCCCTGCTGTCGGTCGCCGGGAGACCGGCGATGCCAGTGTGCGGTCCCCCTCGCAGGGACGGAACCGTCAAAGGGATGAGCGACGTCCCGCACGTCTCCCGGACCCGGGCAAGGGCCGTGTGTGATGATTCGCAGGGGGAAATGTTTGCTCGCCGTTGGGAGAGGACTGACGCAGTGAAGGGTCGCGTGCTCATCGTCGATGACGATCTGGCGCTGGCGGAGATGTTGGGCATCGTGCTGCGCAACGAGGGCCTGGACGTCTCGCACGTCGCCGACGGCGGCAACGCCGTCGCGGCCTTCCGCGACAGCAAGCCCGACCTCGTGCTGCTCGACGTCATGCTTCCCGGCCTGGACGGCATGGAGGTCTGCCGACGCATCCGCGCCGAGTCGGGCGTCCCGATCGTCATGCTCACCGCCCGCACCGACACCGTCGACGTCGTCGTCGGTCTCGAGTCCGGCGCCGACGACTACGTCGTCAAGCCGTTCAAGCCCCAGGAGCTCATCGCCCGCGTCCGTGCGCGGCTGCGCCGCGGCGACGAGCCCGAACCCGAGAGCCTCGAGATCGGTGACCTCGTCATCGACGTCGCCGGCCACTCGGTCAAGCGCGCCAACGAGCCGCTCTCGCTGACGCCGCTGGAATTCGACCTCCTCGTCGCCCTGGCCCGCAAGCCGTGGCAGGTCTTCACCCGTGAGGTGTTGCTGGAGCAGGTCTGGGGCTACCGCCACGCAGGCGACACCCGCTTGGTCAACGTCCACGTGCAGCGCCTGCGCTCCAAGATCGAGCACGACCCCGAGCACCCCGAGATCGTCGTCACCGTCCGAGGCGTCGGCTACAAGGCCGGTCCGAGCTGACGATGTCGGACCCGGCCGACCGCGGCCCCGACCGGACGCCGCCCCCGCGGCCCTCCGACCGCCGGGCGGTCCACGTGCGTTCGCTGCGTCCCCTCGCCGTCCACGTCCGACGTTGGGCCGGTATGGCGCTGCGCTGGGTCGTGCACGCGTGGCGGCGCTCGCTGCAGTTCCGCGTCGTCAGCACCACCATGCTGCTCGGCCTCCTCGTCGTCCTCGGGCTCGGGTCCTACCTCTACTCGTCCATCTCGGACGGCCTGGAGCAGGACCGCATCAGGTCGGCCCAGCTGGAGACCTCGCGACTGACCGAGGTGGTGCAGAAGCGCTTCGACGACAGCGACCGGACCAGCTCCAGCGACCTCGACGTGCTCTCCCAGGACGTCATCGGCGGTGCGGCCGCCCTCGGGGGTGACAACGAGCGCTACCTCGTCTTCGCCCGCAGCCTCGGCAACACGTCCGACGCCACCGTCCAGACCGTCCTCAGCGGGCGCATCGGCTTGTCGAGCATCCCCGACGACCTCAGAGAGGCGGTGCGGCAGGACCCCAGCCGCCAGCAGGTGACCCTCGTCGGCGTCAACGACCCGCAGACCGGGCAGGCCGTTCCCGCGGTCCTGGTCGGGTCCCAGGTGCAGGTGCCCCTCGCGGGCAACTACGACCTCTACGTCGTGTTCCCTCTCCAGCGCGAGCAGGCCACCCTGGACCTGATCACCCGCACCTTCGCGATCGGTGGGTTCGCGCTGGTCGCGCTCGTCGGGGCGATCGCCTACGTCGTCACCCGCCAGGTCGTCAGCCCGGTCCGACGGGCCGCCATGGTCGCCGAACGCCTCTCGTCGGGGCGGCTCAACGAGCGCATGCGTGCTCGCGGCGAGGACGACCTGGCCCGACTCGCCAAGTCCTTCAACGAGATGGCCGACAGCCTCCAGACCCAGATCCGCCAGCTCGAGGGCCTCTCGAGGGTGCAGCAGCGCTTCGTCTCCGACGTCTCGCACGAGCTGCGCACCCCGCTCACGACGATCCGGATGGCCGCCGACCTGATCCACGACTCGCGACGGGACTTCGACCCGACCGTCTCGCGGTCCGCCGAGCTGCTGCACAACGAGCTCGACCGGTTCGAGGAGCTGCTCGCCGACCTGCTCGAGATCAGCAGGTTCGACGCCGGTGCCGCTGCGCTCGACGTGGACCTGGTCGACCTTCGGGACACCGTGGCCCGCGCCGTGCAGTCCGCCCAGCCCCTGGCCGAACGCTGGGGGAGCACCATCACCGTCACAGCCAAGGGCTCGTGCCAGGCCGAGATGGATCCGCGCCGGGTCGAACGCATCCTGCGCAACCTCGTCGTCAACGCCGTGGAGCACGGTGAGGGTCGGCCGGTCGAGATCGCCATCGAGGGCAACGAGACCGCCGTCGCCGTCGCGGTCCGCGACCACGGCGTCGGCCTCCGCCCGGGCGAGGCGGCGCTGGTCTTCAACCGGTTCTGGCGGGCCGACCCGGCCAGGGCCCGGACCACTGGTGGGACCGGCCTGGGTCTGGCCATCTCCCTGGAAGACGCCCGTCTGCACGACGGCTGGTTGCAGGCCTGGGGCGAGCCGGGGCAGGGCTCCTGCTTCCGCCTGACCCTGCCGAGGACCTACGGCGAGCCGATCGGTGAGGCACCCCTGTCCCTGCGTCCCGACGACGTCCCCACGTCCCAGCGACGGACGGCGCGCGAGGCGAGCGACACCGATGCCCAGAACCCGTCCACGGGCCGGTCCGCGCCCCCACGGGACACCACGCTCCATACCCCCGCGACACCGGGGAGGCCCCGATGAGGCGCCGGGCTGCCGCGGCGCTCGGCGCCGCGGCGCTGACCCTGGTGTCGGCGTGCGGCGGTGGGCTGTCGACGGAGTCGGCCATCCAGCCCGGTCTCGAGGTGGGATCGGTGCAGGAGAACGAGATCCGCGTCGAGGCCAACCCGATCCGCCCCGGGGCGTCGCCCCAGGAGGTCGTGGAGGGATTCATCCGGGCGGCAGCGGCCAGCGACGACCAGTTCCAGGTCGCCCGTTCCTACCTCACGCCTGACGCGGCGGCGGGGTGGCGGCCCGACACCTCCGTGGTGGTCTTCGGCAACGAATCCGTCCTCGACATCAGTGAGGCGGACGGAGGCGACGTCCGGGCCAAGGCCACCGCCACGGCTCGCGTCGACGGCACCGGCCGGTACCAAGAGCTGCCGGCCAACAGCACCGTCGAGGTGGACTTCCAAGTGGTCCAGCGCGAGGGGGAGTGGCGCATCACCAAGCTCCCGGAGAACTTCGGGACGTGGCTGAGCAACTCCGACTTCCTGCGCCTCTACGACCCGTTCCGCATCTACTTCCTCTCCGCGAGCCAGCGTCGGCTCGTGCCCGACGTCCGCTGGCTGCCGCTCGGCACCGGCCTCGCGACGCGGCTGGCGCGCTCGCTGCTGTCGGGGGCACCGGAGTACCTCCGTGGTGCCGTCCGCAGCGACGTCCCCGCCGGCACCCGGCTGGCCGTCGACGCCGTCACCATCGACTCCGGCACGGCCACCGTCGACCTCACCGCGACGAGGTTGGCCGCGGACCCCGGCCAGCGCCAGAACCTCGGAGCACAGTTCCTCGCGACCGTCAGCCAGGCGCCCGGCGTGGACCGTGTCGCGCTGCAGCTCGAGGGCGCCGACCTGCGGGTGCCCGGGGTCGAGGGAGCGCTGGACTCGCTGTCCACCCTCGGGTTCGGCACCCCGAGCGAGCCCGAGGTCAAGCCGCTCCTGCGGATCGGCACGACCCTTGTGCCGGTGCGTCCGGAGGAGGTCGGCGACCCCGGCGGCCGACCGGCTCCGCCCCAGGCGGCAGCGCTGCCGACGCTTCAGCCGGGGTGGGCGTACCCCGCGCTGTCGCGCACCGGGAGCGAGGTCGCGGCAGTGGGTGGCGACCGGGCCCAGCTGGCACGGTGGCGGGGCAAGACCCAGGTGCAGGTGCTGACCTTCGGCTCCCAGCTGACGCGCCCGACCTACGACACGCAGGACATCCTCTGGGTCGCCGGACGGGACGGCGACCTCACCCGGGTGTGGGTGGTGAACACAGCCGCGGACCCGGCGGATGCGGCGAAGTCGGGACCGCGGGCGTTGTCGGCGCCGTGGTTGGAAGGTCGTCGGGTCGTCAGTCTCCGGGTGTCGCCGGACGGCCAGCGACTGGCCGTCGTGAGCACCACCGAGGCGGGCAAGGGGCCGCGTCTCGACGTGACGGGCGTGGTCCGTCAGACCGGGGGCGTTCCGGCGTCCCTGGCGCCGCCGCTCAGCCTGGCCCCGACCCTGACGCTGATGCGTGACGTCGTCTGGGTCGACGACGCGACGCTCGTCGTGCTGGGCCGGCGCAACTCCACGCAGGTGCTCCGTCCGTGGACGGTGCCGCTCGGTGGCCAGATCACCGCCGGACCGGAGATCTCGGGGGCACGGACCATCACGACGATCAACGGTGAGCGCGGCCTCGTCGTCACGACCGACGACCGCCAGGTGCTGCTGCGGGCCGGCAGCCGCTGGCAGCGCGTGGGTGAGGGCACCGACCTCCTCGTCGCTGCTCGCTGACCGCGATCGGTCGGTCCGGTGGCTGCCGGGCGGACTCGGTCAGGGGAAGCCGAGACCACCGTCGGGGCCTGCGAACACGAGGATGCTGTCCACCCAGATGAACTGCAGGACCAGCCCGACGATGCAGGCGAGGGCCACGACGAGGTTCTGGACCCGGCGCAGCCCGCGACCGTCCGTGTCCGGCATCAGGACCAGTCCCAGTGGGAAGGCGAGCAGTAGGTAGCGGGCCAGGCTGGTGGTCGCGCTCGTGGTGAGGAGGACGAACCCGATGACCGCAGCGGTCCACGCCCAGAGCTCTGGCCCCCAGGCGCGCACGGCCTGGGTCGACATGAGGGCCAGCAGGAGCCCGAGGAGGGCCGCGGCCGCGATCCACGAGGTCGGCCCGCCACCGGTCATGGCCGCGGCCCAGGGTGGGCGCAGGGCCGAGCCCGTGAAACCGGGCCACGCCTGGATCGTCGTCAGGTAGGCATCCGCCCGGCCGCTGAGCACCCCCGCGATCGTCGGCCACAGGGCTGTCGCCACCAGGGGGACGACGGCCAGCACGCCGAGCGCCGCACGTGGCGGCCTGTTCTCGGACCCGGCACGGTGGTGGTGCTCGCGGACCAGCCAGTGCACGAGCACCACGGGCAGAAAGGTCAGGGCGATGTTCCGGGTCAGGCCGAGGAGCAGGATGGCCGCGGCGGCCAACCAGTAGCGGCGGCGGCGCAGGAGCAGCAGCCCGGTGGCGACCAGCAGCAGGGCAAGGCTCTCCGTGTACGCGATCTGCAGCACCGGTGCGGAGATGAAGCAGCAGAGCATCGCCACGGCGGCCAAAGCGCGTCTGCGGTCGAGGCTCTGCTCCACGAGGCGGAAGACCACCGCCACCGCTGCTGCTCCGAGCAGGAGACTGGTGAGAGGGGCCGCGACCTCGAAGCCGAGGCCCGTGAGGGCCATGACGGCTTCGACGAGCGTCGGATAGAGCGGGAAGAACGCCAGGGCGCTCTGGACGGGGTGACCCGCTGCGTCGACGACGCGGTCGGGGTACCCGTTGAGGACGATGTCCCAGTACCACTGCCCGTCCCACGACGTCACGATCGTGCCGTAGTCGGCGGGAAGGGTCGTCTGCACGGCTGAGTGGTATCCGTTCAGCTCCTCGATGACGACCGTGCGACCGGGTGCCGTGACCAGGATGAACACCGCGGCGATGGCACGGGTGGCGACGTAGATGCCCAGTGGTGCGGCCAGCTCGCGGCCGACGCGGAGCAGCCGACTCGCGGTGCCCGGTGCCCGGTCCAGTGCAGGGGCGCCAGGTCCGCCGGCAGGTCCGGTGGGTGCTCCTGGGAGAGTCGGCCTCACTGGTCACCCGGGACGAGGAGGAGGAAGTCAGGCGTGGAGGCGACTTCGCGCCAACCGAGTCGGTGGACGAGCGCGTCACCGAGGGCGGAGTCGCTGGCGACGAGTGCCGCGCCCGGGTGGACGTCACGCACGTACTCCTGCCACCCGGGGCGCACCTGTTCGGTGCGGATGTAGCTGCGCAGGTAGTCGGCCGAGTAGATCTCCACCCGCAGGTCGACGACCGGCCGGAGCTCGGGGTGGGCCCAGAGCAGCCAGCCGCTGATGCCGAAGTCGTTGAGCACGACGGTGCCGTCCGGCAGGTCTGCGAGGTGGGAGCCGATGGCGCCGATCCTCCCCGGATAGGTCTGGGCTGCCGCTCCCTTGGGCCCGGCGGCGATAGCGCCGGCCAGCACCATGGCCAGGACGCCGGCCACCACCACCGCGCGCCGCTCGCGTCTCCCGCCGGGCTCGATGGCACGGCCGAGGACGTCCTGGAGGGCTGAGGCGAACAGCGGAGCGGCGAGGACGCACGCCAGCGGCACGAGGCGCCACATCCACAGGCCCATGCCGGTTGCGAGCGCCAGGACCACGTACTGCCACAGGGGGCGGGACGCCGGCCGGCGGGGCCAGAGCAGGGCTGTGGTGACGAGCATCCCCAGCGTCACGTAGGCGAAGACGTTGTTGAAAGGGGTCGCCCGCCACTCCTCGGCGATCCAGGAGGCGTTGCCCGCCACGTCGAACGGGACCGTGAGGAGCCGTGGTCCCAGCGGTGTCAGCGCGAGCACCGCCGCGCACGCGAGGTTGAGGCCGACCAGGGCCCGGCGATTGGGTCGTTGGTCCTCGGGCCGCACGGCGAGCAGGACCGACATGACGATCCCCAGGAGCAGGCCGAACATCCACAAGGGGTGGCAGCACCCCCACACCCAGAACACGGGGACCAGCCACCACCGCAGTCGTCGGTCCTTCATGGACCGCCACCAGGCGAGGTAGACGACGGCGAAGAGCACGAAGCTCACCAGCTGGGGCCGCGGGTTGAGGCTGGCTCCGGCACCGAGCACCGCCATGGCCGACGCCAGGCTGGAGGGCAACCGACCTGCGGCTTGCCGACAGAGCAGGTAGATGACGAGGTAGAGCGCGATGACGGCCACCGCCCGGAGCCAGACGACTCCCCAGAGCCCTACGGCGTCGACGGTCCAGGCCGCCACGGACTCGGGAAGCCATTGGGTGGCGACATACGGGCGGTCGGCGAAGGAGGCCCAGGGGTCGGTCCCGGACAGCGACCAGGTCTGCAGGATGTGGCGCCCCTCGCGCAGGTGCCACCAGGTGTCGAACTCCGAGAACGGCGAGGTGCCCCAGGCGATGGCCACCAGCAAGCCACCGGCGAACGCCACCTGACCGAGACGGGCGGAGAGCGCGCTCACGAGGCCTCCAGCAGCTGGTAGCCGTCGGCCATGGCCACGACCGACCACCCGAGCTGCTCGACCAGGGCAAGCCCGAGGGGTGACTGCGCGGGGAGCAGCGCTGCCCGGGTGCCACCTTGGGCGACGAAGTCGCCCCACCCTGGTCGGGCCTGCATGGCGTCGATGTACCGCGTGATGTAGCTGCCGCTGTACGACTCGATCCTCAGGTCGAAGACCGGCACCGTCTGCGGTGCCTCGAAGAGCACCCAGCCGGTCACGTCGCCCTCGGCGAGGATCCGGGTCTGCGGGGGCAGGGCGCGCAGCTGTTCGGACAAGCCGACCGGCACGGCGTGGACGGTGCCGGCACGGGCGCTGGACAGGGGGAGGGCGACGAGGGCGGCCAGGACGAGCCCGACGACCCAGCTCGCCACCTCACGCCGCGAAGGCCCGACGAGCCCGCGAGGCCTGCCAGACCCGGAAGGCACGGTGACTTCGTGACGACGCCTCGCCACGAGCTTCTCCGCCTGCTCGGCCAGCAGCGGGGCCGCGAGGAACGCTCCCACGGCCACCGTGCGCTGCATGGTGAGGATGAACGCGATCGCCACCAGGAAGGGCAGCAGCTGCCAGGCCGGCGGGCGCTCCCGCAGGGCCAGCCACGCGGCATACACCAGACCGAGCATGACCAGGGCGAGGGCGACGTCGGGGCTGCGGACCGAGGAGGGAAACCACTCGGAGACGAACTCCCGGCCGTTGGACCCGACCTGGAAGGGGGTGAGCAGCAGGCGGGGACCCAGCGGGGTGAGGCCGGCGGCCAGGAACGACGCCACCAGGACCAGGGCCAGCCGGCGCCACTGGGGCCAGGTGACCTCGCGGCCGACTCCGAGGCCGAGGACGACCAAGCCGCCGACGACCAGGCCGAGCACCCACACGCCGTGCGTGCAGGCGGTGAGCCAGGTGAGCGGGACCAGCCACCACCGTGCCCGGTGGTCCGTGCCGGTGCGCCACCACGCGCCGATGGCGACCACGAGCAGGACGAAGCCCGCCAGCTGGGGGCGCTCGGCCAGGCCACCCCACGCCGCGGCGACGGCGGCGACGGTGACCGGAACGGCGACCACGGGTCGACTGACCTGACGGGTCAGCCACAGCACCCCGACGGCCAGGGCGACGATGGCGACTCCCCGGGACCATACGACTGCTGCCACACCGAACTGGTCGTACCCCTGCGCCAGGACGACGGAGGGGAGCCACTGGGTGGGCACGTAGGCGTGAGCGGCGAAAGGAGCCCACGGATCGGGCTGTCCGAACCGCCCACCGTCCAGGAGGAAGTCGCCGACGCGCAGGTGGAGCCACGGGCTGGGGTCGGCGACCGACCGCACCGTGAGGACCGGCAGCAGCGCCAGCACCAGGACCAACGGGACGAGCCTGCTCCAGCCACCGCGCGCCGAACGGGGCACGGAAGGGGAGGAGCCGGACATGCTCGCCATTCTCGACGGCCCGGCCGGGGAACGGGGAACTGACTCACCGCATCAGCCGAACGGTTGAGGGAAATTCCTCGAAGGGGCCAGCGGGTCGTGACGTGACAGCCGATTACCGCGGTCGACCCCGGCTGACAGTCTTCTGCTCGCAGGGGCGCCCGCCCCGGCCCGTTGGTCTCGAAAGGACACTCTCATGCTCAAGTTCGTCGCCAAGCTCCAGACCCGCTTCGCCACCCGCGAGGAGGGCGCCACCGCGGTGGAGTACGGCCTCATGGTCGCCCTCATCGCCATCGTCATCATCGTCGCCGTCACCGCCCTCGGTGGCAGCATCCGCGGCCTGTTCAACAGCGCGGCCACCAGCATCTGACGAACCACACGGGACCGACGGGCAAACATCCAGCCCGCGGACCAAGGAGGACATGGTGAACGCACGCTCAACGCCCAGGAGGGCCGCTCGCGGCCTCCGACGGACGATCTCGTCGTCCACCATGACCTTCGTCGGCGAGCTGGTCCGTGGTCGCCCCGGTGCACGCCGGGGCGACCACGGAGCCACCTCCGCCGAGTACGCCCTGATGGTCACGCTCATCGCGATCGTCATCATCGGCGCCGTCACGCTGTTCGGGCAGAACACGATCCAGCTGTTCCACGTCCCGGCCGGCGCTCTGTAGCCACGCACTCCCAACCACGAGGACACACACCACCATGGGACGCAGACTCGTCGCCATCTTCGCCGCCGCCCTCGTCGCCCTGGTGGGCGTCACGGCCGTGCTGCTCTATGCGCGCGGGGCTGACGCCCGTGCCGTGGCTGCCCAGCAGCCCACCAGCGTCTACGTCGTCCAGTCGCTCGTCCCTGCCGGCACCACCCTCAAGGACTCGGTGCAGAACGGCCTCATCATCAAGACCTCGATCGCCGCGGCCGGAGTGCCTGCCGGTGCCCTCGCGGGTGTCGACGGCAGCAACGGTGGCCTCTACGCGACCACCGACATCCAGCCCGGCGAGTACGTCCTGGCCGACCGCTTCGGCGTGAAGCCGGTGGGGGAGAAGGCCATCGAGGTACCGGCAGGCATGGTCGCCGTCGCGGTGCAGCTGTCCGACCCTGCCCGGGTCGGCACGTTCCTCACGCCCGGCTCCAAGGTCGTCCTGTACGACACCTACGCGGCCACCGCCACCAAGGCGAGCGCCACCGACGGGGCGGCCAGCGCCGGGGGACAGTCCACCCGCGTCCTGCTCGACGACGTCCTCATCATCGCCATGGGCCAGGCCTCCCTCACCCCTGCTGCGGCTCCGGTCGCCGGCGAGGAAGCAGCCCCCGCACCGGTCCTCGGTGCCCTCATGACCGTCGCCGTCACCCCGGCCGACGCCACCCGGCTGGTGCACGGCATCCAGACCGGCTCGCTCTACGCCGCCCTGCGCGGCACTGATGCGAAGATCGACCTCGGCAAGGTTGTTTCCGAAGCATCACTCTTCTCCAAGTAGGAGCTCGTTATGACGCTGTTGTGGGATGCGGACCCTGCGGCTACTGATCGCTACGACTTCGCCGTCGGCGAGGTGAACCGAGTCGACACCCAGGCCGCCATGGTGCGCGCCCTCGAGGACGCGCCGCACGAGCAGCTCGTGCTGATCGGCCCGGACGTCGACATGGAAGGCGCCTGCCAGTTCAGCGAGTTCGCCCGGGTCGAGCGACCCGAGATCGGCGTGCTCCTGCTGCGTCGTCGCCTCGACGTCAACGTGCTGGGCCAGGCGCTGCGCTCCGGCGTGCGCGAGGTCATCACGGCCGACGACCTGACCGGCCTGGCCGATGCAGCCCGTCGCAGCCGCGAGCTGACCTCGCGGGTCGCGGGGCACACCGCCGACACCGGTGGTGTGCTCAAGTCGGCCCGTGTCGTCACGATCTTCTCCGCCAAGGGTGGCGTGGGCAAGACGACCTTCGCGACGAACCTGTCGACCTACCTGGCCTCCACGGGCTCCAAGGTGCTGCTCATCGACCTCGACCTCGCCTTCGGTGACGTCGGGATCAGCCTGCAGATGCTGCCCCAGAACTCCATCATCGACCTGGTCAGCATGGCCGGCCACATCGACGAGCAGGCCATCAAGTCCGTCGTGACCAAGCACGACAGCGGCCTGGACACCATCAGCGCACCGGCCGAGCCGAGCGACGCCGACCGCATCCCCGGATCCACCGTCGGTGAGCTGATCCGCGTGGCGAAGCGCCACTACGACTACGTCCTGCTGGACACGCCCCCGGCCTTCACCTCGCACGTCCTCGCGGCCTTCGACGACAGCGACCTGCTCGTGCTGATCGCGACGCTCGACATCCCGGCCGTGAAGAACCTGCGGCTGACCCTCGACACCCTCGACCTGCTGGGCAACCCCAAGGACACCCGGCTGATCGTCCTCAACCGCTCCGACGCCAAGGTCGGCCTGCGCGCCGAGGACGTCGTCGCGGCACTCAAGCAGGACATCGCGATCATGGTGCCCAACAGCACCGCGGTCCCCGCCTCGGTCAACCGTGGCGTGCCGATCATCCTCGACGAGCCCAAGCACCCCGTCAGCGTCGCCCTGCGCGAGCTCGCCGAGCGCTTCGTGCGCCAGCCGGAGCCCGGCGCGGCATCCAACGCCGACCAGAAGTCTGGTTCAACGCCCAGTGGACGCACGAGCCGTTGGTCGCTCTCCCGAGGAGGAAACCGATGAGTCTCGCCGAGCGCCTGGAAAACGTCCGTCGTTCCCAGCAGGCCGCCAGCGACGCCGTCAGCGGCACGCCGGCGCCCGCGGCCAACGAGCGCCAGCGGGTCGTCGACCCGTTCTCCGCGGTCAAGGCCAGCGTCCACCAGGCCCTCCTGGACTCCCTGGGCCCGCAGCTCTACGACCCCCACCTCGACCAGTCCGAGCTCGAGACCAAGGTGCGGCACACGCTGCAGGAGGTCATCGACCACGAGGAGACCCCGCTGTCCCTCGCGGACCGCACCCGCATCTCCCAGGAGGTCGCGGACGAGATCCTTGGCCACGGGCCCCTCGAGCCGCTGCTGCGTGACTCGGAGATCTCCGAGATCATGGTCAACGGTCCGGACTCCATCTACGTCGAGCGCGCCGGAAAGCTCTACCCGGTCGAGGCGCGGTTCAGCTCCGACGCCCACCTGCGTCGCACGATCGACAAGATCGTCGGCCGCGTCGGTCGTCGTGTCGACGAGGCCAGCCCGCTCGTGGACGCCCGCCTGCCCGACGGCTCGCGTGTCAACGCCGTCATCCCGCCGATCGCCCTCGACGGCTCGCTGCTCACCATCCGAAAGTTCGCGACCGACCCCTTCACGGACAAGGACCTCATCGCCTTCGGCACGTTCACGCCGCAGGTCCGCGACTTCCTGTCGGCCTGCGTCCGTGGTCGCCGCAACATCGTCATCTCCGGTGGTACCGGCTCCGGAAAGACGACCCTGCTCAA
This sequence comes from Pedococcus aerophilus, assembly GCF_039532215.1. NCBI lineage: Bacteria > Bacillati > Actinomycetota > Actinomycetes > Micrococcales > Intrasporangiaceae > Pedococcus > Pedococcus aerophilus. Next base: position 165,676 of record NZ_BAAARN010000005.1, on the reverse strand, counting down.
CGTCGTCTCCTCGTTCATCCCCGACGACGAGCGCATCGTCACCATCGAGGACGCGGCCGAGCTCCAGCTGCACCAGGACCACGTCCTGCGCCTGGAGTCGCGCCCCGCCAACATCGAGGGTCGTGGCTCCATCCCGATCCGCGAGCTGGTGAAGAACTCGCTGCGTATGCGTCCCGACCGCATCGTCGTCGGTGAGTGCCGTGACGGCGCCGCCCTCGACATGCTCCAGGCCATGAACACCGGTCACGACGGCTCGCTCACCACCGTCCACGCCAACACCCCGCGTGACAGCCTCTCCCGCCTCGAGACCATGGTCCTCATGGCCGGTGTCGACCTCCCGGTCCGCGCCATCCGCGAGCAGGTCGCAGGCGCTGTCGACATGGTGATCCAGCAGGCCCGCCTCAAGGACGGCTCACGCCGCGTGACCGCCATCAGCGAGGTGGTCGGCATGGAGAGCGACGTCATCACCATGCAGGACCTGTTCGTCTTCGACTACAGCGCCGGCCGCGACGAGCAGGGCCGCTTCAAGGGCACCCTCAAGAGCACCGGCCTGCGTCCCAAGTTCGCCACCGAGCTGCACGACCAGGGCATCGAGCTGGCCCCAGACATCTTCGTCCGGGGGATCTGATGCTCCTTCGTGTGCCCCGCAGGTGGGGTGCCGTCGTGGCCCTCGCCTCGGCCGCGCTGTTCGCCGGGATGTCCACCGCCTCGGCCGCACCGGCCCCCGTCGTGAACATCACCGGCATCGAGGCGAAGAACGGCAACCTCATCGGCCTCATCTCTGCCGCGGGCGGAGCGAACATCGACCCCGGCCTCAGCATCACCGTGTCGGGGAAGAACTACCCGGTGGACGCCATCACCTCCGGCCAGGGCACGCCCGTGGCCCGGTCGGCGATGCTCGTGGTCGACACGAGTGGCTCCATGGGTGAGGCCGGTATGGCGACGGTCCGCACCGCGGTCGCCGCCTTCCTCAAGAGCGTGCCCGACGACGTCCGCGTCGGACTGGTCGCCTTCTCGGGCAAGGCCGTCGTGAAGCTCGCACCCACCGCGGACCAGGGCAAGGTCCAGTCCGCGGTGAACGACCTCGAGTCCGACGGCGAGACCGCGCTCTACGACGGCGTCACCCTCGCCGTGAAGACGCTGGGTACCAAGGGGGAGCGCAGCATCCTGCTGCTGTCCGACGGTGGTGACACCGCCAGCAAGGCCAGCCAGGCCCAGGCCACTGCGGCCCTGAAGACCAACGGAGTCCGCGCCGAGGCCGTGTCGTTCAAGTCGACCGAGGGCAACGTCTCGGTGCTCAAGGGGTTCGCGACGGCAGGTGGGGGATCGGTCGTCTCGGCCGCCAACGCCGGCGCCGTCGCCAGCGCCTTCACCACGGCTGCCAAGACCCTCGCCTCACAGCTCACCTTCTCGCTCCCGCTCCCGCCCGGTGTGACCGCGGTCCAGAACATCAAGGTCTCCGGCGTCGCCGGCGGCAAGGACTTCAGCACCACCGCCCTCGTGGACTTCGGTGAGGGGGTCGCCGTCAAGGCGACGTCGACCGCCGCGTCGACCGTGCCGATCGTGGGCCCCACCGAGAACGTCATCGAGGCGTCCAAGCCCGGTGGAACCCTCCCGGTCGTCAACGTCTCCCCGATGCTCGGACTCGCCCTCGGTGCGGTGTTCCTCGGCCTGGTCGGTGCGGGAATCGCGCTCTCGAGCGGGTCGATGAAGTCGGGCCGACAGACCCGAGTCGACAGCATCGACCAGTACGTCGCCCCCGGTGCGCCGGTCAAGGGCAAGAAGCAGCGTCAGACTGCGGTGTCCGAGAGCCTGGTGTTCCTCGGCGACCGGATGATGGAGGGGCGAGAGTCCACCAGCAAGACGATGGCGCTCATCGAGCGTGCTGACCTCCCGCTGCGTCCCGGCGAGTGGTGGGTCCTGCGGATCGTCGCGTTGGCGGTGGGCATGGCCGTCTCGCTGCTCGTCTTCAACGGTGGCCTGATCATGACGGCTGTCGCCCTGGTCCTGGGCTTCATCTTCGGCTGGGTCATGCCCGCAGTCGTCCTGCGGTTCCTCGCCAAGCGCCGGGCGAAGAAGTTCGACCACATGCTCCCCGACGTCCTCACCCTCATCGCCAGCAGCCTGTCGACCGGGTTCTCCCTCCCGCAGGCGCTCGATGCCGTGGCCAAGGACGCTGCCGAACCCGCTGCCAAGGAGTTCTCCCGGGCGCTGGCGGAGACGCGCATCGGTGCCGACATCGCGGAGTCCCTCGAGCGGCTGTCCGACCGGATGGACAGCGGCAACATGCGCTGGACCGCGATGGCCATCCGCATCCAGCGTGAGGTCGGTGGCAACCTCGCCGAGACCATGCGGACCACCGCCAAGACCCTGCGTGAGCGGGAGGAGCTGACCCGACACGTCCGGGCGCTCTCGGCCGAGGGCCGGCTCTCCGCCTACATCCTCATCGCCCTCCCGATCGGCATCTTCCTGTTCACCATGAAGAGCAACCGCGAGTACGTCGAGCTCTTGTGGACCAGGCCCCTGGGTCTGGTCATGCTGGCCGTCGGGATCGTCTCGCTCGGCATCGGGATGTTCTGGATGAACAAGCTCGTGGATGTGAAGGTCTGACATGGGATCCCTGTTGCTGATCGTCGGGCTCGTCGCCATCGGCGGCGCCCTAGCCACCATCGTGATCGCCGTGGCGTCCGGAGCGGGGGAGACCACCGGCGTGGCTCGCTCGCTCGAGATCATCGAGAAGACGATCGACAAGCGCGAGGTGAGCAAGTCCGACCTCCCGCTGATGGACCGCATCGTCCTCCCGGCGCTGGCCAAGACGCGGTCGCTGGCCGCGAAGCTGTCCCCGAACGGGACGCAGGAAGGCCTGGGCCGACGACTCGACCTCGCCGGCAACCCCGGCACCTGGACGGCCGAGCGGATCATGGGCGCCAAGGGCGCCGGGTTGCTGGTCCTCGCGCTGATCGGACTCGTCCTCGGCGGGTTCAGCCTGCGCGGCCTGCTCTTCGCGACGATCGGTGCAGCCCTCGGGTTCTTCCTCCCGGACCTGCTGCTCATGAATGCCGGACAGAAGCGCCAGGAGGAGCTGAGGCTCGGCCTGGCCGACGCCCTCGACATGCTCACCGTGTGTGTCGAGGCCGGCCAGGGATTCGACGCAGCCCTCATGCAGGTGGCCAAGGCGACCACCGGGCCGATCGCCGGCGAGTTCGCCCGCGTGCTGTCCGAGATCCAGATCGGCAAGTCGCGCGGCGAAGCCTTTAGCTCGCTGGCCCGACGCACCACGGTCGCCGAGGCCAAGACCTTCGTCAGCGCGCTCGTCCAGGCCGATCGCCTGGGTCTGCCCATCGGTGCGGTGCTGCGCGAGCAGTCCAACCAGATGCGCCTCGTCCGTCGTCAGCGGGCCGAGGAGAAGGCCCAGAAGGTCCCGGTCAAGATCCTCTTCCCGATGCTGCTGTTCATCTTCCCGGCGCTGTTCATCGTCATCATCGGTCCCGGCGCCATCCGTATCGTCGACACCTTCAGCAGTGGCGGCGGTTTCTGAGCCCCGAGCTCACACCGAACACGCAGAAGCGGCCAGAACCCGGAGGGGCTGGCCGCTTCTGCGCGTGTGGGTGAGCGACGTCGGTGACAGCCGCGTGAGGCAACCCGTCAGCGGCGGGTCTGCCCGACCGACTCGGCACGCACCAGGCCCAGACGCAGGGCGGACATCACGGCCGACGCGCGGTTGTGGGCGCCGAGCTTCTCGTACACCTTGGAGACGTGGGTCTTGACGGTCGACTCGCTCATGTAGAGGCGCTTGGCCACCGCGGCGATCGAGTCGCCTGCCACGAGCCGGTCGAGCACCTCGGCCTCACGCGGCGTGAGCTTGGGCTTGTCGCTGGAGTCCCGGCGACGCAGCGCCTCGGCGAGGCCGGTGGCCATGAACGCGTCCGGGGCGACCGCCGCACGACGGACGGCCGCGATGACCTCGTCGGAGGGTGCCGACTTGAGGACGAGCGCCGACGCACCGAGGTCGAGGGCCTCGAGCAGGGTCTCGTCGTCGTTGTGCATCGTCAGGACGACGATGCCGAGCCGGGGAGAGGCCTCGCGCGCCGCCCGAGCCAGCACGAGGCCGGACCCGTCCGGCATGGAGACGTCCACGACCAGGACGTGGATGAGGCTCTGCGCCAGCACGGTGCGGCCCTCGGCGATGCCGCCAGCCTGACCCACGACCGCAAGGTCGGGCTCGCTGTCGATCATGCGGCACACGGCCTCGCGGACAAGGGTGTGATCGTCGATCACGACGACGTTGATGGTCATGACGGCTGGGGGATCCTTTCGTTGGAAAGCGTGGCCGACGGCGAGGCGCCGCGGGCTCGCATGCGCATGCGTATGGCGACGCCGTCGCCCGCATACGGCTCGACGACGATCTCGCCCCCGAGTGAGGTGAGGGGGTGCTCGCTGAAGTCACGGATGCCCAGCGAGCTCGTGCCGTTGTGGGCGACCCACAGCTCCACCCGCGGCGCCGCGACGTTGAGGCGGACCTCGACGGTGTCGGCGTTGAGGGAGTGCCGCGCATCGGCCAGCACCTGCAGGAACAGGCGGTAGATGAGCACCTCGGTGTGCGCAGGAAGGCGGAAGCCGTTCTCGCTGAGGTGCATTCGGGTGGTGACGCCCGACGTGGAGCCGAAGTTCTGCAGGCGTGCACCGATCAGGGCGCCGAGGCCCGTGTCGGGTCGCACGGCGATCCGCAGGTCGGCGATGTGCAGGCGCAGGTCGGCCAGGACGCGCGAGACCTCCACACGGAGCCCGTCGAGGTCGTCGGCGAGAGGAGACTCGGTGTTGCGAGCCGTGCGTCGCAGCGAGTCGATGCCGAAGGCCAGCGCGACCATCTCCTGCGCGATGCCGTCGTGCATCTCGCGAGCGAGGCGCTCGCGCTCCTCGAGGCCCGCGCGCTCGCGCAGCCCGGCGAAGAGCACCGACAGGTCGATGTTGGCCGCGTGGCGCGAGGCGACCTCGCCGGCGGCGACCAGGTCCTCCTCGGTGAACGGCGTCACCAGCGGGCGGTCGGCCACGAGGAGACCGAGACGGTCGCCGTTGTTGTCGTTGAGCGGCACCACGATCACCGATCGCGCGACCAGGTCGTCGGCCCACTCGGACAGCGTGGGGACACCCTCGCGCCACGTCCGGGCCAGGACCGAGCTCGCCTCCATGGGGTCCGGCCACGGGGTGCGGTCGGCGCCGCGGATGGCGAGCGGCACGGCCGGGTCGTCGCCATAGCCCACGAGGATGGCGCTGCGGGCGGCCCGCATCTGGGTGGCCAAGTCCTGCAGGGCCATCTCTGCGGAGGCGGGGGCGTCGAAGCCGGTGTCGAGGGTCTCGGCGAGCTCGTGCAGGCGGCGCAGCAGCAGGCCGGCCTCGGCCGCGATGTTGGGGTCGACGACGGCCTCGTCCTCCTCCACCTGCATCCGGTGGGACCAGGCGCCCAGCAGGCCGAAGACGAGGGCGAAGACGGAGGCGAGCAGGATGCGCTGCACCTCGCCCTCCGAGTACTCCTTGGTGACGACGAGGGTGCCGCCCCCGGTGAGCAGGCCCACGACGAAGACCATCAGGGCGCCGCGTCGGGCGAAGCGCGCTCCTGCGTGGTAGGCCGGGATGAGGATGAGCACCTTGGACCACGGTCCGGCGTACCCCATCGCGATGCCTGCGGCTGCGGCACTGGCGCCGAAGAGGACCATGAGCTGGACCCGGCCGATGGCCCGTCCGCTGGAGCTGAGGTACTCGAACCCCGAGGCCGCGAGGTCCAAGGTGATGACAAGCAGGATCCACGGCAGGCCCGTGAGGAGGGCGTCGTCGAGCGTGGCGAAGAGCACGGCGAGCATGGCCAGGGCGAGGCGCAGCCTCGTGCCGACCGACAGCACCGATGCCCACTGCATCCTCGGCCTCCCGCCTCGTACTGGACCTGTGGCGATTTGTCCACAGGTTGCTCCTCAGACTAGACCGCTCCACAGCGTTAGGTGGGCTGAACGAGCACGAACACACCGAGTCGGCACCCTCAGGGGCATGTTCGACGCACCTGCACCCCTCGTGGCGTTCCTGTCGCTCGCCATCCCACAGGCCTGTGCGGTGTGCCGTGCCGACGGGCCGGGACTGTGCGGCGCCTGTCGGGTGGCTGTCGCGGAGAGCCTCTGGGTGGGTGGGCCGAGGCGCTCGCGACCCGACCCCGAGCCTCGGGACCTGCCACCGGTCCACACCACGGCACGGTTCGAAGGGGCGCTCGCGCGGCTGGTGACCGCATACAAGGACGACGGTCGCCGCGACGGCGGTCGGTTCCTCGCAGCCCTGCTCGCCCAGGCCGTCGAGGCATCCCTCGTGGGCGACCGCCGCATCCGCGAGGCCCTGGGTTCAAACGGGGTGTCCGGCGGGGTGTCCAGCAGGCCGCCCGTGCTGGTCGTCCCGGTCCCGTCGTCGGCGGCCTCACGGAGGCGGCGGGGCGACGCTCCGCTGGTCCGGCTCGCGACGCTCGCGGTGCGCGGGTTCGGTCCCGGCGAGGTCGTGGTGGCGGACGCGTTGCGGGTGCGACGCCGCGTCGCGGACCAGGCCGGGCTGGGGGCGATCGGGCGACACCTCAACGTCGAGCACTCCATGGAGGTCCGACCCCGGTGGGCCGCCGACGTGGGCCGCTGCGCGTGCGTCGTCGTCGACGACGTGCTCACCACCGGGGCGACGTTGGGAGAGGCTGCCAGGGCGTTGCGGGCGTCCGGGACGCCGGTGGTGGTGGGGGCAGCGATCTGCGCGACCCAGCGTCGCGGCGGCAGGTCACGACCGGCCTCGCGGGCTCCCGGAGGTGCTCCGTGAACGGTCCGGGAGTTCCGCTGTCGCAAAGGTCGGTGGTGGACTACCGTCGGTACATGGCCCCCCTGGCCCCCGTGCAGCACACGAGAACTGGGCGCCGCGGACACGGTCCGTCGGGCGCCCTGGCGCAGGGAGCGGAGCCGGACGCACGGCTGACCAGCACCACGGTCGAGCCCCTCGGAGCGCCTTCGCGGCGCGCCCTCAGCACCCCCGCACGGGTGTGCTCGTCCTCGTCGTCCCCGCCTTCGCAGGTCGGGCGGTGGTGCCGCGGTTGATCGGGGCTGTCGCGCCCGACTCTCACCTTCCACCACACTTATGGAGGACACCGTGGAGATCGTCGTCACCGGACGCCACATGCAGGTCTCGGACCGATTTCGTGACCACCTCGACGAGAAGCTGACCAAGATCGAGCAGCTCGCCCCGCGCGTGCAGCGCGTCGACGTCGTCGTCAGTCACGAACCCAACAAGCGGCAGGCCAAGTCCTGCGAGCGGGTCGAGATCACCTGTCACGTGAAGGGCCCCATCGTGCGGGCCGAAGCCTGTCTCGACGACAAGTACGCGGCGCTCGACGTGGCGATGGACAAGCTGATGGAGCGATTGCGGCGGGCCCACGACCGCAAGCGGGTGCACCGGGGCAGGCACGCCCCGGAGTCGGTCTCGGCCGCGACGGCCCGGATCCAGGAGCCCGCGGCCCCGGCGACCGAGGACCACGCGCACACCGAGGAGGAGGGCGACCGGTTCGGGACGCAGGGCAACAGCCCCGTCGAGATCCGGGAGAAGATCCACGCGACCGTGCCGATGCCGCTGGACCAGGCGGTGGCCGAGATGGAGCTCGTCGGTCACGACTTCTACCTCTACCACGACGAGGAAACCGACCAGCCGAGCGTGGTCTACCGCCGCCGCGGCTGGTCCTACGGCGTGATCCACCTCGACGTCGGTGCACCGGCTGCCACCAACGGCAGCGACGCACCGCGACCGGTCCAGAAGGTCTCCTGACCACCAAGATCTGAGTGCCGCCGACGGCGCCGGACGACCCGGACTCCCGGGTTGCTCGGCGCCGTCGGCGTGTCGTGCAAGGATGTGGCCCGTGAGCAGCGGTTTCGACGACGAGGCACCCGTGGTGCGCGACCCCATCAGGGTCGTCATCGCCGACGACCACGTCCTCTACCGGCGGGGGCTCCAGATGGTCGTGTCGCAGGACGACGACATCCTCATCGTCGGCGAGGCCGGCGACGGCAAGGAGGCGGTGGACCGCACCGTCGAGCTTCTGCCCGACGTCGTCCTCATGGACGTGCGCATGCCGCACACCTCGGGCATCGAGGCCTGCAAGACGATCAAGGCGCTCGTTCCCTCGACCAAGATCATCATGCTGACGATGTCCGACGAGGAGTCCGACCTCTACGAGGCGGTCAAGGCGGGCGCCAACGGCTACCTCCTCAAGGACGTGCCGGGCGAGGAGATCGCCGACGGAGTGCGCGCGGTGCACCACGGCGACTCGCTCATCTCGCCGTCGATGGCCTCCAAGCTGCTCGCCGAGTTCGCGCAGATGAGTCGCCGTCAGGGCGAGCGACCCAGCGCCGTCGGTGCGCCCCGGCTGACCGACCGCGAGCTCGAGGTCCTTCGCCTCGTCGCCCGCGGCCTGGCCAACAAGGAGATCGCGCACCAGCTCTTCATCTCCGAGAACACCGTGAAGAACCACGTCCGCAACATCCTCGAGAAGCTCCAGCTGCACTCGCGCATGGAAGCCGCGATGTATGCCGTGCGGGAGAACCTGCTCGAACCCGGCGAGTGAGCTCGGGGCCTCTCACCGTGCTGGCCGCATGACGCTGCCCGAACCCGTCCGGCTCAGCCGGAGCCAGGCGCGGCGGATCGCGCTGGCAGCACAGGGGTTCCTCGACCCGCGTCCCGCCCCCGGCACCGCCACGATGCGCCACCTGCAACGTGTGGTCGACCGGGTCCAGATCGTCCAGATCGACAGCGTCAACGTCGTGACGCGCAGCCAGTACCTCCCGTTCTTCTCCCGGCTCGGCGACTACGACACCACCCTGCTCGACCGGGCTCGCGACCGGGCGCCGCGCCGCCTGGTCGAGTACTGGGCCCACGAGGCGAGCCTCGTCCCGCCCTCGACGTGGCCACTGCTCGACTTCCGTATGCAGCGTGCCCACGCCGATGCCTGGGGCGGCATGCAGCGGGTCGCCCGGGAGCACCCCGGGCTCGTCGCCGCGGTCAAGGCCGAGGTCGTCGCCGGGGGACCGCTCACCTCCCGCCAGGTGGAGGCCGCCCTCGAGCACGACCTCCCCCGGGGTCGTGAGCACTGGGGCTGGAACTGGTCGCTGGTCAAGAGCGCCCTCGAGCACCTGTTCTGGGCAGGGGAGATCACCTCGGCCGGGCGGACGTCGCAGTTCGAGCGTCGCTACGCCTCGCTCGAGCGGGTGCTGCCCCGCGAGGTGGCCACGGTTGCCGTGGACCCCGTTCGGCGACCTCCCCACGACCAGGCCTTCCGCGAGCTGATGATGATCGCTGCGCGAGCCCACGGGGTCGGCACCGAACAGTGCCTGCGCGACTACTTCCGGCTCAAGCCCGAGCAGGCCCGCCCGGCCCTGGCCTCGCTCGTGGCCGAGGGGCAGCTCGTGCCCGCGACGATCGAGGGGTGGAGGCGTCCCGCCTACCTGCACCCCGAGGCGCGACGACCTCGACGCGTGCAGGCGCAGGCCCTGCTCAGCCCGTTCGACTCGTTGATCTGGCAGCGCGACCGCACGGCGGCACTCTTCGGCTTCGACTACCGGCTCGAGATCTACGTGCCGGCGCCCGAGCGCGTGCACGGCTACTACGTGCTGCCGTTCCTGTTCGGCGACGAGCTCGTCGCCCGCTGCGACCTCAAGGCGGACCGCGCGGCCGGGGTGCTCCGGGTCCAGTCGCTGCACTGGGAACCGGGGGCGCCGAGCGAGGCCCGTCCGGCCCTCGCCGAGGAGCTCTCGCTGATGGCGCGGTGGCTCGGCCTCGGCGAGGTCGTGGGTGCCGGCTGAGCCCTGGCGGGATCCGGGTGGCTGTTGACGAGATCGTGCTGTTCGTCGCGAGGGCTGGCACTTAGTCTGCGTGGGTGACGATTCCTGCCACGGACCGGACGCCGGCCCCGACCCGCACGCCGCGCATCCACCGGGCGTGGTGGGTCACCGCGGTGGTCCTGGCCGCGCTCGTGTCGGCGGCGGGCTTCCGCTCCTCGACCGGCGCGCTGCTCGAACCCCTGGAGTCCGAGTTCGGCTGGTCCCGGGCGACGACCTCGGGTGCCGTGACGGCCAACCTCGTCATCTACGGCCTCACCGCACCGTTCGCCGCCGCCCTGATGGAACGCTTCGGCATCCGCCGGGTCGTGGCCCTGGCACTGCTCCTCGTCGCTGCCGGCAGCGGGCTCACCGTGGTGATGACCTCGCCGTGGCAGCTGTGGCTGCTCTGGGGCGTCGCGGTCGGTGTCGGGACGGGGGCGATGGCCCTCGTCCTCGGTTCCGTCGTCGCCAACCGCTGGTTCGTCGAGTCCCGCCGTGGCCTCGTCACCGGCGTCTTCTCCGCCGCCGGCGCCGCGGGGCAGTTCGTCTTCCTCCCCGGCATCGCAGCGCTCGCCGCCGGTCCCGGCTGGCGCTGGGCGGCTCTCGTCGTGTCCGTGGCCGCCGTCCTCCTCGTGCCCCTGGTGCTGCTGGTCGTGCGCGACCGCCCGGTCGACCTGGGCCTGCGTCCGTATGGCGCCGCGCCCGGTGAGGCGCTCGACGAGGCGCCCACGCGCCATACGGGGACGCATGCGGGGCCGGCCACGCTCGCGGTGCGCACGCTCCGGGAGAGCGTGCGGTCGCGGACGTTCTGGATCTTGTTCGGGACGTTCTGGATCTGCGGCTGGTCGACGAACGGGCTGATCGGCACGCACTTCATCCCCGCCGCCCACGACCACGGGATGCCGCAGACGACGGCAGCCGGCCTGCTCGCGCTCGTCGGGGTCTTCGACCTCGTCGGCACCATCGCCTCGGGCTGGTTGACCGACCGGGTCGACCCGCGGTTCCTGCTGTTCGGGTACTACGGGCTGCGCGGGCTCTCCCTGCTGTTCGTGCCCGCGCTGCTGGGTCCGGACATCGCACCGAGCCTGTTCGTGTTCATCGTCTTCTACGGCCTCGACTGGGTCGCGACCGTCCCGCCGACGATCGCGTTGTGCCGCAGGCACTTCGGCGTGCAGCGGTCGAGCATGGTGTTCGGCTGGGTGTTCGCGGCGCACATGGTCGGTGCGGGCGTCGCCGCCTCCTACGCCGGGTGGGTGCGGCAGAGCACGGGCGACTACTACACCGCGTGGCTCACGGCCGGTGGCCTCTGCCTCTTCGCGGCGATGGCCTGCCTGGCGATCTCGAGGTCCCCCGAGCGCGGTCCGTGGAACGCCGAGGGCGAGCAGGCCGAGGTCGCCAGCGTCGCGTGAGCGTGCTTGGGTGGCGTCATGGCAGACGTCGTGGTCACCCACCACCCCGAGAAGAGCCGGTACGAGGCGCACGTCGACGGCGCGCTCGCCGGCTTCGCGGCATACCGGATCGCCCACGGGCACCAGGTCTTCACCCACACCGAGGTCGACGACGCCTTCGAGGGCCAAGGTGTCGGCGGGGCCCTCGCCCGCGGCGCCCTGGACGACGTGCGGGCCCGCGGTGAGCACGACGTCGTGGCGACCTGCCCGTTCATCGCCGCATGGATCGAGCGCCACCCCGACTACCAGGACCTCGTGGCCCCCTGACGAGGATCCCGCGACGGGTGGAACCGCCGCGACACCCGGCGCGTTCGGCGACCGGGGAGCATTCCCCGTGCCGCGGGTCCACGGACGCGCATCGACTCGACTAGCCTAGGTCGGGCCGTTGCCACCCGGATGACGACGGCTGCGATCGTCCCTGCACAGCAGGAGATCAGAAACTTCAGGAGATATTGCGTGTCCAAGATCGTCGAACGACTGTTGCGCGCCGGTGAAGGCCGCATCGTCAAGAAGCTGCACGGCATCGCCGCCCAGGTGAACTCCATCGAGGAGGACCTCACCAAGCTCAGCGACGCCGAGCTCCGTGGTGAGACCGATGTGTTCCGCAAGCGACTCGCGGACGGCGAGACGCTCGACGACATCCTCCCCGAGGCCTTCGCCGCGGTCCGCGAAGCGTCCCGTCGCACGCTCGGCAAGCGCCACTTCGACGTCCAGATCATGGGTGGTGCCGCGCTGCACCTGGGCAACGTCGCCGAGATGAAGACCGGTGAGGGCAAGACCCTCGTCGCGACCCTGCCGTCCTACCTCAACGCCCTCGAGGGCAAGGGCGTGCACGTCATCACGGTCAACGACTACCTCGCCGAGTACCAGTCCGAGCTCATGGGCCGCGTGCACCGCATGCTCGGCCTCGAGACCGGCGTGATCCTCGCGTCGATGACGCCGGCCGAGCGCCGCGTCGAGTACGCCAAGGACATCACGTACGGCACCAACAACGAGTTCGGCTTCGACTACCTGCGCGACAACATGGCGTGGTCCATGGACGAGCTCGTGCAGCGCGGCCACAACTTCGCGATCGTCGACGAGGTCGACTCCATCCTCATCGACGAGGCGCGCACGCCGCTCATCATCAGCGGTCCGGCCGACGCCGCCACCAAGTGGTACACCGAGTTCTCCAAGATCGCCCAGCGCCTGACCCGCGGCGAGCTGGAGTCCGGCGAGGGCGACTACGAGGTCGACGAGAAGAAGAAGACCGTCGGCGTGCTCGAGGCCGGCATCGCCAAGGTCGAGGACTACCTCGGCATCGACAACCTCTACGAGTCCGTCAACACCCCGCTCATCGGCTACCTCAACAACGCCATCAAGGCGAAGGAGCTGTTCAAGCGGGACAAGGACTACGTCAACCTCAACGGCGAGATCCTCATCGTCGACGAGCACACCGGCCGCATGCTCGCCGGGCGTCGCTACAACGAGGGGATGCACCAGGCGATCGAGGCGAAGGAGGGCGTCGAGATCCAGAACGAGAACCAGACGCTGGCCACGATCACCCTGCAGAACTACTTCCGCATGTACGACAAGCTCTCCGGCATGACGGGTACGGCCCAGACCGAGGCCGCCGAGCTCAACTCGATCTACAAGCTGGGCGTCGTGCCGATCCCGACGAACCGCCCCATGGTCCGCAAGGACCAGGCCGACCTCGTCTACCGCACGGAGGAGGCCAAGTACAACGCCGTCGTCGACGACCTCGTCGAGCGCTACGAGCAGGGCCAGCCGGTCCTCGTCGGCACCGTCTCGGTCGAGAAGAGCGAGTACCTCTCCGACCAGCTGCGTCGCCGCGGGGTGCCGCACGAGGTCCTCAACGCCAAGCAGCACGAGCGCGAGGCTGCGATCGTGGCCCAGGCCGGCCGCAAGGGCGCGGTGACCGTCGCCACCAACATGGCCGGTCGCGGAACCGACATCATGCTCGGGGGAAACCCCGAGTTCATGGCCGTCGCCACCCTCAAGCAGCAGGGCCTCGACCCGACCGAGACGCCCGAGGAGTACGAGGCCGCCTGGGAGGACGCGCTGGCCAAGGCCGAGGCCGCCGTCCAGGCCGAGCACGACGAGGTCACCGAGCTCGGTGGTCTCTACGTGCTGGGCACCGAGCGCCACGAGTCGCGCCGCATCGACAACCAGCTCCGTGGTCGCTCCGGCCGTCAGGGCGACCCGGGCGAGTCCCGGTTCTACCTGTCGCTCCAGGACGACCTGATGCGCCTGTTCAACGCCGCCATGGTGGACCGGTTCATGACGACGGCCAAGATGGACGACGAGGTGCCGATCGAGTCCAAGATGGTCAGCCGCTCGATCCAGAGCGCGCAGGGCCAGGTCGAGGGCCGCAACTTCGAGATCCGCAAGAACGTCCTCAAGTACGACGACGTCCTCAACCGCCAGCGCACGGTCATCTACGACGAGCGTCGACGCGTCCTCGAGGGCGAGGACCTGCACGAGCAGATCCGCCACTTCATCAACGACGTCGTCGGTGGGTACGTCGACGCCGAGACGGCCGAGGGCTTCTCGGACGACTGGGACCTCGACCGCCTGTGGACCGCCCTGAAGACGCTGTACCCGGTGTCGGTCACCCCCGACGAGGTGATCGAGGCCGCCGGTGGCCGCGGTGCGCTGAGCGCGGACTTCCTGCGCGAGCAGATCACCTCCGACGCCCACCACGCGTACGACCAGCGCGAGGAGCAGCTCGGCGAAGAGGTCATGCGCGAGGTCGAGCGGCGCGTCGTCCTGTCGGTCCTGGACCGCAAGTGGCGCGAGCACCTCTACGAGATGGACTACCTCCAGGAGGGCATCGGCCTGCGCGCCATGGCCCAGCGCGACCCGCTGGTCGAGTACCAGCGCGAGGGCTTCCAGCTGTTCGAGGCGATGAACGAGTCCATCAAGGAGGAGTCGGTCGGCTACCTGTTCAACGTTCAGGTCGACGTGGACCAGCCCGGGCAGCAGGCTCCTGCGGTCCAGCCGATGAGCGTCTCCGACATGCTCGGTGGGGCGAACCTCGCGGGTGACGACCACGCCGGTCACGACCACGCCGGTCACGACCACGCCGGTCACGACCATGACCACGACCACGCCGGTCACGACCACGCCGGTCACGACCAGGACGGTGTCGAGGCCGTGCCGGTCCCGGCCGCGGGAGCCGGTGACGCCTCCGACGAGCAGGGCACCGAGCGTGCGCCGGTGTCGTTCCGGGCCAAGGGCCTCGAGCAGCCCGTGCGGCGCACCCAGGACCTGCAGTACTCCGCGCCCACCGAGACCGGTGAGGTCGAGCAGCGTGGCGGGTCCGTCGACGACCAGCTCACGCCGGAGCAGCTCGCCGGCGCATCGAAGAACGGTCCGTGCCCCTGCGGCTCGGGCAAGAAGTTCAAGATGTGCCACGGCAAGGCCTGACCCGACCGCTCCACACCACGACGGCGCCGCCCACCCGCAGGGGAGGGCGGCGCTTCGTCGTCCCCGACTGCTCAGCCCACCTGGAGCGCCTCCACCCGCCAGCGTCCGTCGAGGCCCACCAGGCGCATCGCCAGCGCGCGGACCCGCCCGCCGTCGACGACCACCGCGCTCGCCTCGGCGACGCCGTCGGCCGGCTCGCACACGCGCAGGCTCCGCACGACGGTACGGCGCGTGGGCGGCATACCGCGTCGGGCCGAGACCGCGGCGCGACGGGCCACGACCGCGTAGACCTCTGGCGTGGTCCACCGCAGGAGCTGAGGTGCCGGACGGGCCCCGGCCATCACCTCCACGAGCGCCTGGGCGATGTGGGCGGCCCAGTCGCGCGGGTCGGGCAGGTCGTCGCGACGGGTGGGCTGCTCACCGAAGAGGTCCTCGTCGGAACGCAGCGAGAAGTCCACGGCGAGCGCGTCCTGGACGTACGGCGAGTCGGTGCGCTCGTCGACGGTCCAGTCGTCGTCGGCCTCGGCGATGACCGGCGGGCGGATGCGTGGTGCAGGCACGATCGTCAGCGGCCGCAGGGAGGTGCGGCTGGCGGCGTTGGCGGTCGCGACGGTGGCCCTCATCGCGCCGCCGCCGCGGTCGGGACCCGCAGGACCTGGCCGGGGAGCAACCGGTCGGGGTCGTCACCGATGACAGACCGGTTCGCGGCGTACCACCGGGGCCAGGCCTCGGTGATCTCGGTGTCGGTGGCCTCGGGGCCCAGGTGGGCGGCGGCCAGTCCCCAGAGGGTGTCGCCCCGGTGCACGACCACCTCGCCGTTCCCGGCCGGGACCGCGCCGGAGGTGACGAGCTCGGGGAACGCCGAGGGTCGTTGCACCGGCCGCGACGGGGTCCAGCCGGCGGGTGGGAGGTCGCCGGTCGGTGCGGCGGACGACAGGGAGGAGGCCGGTCCGGGCGCGGGATCCGCCGAGGCGGCGAACCCGGGGTCAGGGGGCACGGTGCGGAGTCCGGGCGCAGGTGTCGAGGCGGCGAACCCGGGGCCGCCGATCTCGTCGGCGGCGATCGTCAGTGGCGACGACGCGCCGAAGCCCGGCCCGGCGGCTGCGGCCGCGGCGACCGGTCCGTGCCGACCGGGCCCCGGGTCGTGGCCCATGTCGTCGGCAACGGCGGTGTTGGGCGCGATGCTGCTGCCGACGGCCGCCCCGACGAGCACGGCGGCGACGCGCCGGGTGAGCAGTGGTGCCCAGGCGTCGGCCAGTCGGCCGGCGGTCGTGCCGAGCCGCCCCGGCGCGTGGGCCAGGACGGCTGCCGTGCTGCTCAGCCCGAGCCACGCCCCGAGGAGCAGGGCGACTGCGGCCGCGACGGCGCCCACCACCTCGTCGAGCGACGCGGGGCCGGGGGCGAGCACGATCCGGCCCTGGGTGCACAGCGCGAGCGCGAGCAGCAGCTCGAGACCGAGCAGCGCCGCCGCGGTGACCGCGGCGGTGCCCCACACCCGGAACACGGCGCGCGCCTGCCGTCCGAGTGCCCGAGGTGCGAGTGCGCGCCGTGCGAAGGTGCGAGTCGCAAGTGCGTCGTGTCCGAGTGCCTGTTCTGCGCGAGCCCGACGGTCGCGGTGAGTGGGTCTCATTCCCATTCCCCCTTTGGATGCTATTTGCATTCGTTTGCTTCTTTTTGAACGTACTGGACGACCAGATCTGGGGCAAGGGTCGGGAGTCGCTAGGCTCCCGCCGGGGTCGCGTCCGCGGCGTCAGGGGAGGTGGGGGAATGCGGTGGGACGACCTGTTCGGCGACCTGGGGGCGCAGTGGGAGGCCGAGCAACGACGGGAGCTCGACTCGGAGGTGTCCGACCGCACCCGGCGCGAACGCGGGGCGCTGGGGCTGTACGAGCGACTGGCCGCAGCCGGGACGAGCCGGGTCGGGCTGACCCTGCGAACCGGCACGGTGCTCGGCGGACAGGTCGCGGACGTCGGTGACGGGTGGGTCCTGCTGGGCGTCCCCGGGGGTGCGGTCTCGCTCGTTCCCTTCGGAGGGGTCACGGCGGTGACCGGGCTGTCGGCCCGGGCCGCAGGGGAGCCGGCGGGCCGCCGATTCGGGCTCGGTTACGCGCTGCGTGGGCTGAGTCGGGACCGCAGCGTCGTGTCCGTCGTCGACGTCTCCGGGGCGCAGGCGACCGGGACGATCGATGCCGTCGGGCGTGACGTCCTCGAGCTCGCTGAGCACGATGCAGACCTCCCGCGCCGGCCGGAGAACGTCACCGGGCGCCGACTCGTGCCCTTCGACGCCCTCGTGGTGGTGCGCCCGGCCTGACTGCGTGGGCGCCGGCGGGCGCCGGCCGACGACGCTGACCCGACCGGTCGACCGCCCGGGGGAGTCGCAGGGAGCGGCAGGGTGCCACGAGGGCCGGCGGCGGGTCGAGACGCCAGGAAGGGCCCGGAGCGGGTGCTCCAGGCCCTTCCTCGGGGAACGTCGCGGGACCCCCACGGCCGGCGACGAAGATCGGTGGGTGCTACTCGGTGCCCTGCCCGAAGGGGTGGGCGGCGACGAACGTCTTGGTCTCGGAGTACATCCGCTGGATGTAGCTCTCGAGCTCGGCCACCTCGACGCGCCACTGGCCGCGGCCTCCGACCTTGATGGCCGGGAGCTCCCCGGAGCGGACCAGGGCGTAGGCCTGGGCCGAGGAGATGTCGAGGACCTCGGACACCTCCGACAACTGGATGAATCGCTTGGCCACGATGTGCCCGTCCCTTCTTTGCGATGGTCGGCCTTGACTGAATCTTGGCTTCTCTTGACTAAATTTTTACCATGATCGTGCGGCTGCGTCCGGTCGATCGCGAAATTGTCTCATCGTCAACCGTTTGGAGGAGTTGGCCTGCGTCGGTTGTGGATGATTTGCGGCGCTTTGTGGAGGGGGCGGGCGCACCCCCACCCCGGTGGGCCATGATGACTCCGCCGGAGGGGGAATCCTGCGAAACCATGCCAAGGGGGACAACGACGTGTCGGACCTTCCAGTGCCCAAGGCCACGCGATTGCAGCGGCCTGCGTGGCGTGACGCCCGGTTGCTCATCGGACTGGTCCTCGTGCTCGCCTCGGTTGCCGTCGGTTCGACGGTGGTCGCTGCGGCTGACGACCGCACGGCGATGTATGCCGCTCGCGAGGCCCTCGTGCCCGGCCAGCCTCTGACCGAGGACGACCTCGTCCGGGTGGACGTCCAGCTGGGTGCGCAGGGCGGGCGCTACATCGCTGCCGGTGCAGGACTCGCACCGGAGCGGTTCGTGCTGCGCGAGGTGGCGGCCGGCGAGCTGGTGCCCGCGGTGGCCGTGGGCGGACGCGAGCAGGTGTCGGTGCAGCCGCTGACGCTCTCGGTCGACGCCGGTAGCGTCGCCGCCCTCGCGGTGGGCAGCAGGGTGGACGTCTACGTCAACCCCGCGGACCCGGCGGCGACCGGCGCGGACGCCTTCACCGGTCCGGTTCTCGCCTTGGAAGGGGTCTCCGTCTCGGGTCTGCCCAAGCCGTCCGGGGGTCTGTCCGGTGGTGCCGGGGGAGACCGCCCCGTGCAGGTCATGGCTCCTCGCGAGCGGATCAAGGACATCATCGGCCAGGTCGACGACGGTGCCCGGGTCACCCTCGTGCCCGTGCCGGGCAGCAGCGGAGCAGATCGGTGAGCCGGGCGGTGGTCACCGCCCTCACCGGCGCGGGAGAGTCCGAGGTGGTGGCCACCCTGGCCGCCACCGCGGAGTATGCCGTCGCCCGCCGGTGCGCCGACCTCCCCGACCTGCTCGCGGCAGCAGCCGCAGGCCTCGGTGAGGTGGCCCTGGTGTCACCGGACCTGCGTTCGCTGGACCGCAGCGCGCTGCACGAGCTGACCACTCACGGCCTCGTCGTCGCCGGGGTCACCGAGCCCGGCGACGAGGTGGGGGAGCGCCGGCTGCGCCAGCTCGGGCTCACCGTCGTGGTGCGCACCGATGTCGCCGGCCACGACCTGGCCGACCTCCTCGACGACCTGCTGCTGAGGGCCGACAGCCCCGACGGCAGCGACGGCGCCGTCGGAGGTCTGCTCGCTCCCGACCCGCTCGAGGACCCCGACGGCGCGGACACGTCGGCCACGTCCCCCGGGCGGGTGCTGGCCGTGTGGGGCCCCACCGGTGGGCCGGGCCGCAGCACGGTGGCCCTGAACCTCGCCGCCGAGCTGGCGGTCCACGCACCCACGGTGCTGCTCGACTGCGACACCTACGGGTCGTCGGTCGCCCAGGCGCTCGGCCTCCTCGACGAGGCCCCCGGCATGGCGGCGGCGTGCCGGGCCGCCGACCAGGGGTCCCTGGACCTGCACGCCCTCGCCCGGCTCGCGCCCGAGGTGTCGCCGCACCTGCGGGTGCTCACCGGCGTCCCCCGGGCCGACCGGTGGACCGAGCTGCGCGCGGCCTCCGTGGAGCACGTCATCACCTTGGCCCGTCAGCTCGCGACGTTCGTGGTGGTCGACTGCGGGTTCTGCATCGAGGACGACGAGGAGCTGTCCTACGACACCCTGGCGCCCCGCCGCAACGCCCCGACCCTCGTGGCCCTCGAGTGCGCGGACGAGCTCGTCGTCGTCGGCGCCGGCGACCCCATCGGGCTGCAGCGGCTGGTGCGCGCCGTCCAGGACCTCGCGGCCGTGCCCAGCCCCACGCCGAGGGTCGTGGTCAACAAGGTGCGCGCGTCCGCCGTGGGGACGCGCCCGGAGCGGCGGATCGCCGAGGCCCTGGGCCGGTTCGCCGGCATGGACGAGCTCGCCTTCCTGCCCCACGACCAGACCACCGTGGACGGTGCGATGTTCGCCGGGAAGTCGCTGGCGGAGTTCGCCCCGGCCAGCGAGCTGCGTCGGGCCGTGGTCGCCCTCACCGAGCCGTATGTCGCCGTGCCACCTCAGCACCGACGTCGCCGCCGCCGGTAGCGCGGCTCAGGCGTCGACAGCGGGCTCACGCGCCCGGCAGCAGGCTCAGGAGCTGAACAGCAGGCTCAGGCCACCGACGGTGTAGACGACCATGACCGCGAGCAGGGGCAGCTGGCCGACGACCGCGGCGCGACGCGGGAACAGCGACACCGCCCGCTCGTGGGCCAGGACCACGCCGAGGACGTGGCCGGTGACGATGGACACGACCTGGACGCCGGCGACGAACCCCGGGGCGATGAGTGCCGACGGCGGCGTCAGGCCGGCCGTGCCGAGGAGGTCGGCACCGGTACCGAGCGGGTCGGACATCTTCACCAGCCCGTTGGCGCCTTCCCACACCCACAGCGACCAGTAGTGGGCGATGAGGTAGCCCGCGGCGATGGGGAGCAGGGACGAGGCGAAGGAGGTCGCCACCCCTCGCGCCGAGACGCCGGCGAGCCGCGCGGACAGGACGGCGGCGGCATACAGGGATCCGGCGACGACGAGGGAGAAGCCGACGAGCGCCGCGGTGCCCCACACCTCGGCGGGGACGTCGGAGGACTGGACGAAGGAGTACCAGCGGGTCTCCCCGGAGAAGCCGTCGTAGGCCGTGCTGCCGAGCATCACCGAGGCCACGGCCAGCAGGCCGGGCTGGGCCGGGACCTGCAGCGGACCGTGCAGCGGCGTGCGCAGCACCCAGCGGCCGTCGGTCCGGCGACCGAGCGGGCTGAGGGTGCCGTAGAGGGAGGACCAGGCGGTGAAGGGGTCGCCGGTGCGCAGGTACGCCGGGCCCCAGAGCAGGCTGAGCACGAGGCTGACGACGAGGTAACCCAGCACGGCGACGCGCAGGGTGAAGAGCTCGGCGTTGTCGGGGGCGACGAGCTCGAGCCAGGTGAAGGCGAGCAGGCCGACCGCGGCCGGCCAGTAGCCGAGGCGGTACTCGCTCAGGGTGAAGTCCTCCTCGATGCGGCCGAGGGCCAGCAGGCCGCGGCGGATCCAGCGCACCGGGTTGACCAGCCGCCAGTAGCCGCCGAACAGCATCGACGAGAACGCCAGTCCCACCCAGAGCCAGACGTAGACCACGCTGGGGACGGGGTTGTTGGCGTTGTCCCTGCCGAACAGCAGGGCAGCCAGGGTCCAGCCGGTGATGAGGAGCGAGAGGCCGACGAACAGGCCGCGCACGGGTGCGGAGTCCAGGGCGAGCGACACGGTGATCGGCAGGAGGCGGCCGTCCTCGCCCCGCAGGCGGGGCTGCTTCCAGAGCGCCCCCAGGGCGACGAACGACACGACCAGGGCCACGCCGGCGCCGATGAGCAGGAGGTTGAACGGCAGCGGCAGGTCTTCCCTGGAGCCCACGCCGTGGGCCGGGAGCAGGAGGGCGGGGGTCATCGGACGGCGATCTTCAGCAGCCGCAGCGGCGGCTCGTGCGTCTCGACCTCGTAGACGCCGGGCTCCTTGCCGGTCAGGGTGACGCTCGTGGGCTTGCCCGCCACGAGGGCTCCTTCGACCTCGAACCCGTGGACGTGCAGCTCGTCGTCGTGGTCGCTGGTGACGACGAGGGTGAGGGTCTCGCCGACCGCGAGGTCGACCGTCCGCGGGGCCGGGCTGACGTCCTTGCCGTCCACGGTGATCTCCAGGGTGCGGCCGGCAGGGGAGCTGGAGGACGACGAGCTCGACGAGGACGCGCTGCTCGACGGAGAGGTCGTCGTGGCGCTGGTGGAGCTGGTCGCGGTCACCGGCGTGGTGCTGGTCCGCCCCGACGCATCGTCCGCGGGGTCGCCACAGCCGGCCAGCACCCCCAGCGCGAGCAGGGCGACCGGCCCGGCAGCCAGTCGGGCGAAGTGGGCGGGCGGCACACGCGGCGTCATCTTCGTCACGAATGGAAGTCTAGGCAACGGGTTCTGCCACGATGTGGGGGTGCCGGACCGCCTGAACTCCCTCGATGCGTCCTTCCTCTACCTCGAGGAGGCGACCACGCCGATGCACGTGGGGTCGGTGATGGTCTTCGACCCCCCGAGCGACGGCTTCGACTACGACCGTCTGGTCCAGCTCATCTCGACGCGGATCGCGTTCGTGCCGCGCTACCGCCAGCGGGTCCGGCAGGTCCCCGGCCGGCTGGCCAACCCGGTCTGGGTCGACGACGAGAACTTCGACGTGACCTACCACGTGCGCCGCTCGGCCCTGCCGAAGCCGGGCACCGACGAGCAGCTCCAGGAGTTCGTGGCGCGTATCCAGCCCCGGGCCCTGGACCGCAAGCGTCCGCTCTGGGAGGTGTACCTCGTCGAAGGGCTCCAGCAGGGCCGGTTCGCCATCGTCACCAAGTCCCACCAGGCCCTCGTCGACGGCATCAACGCCGTGGACATCGCCCACGTCATCGTCGACGGCGACCCCGCGGCCGAGGGCCTGGTCACCGACACCTGGCGTCCGTCCCGCGAGCCGAGCGACGTCGAGCTGCTCACCGGCGCCCTGGTGGATGCGATCCGACGACCCAGCGAGGTCGTCGAGAACATCCGCGGCGGCATCGTCGACGTCAAGGCGGTCGGCACCCGCGCCCTGACGGCCGCCGGTGACGTCGTGTCGACGCTGGCCCGCACGGCTGCCCGCCCAGCGCCGCACTCGCCGCTCAACGCCCACGTCGGCGAGGCCCGCCGGTACGTCATGATCGGCACCGACCTCGAGGACTACCGCAAGGTCCGTAGCCGGCTGGCCCGCGGCAACTACGCCGACGACGTCTCGATCAACGACGTCGTGCTTGCGACGATCTCCGGGGCCTTCCGGACCTGGCTGCTCACCCGGGGCGAGGCCGTGCACTCCGGCACGACGGTGCGGGCCATGGTCCCGGTCAGCGTGTACGACGCGGAGGCCCGTCACGTCGGGAGCCGACTCACCGCCTGCTTCGTCGACCTGCCGGTGGGGGAGCCGGGTGCGTCGATGCGCCTGCACCAGATCGCGTTCGCGATGCGCCAGCAGATGGAGGGTGGGCAGGCCGTCGGTGCCGAGTCGCTCGCCGGGTTGGCCGGGTTCGCCCCGCCGACGCTGCACTCGCTCGGGGCGCGGCTGGGGTCGGCGGTGTCGCGGCGACTGTTCAACGTGGTCATCACCAACGTCCCCGGTCCCCAGCACACCCTGTACGCCGGCGACGCGAAGATGCTGTCGACCTACCCCGTGATGCCGCTGGCCCGGGGCCAGGCGCTGTCGATCGGGCTGACGTCCTACGACGGTGGGGTCTACTACGGGCTCAACGCCGACCGCGACTCGATGCCTGACATCGACGTCCTCGGGCAGAGCATCGTCGACTCCCTCGCCGAGCTCCTGGACAGCCACCGGACACCGCAGCGATGAGCCCGGCGCGTCCACCCGCCCCACGACGAGGTCTGGTCCTCGGTGGGGGCGGGGTGCTGGGCGCGGCCTGGATGGTGGGCGCCCTCAAGGCCCTCCAGGACGAGCTGGGCACCGACGTCCGGGAGTTCGACCAGTTCGTCGGCACGTCGGCCGGTTCGGTCCTCGCGGGCCTGCTGGGGGCGGGGGTCTCGGTCGAGGACCTGCTCACCCACCAGCTCGGGGGGACCCTCGCCGACGGTCCGCTCGCGGGGTACCTCTGGGACTACGACCGCGACACCGGTGGCGACCGCCCGGGACTGCCCAAGGTGGGCTTCGGATCGCGAGAGCTGTTGCGCCGCAACGCTCTTCACCTGCGCTCGCTGCCTCCCACCGCAGTGCTGTCGGCGATCCTGCCGGAGGGGCGCGGCAGCATCGAGGCGGTCGGCGCGCTCGTCTCGCACGTCGTGCCGACGGGTTGGGTGCAGCGTGCGGGAGTGACCGTGGTGGCCCTCGACTACGACACGGGGGAACGGGTGGCGTTCGGTCGTCCCGGCGTCGACCCGGTCGACCTGCCGTCCGCCGTGATGGCGTCCTGCGCGATCCCCGGCTGGTACCAGCCGGTCCGCATCGGCGCGCACCGCTACATCGACGGTGGCGCGTGGTCCTCGACCAACCTCGACCTGATGATCGGCCTCGGCCTCGACGAGGTGTACGTCCTGGCGCCACAGGTCAGCTTCGTCAAGGACGCCCCGACCCAGTGGCGGACCCGGGTGGAGCGCCAGTGGCGCAACCGCGTGACGCTGCGCGTCCTGCGCGAGCTGGGTCGTGTCCACGCCGACGGGGCCGAGGTGACCGTCCTCGGCCCGGGCGAGGAGGACCTCGAGGCATTCGGGTCCAACCTCATGGACGTCTCTCGACGCCCTAGGGTGATCGAGACCTCCCTGCGGACGTCGGCGGTCGCCCTGCACGACCCTGCGCCACTGCCCGACCGCTCCGCTTTCGAAGATGTTGGACCCAGCGAGGACGTGGGATGACCCAGACCCGGATCTACGTGCCCCTGGACGCCGACGGCGTCCGCCGACTTGCTGCCGACCGTGCGGTGGGCGACGTCCCCGTCGCGGCGTTCGCGGTCACCGAGCGGCTCGAGCGCATGCTCCCGTCGGGCGACGAGGAGGAGTGGGAGTATGCCGCGCTGACCGAGGCCTTCGACGTGGCCGACGAGCAGCGGGGCGCGCGTGACGCCAAGCGCGTCGTCCTCGCCGCGGACGTCGACCCGACGTGGGTGATGTCGCGGGCCGGGGACCAGCTGTCCGCCGTGCAGGTGTCGGAGCCGCTCCCGCTGTCACGGGTCGTGTCGTTCCACGTCGACGAGACGGCCGGCGACGACGGCATGGAGGACCTGCTCTGGTACGACGTCACCGAGCTCGACGAGGTGCTGCGCCTCCTCTGACGGCGTGGTCGCCCGTCGCTCTCCGCAGTCAGGCGTACTTTGCGAGGAAGGGGTCGACGAGGGCGTGGTAGGCGTCGGGCACGTCGCGGCGGATGCAGTGGCCTGAGTCCGGCACCACCCGGATGTCCACCTGCGGGTTGCCGATCCGTGCCGCCCTCTCGCGGACCTCGGGAGTCACGGGACCTCCGCGCTCGGCCAGCAGGACGAGCGTCGGCACGCGGATGGCTCCGACGATCTCGTCCCAGGGCTCCAGCAGGTTGGCGATGCCCAGGCCCAGGAAGTCGAGGTCCACCTGCGCCTTGGACTCCACCCAGGGAGCGAACTCGGACTCGGGCCAGGTCGGGTTGTCGGCCCTGCCCCTCTCGAGCTGACCGGAAGGGTCGTCGGCGACGGCCCGGCACTCCGCGATCCGCTCACGCACAACCTGACGGGGCTGCACGCGCAGCTCCGAGTCACGCCACGCAGGGTCTTCGAGCACCGCTGCCGACACGAGGTCAGGACGTCGCGCTGCGAGCGCCCCGGCGAGGCCGCCGCCCATGGAGTGACCCACGACGACGACCGGTGCGCCATGGGCGGCGACGACGGACGCGAGGGTCCGCTCCGCGGCGGCATACATCGCCTCAACGGGGTCCGTCGACGAGAGCTGCTGCGGCGTGAACCGCGGTGAGCGACCGTGCCCCAGCGCGTCGACGCCCAGCACCCGGTAGGTCGGGGACCAGCGGCGGACGGCGTCGGGCCAGCAGTCGGCCGAGTCCCCGAGGCCGTGCAGGAGCACGACCGTGGGAGTCCGGGGATCGACGGGTCCGGACCAGCGGAGGGCCAGGTCTGCGTGGTGAGCGCTGCTCGGCATACGTGACACCATAGGTGCGCCCTTTCAGCCGAACGACCACAGTCGAAGCAACCAGAGGAGCCCCGACCGCCATGGATGCCGTCACCCAGGTGCCCGTCCCCGTCAACGAGACCGTCCTCGACTACGCGCCCGGCAGCCCCGAGCGCGCGAAGCTCGAGCTCGCCCTCGCCGAGCTGGGCAGCACCAGCATCGACCTCCCGCACACCATCGCGGGCCAGCGGGTCGCCGGCACCGGCCGCAAGATCGAGGTGCGCCAGCCGCACGCGCGCCGCAAGGTCCTCGGCACCATGCGCAACGCCACCATCGGCGACGCCCAGTCGGCCGTCGAGGCTGCCAAGGCCGCGGCCCCGGGTTGGCGAGAGCTGTCCTTCGACGACCGGGCAGCGATCCTGCTCAAGGCCGCCGAGCTGCTCTCCGGACCGTGGCGGGCCCACCTCAACGCCGCGACGATGCTCGGCCAGTCCAAGACGGCCGTCCAGGCCGAGATCGACGCCGCGTGCGAGCTGATCGACTTCTGGCGCATCAACGTGCACTTCGCCCGCCAGATCCTCGAGCAGCAGCCGCCGCTCAACTCCAAGGGCATCTGGAACCGCACCGACCACCGCCCGCTCGAGGGCTTCGTCTACGCGATCACGCCGTTCAACTTCACCGCGATCGCCGGCAACCTCCCGACGGCCCCGGCGCTCATGGGCAACACCGTCGTCTGGAAGCCGAGCCCCACGCAGCAGTTCGCCGCGCACCTCACCATGGCGCTGCTCGAGGAGGCCGGCATGCCCCCTGGCGTCATCAACATGGTGACCGGTGACGGCCTCAACGTCTCCAAAGTCGCGCTGGCCGACCCCGACCTCGCGGGCATCCACTTCACCGGCTCGACCCCGACCTTCCAGCACCTGTGGCAGGAGGTCGGTGCCAACCTGCCGAAGTACCGCTCCTACCCGCGCCTGGTCGGCGAGACCGGTGGCAAGGACTTCATCCTCGCCCACCCGTCGGCCGACCCGGACGTGTTGCGCACGGCCATGATCCGCGGCGCGTTCGAGTTCCAGGGCCAGAAGTGCTCGGCCGCCTCGCGCGCCTACGTGCCGCGCTCGCTGTGGAAGAAGATCAAGGCCGACCTGGTCTCGATCACCGAGGGCCTGACCCAGGGCGACGTCACCGACCTGTCCAACTTCATGGGCGCGGTCATCGACGACCGCGCCTTCGGCAAGCACAAGGACGCGATCGACCGCGCCCACGCCAAGGCGGGGGTGGACGTCGTCGCCGGTGGCACCTACGACGACAGCGAGGGCTGGTTCGTCCGCCCGACCGTCCTCGAGATCGACGACCCGACCGACGAGTCGTTCCGCACCGAGTACTTCGGCCCGATACTGTCGGTCCACGTCTACCCGGACCGCCAGTACGACAAGGTCCTCGACCAGATGGAGTCGTTCGCGCCGTTCGGCCTCACCGGCTCGATCATCGCCCAGGACCGCATGGCCATCACCGACGCGACGAAGCGCCTGCGGTTCGCCGCCGGCAACTTCTACGTCAACGACAAGCCGACCGGTGCCGTCGTGGGCCAGCAGCCGTTCGGTGGTGGCCGCGCCTCGGGCACCAACGACAAGGCGGGCGCGGCGCAGAACCTCCTGCGCTGGACCAGCGCCCGCTCGATCAAGGAGACGTTCGACCCGCCGAAGTCGCACGCGTACCCGCACATGGGGTGACCTCGCTCCATACGTCGAAAGGCCCGGAACCGTTGTGGTTCCGGGCCTTTCGCGTATCCAGCGTGGCTGGGTGGGCAGCCTGCGTCAGCGGGCGAGCCACTCCTTGACGGTACTCGCCTCGATGGCGATGGCTTCTTCGATCGGCTTGGCCGCGGCCTTCTCGATCTTGCCGCCGATGAGCGGCACCTTGGCCTTGAGCTCGGCGTCGAGGTGCTCGATGCTGCCGGGACCCCCGGGGGCGAGGGCGAGCTTGCCGTTGAGGGCGACGGGGACACCGGCGACGGACATCTCGACGGTGCCGGTGCGGCTGCCGTCGGCGGAGGCTGCGCCCCAGGTCTGGGTCTCGACGACCTTGAGGGTCTCGCCGACCATGTTCTTGGCGAAGTCGGGCAGGTCGTCCGCGGGCAGGATGCGCTCGGTGGTGATGACCGCACCGCCACCGGACTCCTTGACCGAGGCGGTGTACTTGATCGCCGCGGTGGCCGCGCACTTGGCCTCCTGGAAGGCCTGGTCGGTGAGGACCGCGAAGACCTCCTCGGGGGTGGCGGCGTACTCCATCGTCGTGGCGATCTTCATGCGTCTCTCCTCTGGGGGCGCGGGGGACGGACGTCCCGTGCAGGATCGCGCCAGCGTAGCGACGTCGTCATCGGCGCGGCGAGGCGAGTCAGGGTGTGCCGAGCAGGCGCAGGCGCACCGGTTGACCGGGCACGAGCTGGGCGGCGAGGTCGCACGCGCGTCCGGTGAGGACGGCGACGACGGGGTAGCCGCCGGTCACCGGGTGATCGGCGAGGAACACCACGGGCACGCCGCTCGCCGGGACCTGGACCGCGCCGCGCAGCACTCCCTCGCTCGGCACCTCCGCCGAGGCCCGACCCGGGACCCGGTCGAGAGCCGGGCCCTCGAACCGCACCCCCACCCGGTCGGAGGCGGCTCCGACCGTCCACGCCGTCGTGGTGAGGCGGGCGACGTCGGCCAGCCAGTCGAGCCGGGGACCGGGCCTGGCGTCGAGCACGACCTGCCCGGTGGCAGGAGCCCTGGTCGGGGCGACGTCGACGAGGAGGTTGCCGCCCGCCGGTCCCGTGGGTCGACCGACGGGGATCTGCTGTCCGGGCTCCAGCGGAGCGGGTCCGATCCCCGAAAGCGTGTCGTGGGAACGGGATCCGAGATTCGGTGCGACGGCAACGCCACCCCGGACGCCGAGGTAGGACCGGAGCCCGGCCGATGGACGGCCGATCCGCAGGACCTGCCCGGCGTGGAGGAGGAACGGTGCGTTGGTGCCCGTCGGCCGGTCGTCGACGGTGACCGGGGCGTGGGTGCCCGTGACGACTGCTGTGATGCTCCCCAGCGCGCGAACCACGAGGCCACCGACGACCTCCAGGGAGGCGAGGGACTCATCCTGCGCCAGCAGCCGCGCGCCGAGGGCGTGCGCGGCACGGTCGGCGGCCCCGGACGGACTCACGCCCAGTGCCGCCAGGCCGGGACGGCCTAGGTCCTGCACGAGGGACAGCGCGCCGACCTCGACGACCTCGAGCAGGGCGTACGGCGCAGGCTCGCCGGTGGTCACGACGCACCGTCCGCGTCGGTGAACTGCACCCAGAGGCCGGGCCGCAGCAGGGCCGGAGGGTCGCGGCGCAGGTCCCACAGGGCCAGGTCGGTGTGGCCGAGCAGCTGCCACCCGCCGGGGGAGCTGCGGGGGTAGACGCCGCTGAACTCGTCGGCAAGGCCAACGGCCCCGGCCGGCACACGAGGCCGCGGAGTGGCACGCCGCGGGACGCGCAACCGCGGGTCACCGTCGACGAGGTAGGCGAAACCCGGTGCGAAGCCGGCGAACCCGACGCGCCACGGCGTCCCGGTGTGGGCGGCGACGACCTCGGTGACGGTGAGGCCGGTGAGCTCGGCGACGTCTGCGAGGTCGTCCCCGTCGTAGTGCACGGGCACCTCGACGACCTGCTCGGGAGCAGGACCCCCGCTGTGGAACGCGGTCGGTACCTCGCCCGACCCGAGTGCGGCAAGGGCTCGCTGCGCCTCGGCCCGGACCGCGGTCAGTGCACCGGGTGAGGCAGCCACGAGCAGCACGGACCGTGCCCCGGCCACCACGTCCTCGAGCCCGGCGAGGCGCTCTCGAGCGGCAGCCAGCAGCTCGAACAGGGCCAGGGCGCGGTGGAGGTCGTCCACCTCGACGAGAAGCCCCCGTTCGCCGTAGGGCAGCAGTCGACCCGTCGGCTGCCGGCCCGGGATCCGCTCTCCCGTCGGCTCCTCGACCATCAGCGGGACTGGGTGAAGGAGCGCAGCCGCACCCCGGCGTCCTCCAGCCCCCGCCGGACGGCAGTGGCCAGCGCGACCGCCCCGGGGGTGTCGCCGTGGACGCAGACCGAGTCGGCGTGGACGACGAGGTCGCTGCCGTCCACGGCCTCGACGACACCGTCGACGACGAGCCGGACCACGCGGGCCGTGACGGCATCCGCATCGTGCAGGACGGCACCGGGCTCGCTGCGTGCCACCAGCGTGCTGTCGGGCGAGTAGGCGCGGTCAGCGAAGGCCTCGGTGACCGTGGCCAGCCCTGCGGCGGCGGCGAGGTGCAGCGACACCGATCCCGGGAGGCCGACGAGGGGCAGGGTGTCGTCGACGAGGCGGATCGCCTCGACCACCGCGGCCGCCTGGACCTCGTGGGCCACGATCGCGTTGTAGAGCGCGCCGTGCGGCTTCACGTAGCCGACCCGCGTGCCCGCTGCCCGGGCGAGCGCGTCGAGGGCCCCCACCTGGTAGACGACGTCGGCGGTGAGGTCGTCCGGTGACACGTCGATGAACCGTCGGCCGAATCCCGCCAGGTCGCGGTAGCCGACCTGGGCGCCGACCGAGACCCCTGCGGCGGCGGCGGCCCGGCACACCTCGAGCAGCGTCGTGGGGTCCCCGGCGTGGAACCCGCAGGCGACGTTCGCACTCGTGACGACACCGAGCATCGCCGCGTCGTCACCGAGGCGCCAGCGCCCGAACGACTCCCCGAGGTCGGCGTTGAGGTCGATGGTCCTCACCGGCGCAACGCCTTCGCGTGGTCCGCGAGCACGCTGCTCGAGGCTGCGACCGTCGCGGCGAGCCGGCGGCGGCGGGCGGCGAGGACGGACAGGAGGCGGTCCAGCTCGGCCTGGAGGACCGTCGACTGCTCGGCACGGGACGCGTCGGTGGGCGCGTCGGCCAGACCGCTCACCCCCCAGACCGGAGCGAGGCGACCCTCTGCCACCCGGAGGCCGGCCGCCTCCGCGCGGGCGGTCAGGGCGCGAACGTCGGCCACCGCCTCGGCGAGGTCTGCCGCGTGGTCCTGGAGCGCTGAGCCGACCCGGTCGAGCTCACCCGCCGCCGTGGCTGCCGCGTCGTCGAGGGCGGTGAGCTGGCGCCGCGCCCGCGCGACGACGGTGCCCGGACGGCGCAGCGTGGGGTCCGCCAGTGCTGCGTGGGTGGCGCGTCCGCTCGTCCGCAGCGAGGTGGCCAGCTGGCGCAGCGATCCGCCGACGAGCGAGCAGGAAGCGGGGTCGCCGGTGACGAGCGTCATCGTCGGCCACCTCGGGGTGCGTCGTCGAGCGCAGCGACGCCGCCCTCCGCCACCTGCGCCGAAGATGCTCGTCGGGCGGCGGCGACCCGCAGTCGTCCGGTGACGTCGGTGGCCGAGGCCTCGACCTCGCGCAGCAGGTCGGCCACCTGGTCGAGGTAGTCGTCCAAGACGGTCTGCAGCTCCCTGTCACCGACCTCGGGGAGGTGGTCCAGGACCTCGTCGGCTCCGCTGCGGGCGCACTCACGCAACGATCCGAGGGCTGCGCCGAGGCGCTCGAGGGCCTCGGGGCCAACCTGGGCGGGCGGCATACCGGTCACTCTAGTGAGGGAACGGGAACGACCCCCCGCGATACCCACAGCCGTAGCAGGGGATCGCAGGGGGTCGTCACGTCGTGCAGAGACCCGGGCGGGATCAGTACCAGTGCTTGCGTCCACCGATGCCGTTGCCCATGCGTCCGAGGAGGACGAGGACGGCACCGACGACGAGCAGGATGACGCCGATCGTCGTGAGGATGGAGATCTTGGCCACGAGGCCGATGATCAGCAGGATCAGTCCGAGGATGATCACGGGGACTCCTTCTGTATGGGTGATGTGTCGCAGCGCGCAGGGGAGCGCTGCAACCACACACTCTGACCTGCGGCGACACAAAGCGCCACTCGGGGGCGGGAAATGTTTTCCGTGTCGAGCGATAGTCTCGGTCCCGACGCACGACGAGGTGCGTCAGCCGCCTGCACGACGAACCCGTGAGGATGAAGACCACAAGCATGTCTGCGTCGCTGGAGCAGTCCCGTCAGCAACTCCTGCGCTCCGCTGCGGAGCGCGCCGAGCACGGCGGGGGTGAGGTCGAGGAGTTCCTCCGGGCCTACTACCGGCACGTCGCCACGGAGGACCTCCTCGCACGTGCCCCCGAGGACCTCCTCGGCGCGGCGCTGGCACACCGCGACCTCGCGCGGAGCCGCCCGGTCGGCACCGCCAAGGTCGACGTCTTCAACCCCGACGTCGCCGAGCAGGGCTGGGCCAGCGGGCACACGGTCGTCCAAGTGGTCACCGACGACATGCCCTTCCTCGTCGACTCCGTCACGGCCGAGCTCCAGCGCATGGAGCGCGCCGTCCACCTCGTCGTGCACCCGACGATGCTCGTGCGTCGTGACGCCACGGGCGAGCTCGAGCAGGTGGTCCTGGACGCGTCCGGTTCGGCAGATGTCGCCGACAGCAGCTCGTTCGGTGAGGTCCGCGAGTCGTGGATGCACCTCGAGATCGACCGCGACAGCAACAGCGACGACCTCCGCGCGATCGCCGAGGGGCTGCGCGGTGTGCTGGCCAACGTCCGCGAGGCCGTCGAGGACTGGCCGAAGATGAAGGAGACCTGCGCCGCGCTCGCGGTGGAGCTCGGCGAGAAGGCCCCGCACGGCATACCCGCTGCGGAGGTCGAGCAGGCGCGCGGCCTGCTCGAGTGGCTCGCCGGCAACCACTTCACCTTCCTCGGCTACCGCGAGTACGCGCTGGTGCGCGGACCTGAGGCCGACACGCTCCAGGCGGTCCAGGGCACCGGTCTCGGGCTGCTGCGCTACGACCCCACCGGTGAGGGCGTGCTGCTGTCCGAGCAGGCGCGCACGGTGGCGCGGGCGCCCGAGCTGCTCATCATCACCAAGGCCAACTCGCGGGCCACGGTGCACCGCAACACCTACCTCGACTACGTCAGCGTCAAGCAGTTCGACGACGACGGCGTCGTGACGGGGGAGAAGCGCTTCCTCGGGCTGTTCACCTCCAGCGCGTACACCGAGTCGGTGACGCGGGTGCCGGTGCTGCGCGACAAGGTGGCGGCGATCTTCGAGCGCACCGGGTTCCTGCCCGACTCGCACTCGGGCAAGGACCTGCTCGAGGTCCTGGAGAACTACCCGCGCGACGAGCTGTTCCAGGCCGACGAGGAGTCGCTCTACGACAACGCGACGGCTGTCCTGCACCTGCAGGAGCGTCGCAAGACCAAGCTGTTCCTGCGTCGTGACCGCTTCGGCCGGTTCGTCTCGGCGCTGGTGTACATCCCGCGCGACCGCTACAACACCGCGGTACGCCTGAAGATGGAATCCATTCTCCACCAAGCCTTTCCGGGCGCGACGGTCGACTACACGACCCGCGTCTCCGAGTCGGTCCTGGCCCGCCTGCACTTCGTCGTGCGGGTCCCCGCGGGTGAGTCGATCCCGGCCGTCGACGAGGCGGTCCTCGAGCGCCAGCTCGTCGACGCCACCCGCACGTGGGAGGAGGACCTGTCCGAGGCCGCCCGCGCCGAGCACGGCGAGGAGGCCGCGGCACGACTGTCCGGCCTCTACGGCCGCGCCTTCCCCGAGGCCTACAAGGAGGACTTCACCTCCCGTGTCGGCGTCGTCGACATCCGCCACATGGATGCCCTCGAGCGCGACGACGCGAC
This sequence comes from Pedococcus aerophilus, assembly GCF_039532215.1. Taxonomy (NCBI): domain Bacteria; kingdom Bacillati; phylum Actinomycetota; class Actinomycetes; order Micrococcales; family Intrasporangiaceae; genus Pedococcus; species Pedococcus aerophilus. The sequence goes on along the minus strand of NZ_BAAARN010000005.1, from coordinate 132,725 downwards.
CGGCCTCAACATGTACCAGGAGCCGGGCGCGCCTGCGGGGGAGCGTCGCTTCAAGCTGTACCGCCGCAGCCCGCTGTCGCTGACGCAGGTCCTGCCGATGTTCACGCACATGGGCGTCGAGGTCGTCGACGAGCGGCCGTACGAGGTGTCGCGCGGCGACGGCGTCGACCTGTGGGTCTACGACTTCGGGTTGCGCGTCAGGAACGACAAGGTGTGGTCCGGCGAGGGTGGCCGCGACCGGCTGCGCGAGCTGTTCCAGGACGCCGTGGGTGCGGTGTGGAACGGCCGGGCCGAGTCGGACGGGTTCAACGCGCTCGTCCTCGGGGCCGGGCTGACCTGGCGCCAGGTCGTCATCCTGCGCACGGTCGCGAAGTACCTGCGGCAGACCGGGTCGACCTTCTCCCAGGACTACGTCGAGTCGGCGCTGGTCCAGAACCTGCGGTTGGCCGGGCGCCTCGTCGCCCTGTTCGAGACGCGGTTCGACCCCAGCCGGTACGGCGCCGCCGACGGCAGCGCGAACGTCACCGAGGAGCGGGGTGCGGCCGAGGCCGCGCTGGTGGAGGAGATCACCACCGGCCTCGACGAGGTGAAGTCCCTCGACCACGACCGCATCATCCGCGCGTTCCTAGGGGTCATCCAGGCGACGCTGCGCACGAACTTCTACCAGCAGGACGAGACCGGGGCCGACAAGACCTACGTCTCGATCAAGCTCAACCCCAAGAAGGTGCCCGATCTGCCTGCGCCGCGGCCGCAGTTCGAGATCTTCGTCTACTCCCCACGCGTCGAGGGCGTGCACCTGCGGTTCGGTCCGGTGGCCCGTGGCGGGCTGCGCTGGTCCGACCGGCGCGAGGACTTCCGCACCGAGGTGCTCGGCCTGGTCAAGGCGCAGATGGTGAAGAACGCCGTCATCGTGCCCACCGGCTCCAAGGGCGGCTTCTACGCCAAGCAGCTGCCGGACCCGTCGGTCGACCGCGACGCCTGGCTGGCCGAGGGCATCGGCTCCTACAAGGTCTTCATCTCCGGCCTGCTCGACCTCACCGACAACCGCGTCGGCGGCGACATCGTCCCGCCCCCCTCGGTCGTCCGTCACGACGAGGACGACTCCTACCTCGTGGTCGCCGCGGACAAGGGCACCGCGACCTTCTCCGACATCGCCAACGGCGTGGCGCAGTCGTACGGCTTCTGGCTCGACGACGCCTTCGCCTCGGGTGGCTCGGCCGGCTACGACCACAAGGCCATGGGCATCACCGCCCGCGGCGCGTGGGAGTCGGTCAAGCGGCACTTCCGCGAGATGGGGGTCGACACCCAGACCCAGGACTTCACCGCGGTCGGCATCGGCGACATGAGCGGCGACGTCTTCGGCAACGGCATGCTGCTGTCCGAGCACATCCGTCTGGTGGCGGCGTTCGACCACCGCCACATCTTCGTCGACCCGAATCCCGTTGCGGCGACGAGCTTCCCGGAGCGCCAGCGGTTGTTCGACCTGCCGCGCTCGTCGTGGGCGGACTACGACTCCTCGCTCATCAGCACCGGCGGCGGCATCTTCGACCGCTCGCTCAAGTCCATCCGGGTCACCCCGGAGATGACCGAGGCGCTCGGTCTGCCCAAGGGCACGACGACGATGACGCCGGCCGAGCTGATGAAGGCGATCCTCCAGTCGCCGGTCGACCTGCTCTGGAACGGTGGCATCGGCACCTATGTCAAGGCCGGTTCCGAGTCGAGCTCCGACATCGGCGACCGCGCCAACGACGCCATCCGGGTCGACGGGAACGCCTTGCGCTGCAAGGTCGTCGGTGAGGGAGGCAACCTCGGTCTGTCGCAGCTCGGGCGCATCGAGGCGTCGCTGCACGGGGTCCGCGTCAACACCGACGCCATCGACAACAGCGCCGGCGTCGACACGTCCGACCACGAGGTCAACATCAAGATCCTGCTGACCGACCTGGTCCGCGGCGGCGACATGACGCTCAAGCAGCGCAACACCCTGCTGGCGTCGATGACCGACGACGTGGCCCACCAGGTGCTGCGCGACAACTACGAGCAGAACGTCCTGCTGGGCAACGCCCGCGCGCAGGAGCACCCCATGCTCCCCGTCCACCAGCGGCTGATCCACTGGCTCGAGGAGCGTGGCGACCTCGACCGGGCCCTGGAGTTCCTGCCGAGCGACAGCGAGATCGACCGGCGCTTCCAGGACGGCCTGGGCCTGAAGAGCCCCGAGTTCTCGGTGCTCGTGGCGTACGCCAAGCTCGCGCTCAAGGACGACCTGCTGCCCACCGAGCTGCCCGACGACCCGTGGTTCCAGCAGACCCTGACCGACTACTTCCCGGCGGCGCTGCGCGAGCAGTTCGCCGGCGAGCTGGCCGACCACCCGCTGCGCCGCGAGATCATCACCAACTCGGTGGTCAACTCGATGGTCAACCGTGGCGGCATCACCTTCGCCTTCCGCGCGATGGAGGAGACCGGCGCGACGCCGGAGCAGATCGCGCGGGCGTTCGTCGTCTGCCGCGAGATCTTCGACCTGCCGAGCTTCGTGCGTGAGATCGAGGCGCTCGACAACGTCGTCTCGACCGAGGTGCAGAGCCAGCTGTACCTCGAGTTCCGTCGCCTCATCGACCGCTCGATCCGCTGGTTCCTCACCTCGCGGCCCTCGCGCCTCGACGTCGCGGGCGAGGTGGCGCGTTTCGGCACCGTGGTGCGGGAGTTCGCGCCGAAGGTGCCCGAGATGCTCAAGGGTGCCGAGCTGAAGCGGTTGCAGCGCAACACCGCCAAGCTCGAGAAGCTCGGCGTCCCCGACGAGCTGGCGCTGCGGTCGGCCAGCCTGCTCGACCAGTTCTCGCTGCTCGACATCGTCGACATCGCGACCGACACGGGGGAGTCGCCGGCCGACATCGCCTGCCTCTACTTCGTGCTGTCCGAGAAGTTCGGCGTCGACGCGATGCTCACGCGGGTCACCAACCTGCCGCGTGACGACCGGTGGGACGCCCTCGCCCGTGGTGCCCTGCGCGACGACCTGTATGCCGTCCTCGAGAGCCTTGTGCGCTCGGTCATGGACGCGTCCACGGCAGGTGGCTCGCCGGTGTCGCGCTACGAGGAGTGGGCCGAGGCCAACGCCGAGTCCCTCACTCGCGCCACGACGGCACTGGCCGGCATCGAGCGGCTCGACCACCCGAACATCGCCGCGCTGTCCGTCGCCCTGCGCACCCTGCGCTCGGTGATCCGGTCGGGAGCAGCCACGTCGTGACGGCCCGCGTCGTCGCCCTGCGCTGCTTCCCCGTCAAGGCCGCCGGTGGCCAGTCCCTGCCTGCCCTCGAGGTCGGGGCCGACGGCGTGGTCGGCGACCGGGGGTGGGCGGTCTACGACCACGCCGACAAGCTGGCCTCGGGCAAGCACTCCCGCCGGTTCCGCCGGATGGACCCGGTGTTCACGCTGGTGGCCGGCCGCGTGGGCGAGGAGACCGTCCTCGTCCTGCCCGACGGCACCGACCTCGTGGCCGGGGAACCCGGGACCGACGAGGGCCTGAGCGACCACTTCGGTGAGCCGGTCACGCTCCGGCGCGAGGGCGTCATACCCCACCAGGACGCCGCCCCGATCTCGCTGGTGGGAACCGCGACCCTCGCGGAGCTCGGGCGGTACGAGGGTGACGGGAACCCCCTCGACCCGCGGCACGTGCGGGCCAACATCGTGGTCGAGACCACCGAGCCGTACGTCGAGGAGTCCTGGGTCGGCCGCGAGGTCACCGTCGGTGGGGTGCGGCTGCGGGTCACCGAGCCGACCGAGCGCTGCCGCATGGTCGGCGTCGCCCAGGTCGACCTGCCCGAGCGCCCGGGCATGCTCAAGGCGATCGCCGACCACCACGCCCTCGTCGCCGGGGTCTACGCGGAGGTGGTGACGCCCGGGCGGGTGGCCCTCGGCGACGAGGTCGAGCCCTCCTGACCTAGGCTTCCGGGGTGCCCACGCTGAACGAGGTGCTCCACGCGTCGACCGACCTTGCCCCGGGCGAGGTCGAGTGGCTCCAGCTGCTCGTCGGTGACTGGCAGCTCATCTCCGACCTGTCCTTCGCCGACCTCGTCCTGTGGGTCCCCGGAGGGCTCGAGGGCTGGCTGGCCGTCGCGCACGTGCGCCCCACGACCGGCCAGATGGTGTTCTTCGAGGACGTCGTCGGACGGCGCACGCACCGGGGGCGGCAGTCGCTGCTCGACCAGGCGTACGCCGACCGGCGGATCGTGCGGGAGCGCGACCCGATCTTCCGCGATGACATGCCGGTGCGCGAGGAGGCCATCCCCGTCGTGAAGAACGGCCGCGCGCTGGCCGTGATCACCCGCCACACCAACCTCGCGGCGATGCGCACGCCGAGCCGTCTCGAGCTGACCTACCAGGCCCTGGCCGACGCCCTGGCCCGGATGATCGCGGCGGGGGAGTTCCCCAACGTGTCGGCGCCGACCGGTCAGCGGCGGGGTGCGCCCCGCGTCGGTGACGGCGTGATCCGGTTGGACGTCAACGGGATCGTGTCCTACGCCAGCCCCAACGCCCTGTCCGCGATCCACCGGCTCGGCCACGTCGGTGACGTCATCGGGGAGCTGCTGGCCAAGGTCGTCGCCGACCTGCTGCGTGACGAGTCCCCGGTGGACGAGTCGCTGGCCGTCGTCGTGACGGGACGGGCGCCGTGGCGCACCGAGGTGAGCTCACGCGGGTCGAGCGTGTCGATGCGCGCCATACCGCTGACCGAGGGTGGTCAGCGCGTCGGCGCCCTGCTCCTGCTGCGCGACGTCTCCGAGCTGCGCCGCCGCGAGCGGGAGCTGATCACCAAGGACGCGACGATCCGCGAGATCCACCACCGGGTGAAGAACAACCTCCAGACGGTCGCAGCCCTGCTGCGGCTCCAGGCGCGTCGGCTCCCCGAGGGGGAGGCCGGTCGCGTGGCGCTGGAGGAGGCGGTGCGCCGGGTGGGGGTCATCGCCCTCGTGCACGAGACGCTCAGCCAGGGCTTCGACGAGACGGTGGAGTTCGACGACATCGCCGTGCGCGGCCTGCAGGCCATCACCGAGGTGGCCAAGGTCGAGCACCCCATCTCGACCAAGGTCGTCGGCTCGTTCGGAATGCTTCGGGCCGAGGACGCGACCGCGATGGCGATGATCTTGTCCGAGCTCGTGCAGAACGCCGTCGAGCACGGGCTCGCCGACGTCGCCGAGGGGACCATCTGCGTCGAGGCCCAGCGGTCCACCGACGACCGGGGCGACGAGATCCTCGCGGTCACGATCACCGACGACGGGGTCGGGCTGCCCAAGGGGTTCCGTCCGGGTGCCTCGGGGCTCGGCACCCAGATCGTCGAGTCGCTGGTCCAGGACCTGCGGGGCCGGATCGTGTGGGAGCCGGCGGAGCCCAACGGGACACGCGCCCGGTTCGTCGCCAGGCTGCGGCCCCTGGGGCGCGACAGCTCCTAGCGCCAGGCGCGTGTGGTGGAGCGGGGTGGGTCAGCCGGCGCGGCGGGCCCGGGCGTTGCGGCGCTTGAGCGCGCGGCGCTCGTCCTCGGACATGCCGCCCCAGACGCCGGCGTCCTGGCCGGACTCGATGGCCCACTTGAGGCAGGTGTCGACGACCTCGCAGCGTCGGCAGACAACTTTGGCCTCCTCGATCTGGAGGATGGCTGGGCCGGTGTTCCCGATGGGGAAGAACAGCTCAGGGTCCTCGTCGAGGCAAGCAGCGCGGTCGCGCCAATCCATGAAGATCGTGCTCCTTGTTGTGCAGGGGGAAGTGCGCCGGTCCATGGACCCAGGGGTGACGGGCCAGATGGAGCACGGCGCGTCATTGCGGGGTGTGCAGGGTCATGCGCCCGGGGATCAGGGCCGACCGGCTAGCCTAGCCGACCGCCTGTCCGCGGGATGGTGAAACAGGTGCGAGTAGCCATTTTGGGGGGCTGGACACAGTTCTGCCAACGGGCTGTCTCACGTTTCTGTTCCAGCGTCACAGATGACGAGCGGTTTGGGCACCCTTGGGCGGAAGTAACTGCCGTGTAACGGTGAGGTTTTGGTCACATTGCCGTCGTTGCGCCGGTATGGCGCCCTCCTTGCGCTGGTGGATGCATGGGCGGGGTGCCGCCCAACCCGTGAGACAGATCGGGGCGGAACTAGCCTGTGGGGGTGACCGACCAGCCCGGCCTGCCCAGCTCCTCCGCCTCCCAGCCGAACGCTGACGGCGGCGCCCCGACGGGTGCTCGTGACATCTGGCGCGACCTTGCCGCAGCGGTGTCCGCGGTGGAGGCGCTGGCCCTGCTGGGCTTCGTCGTGTTCTACCTGTGGGAGCTCACGCAGGGCGCGAGCGACGACGCCGTGCTCGTGGTGATGTCGGCGCTGCTGATCCTGCTGTTCGCCGTCGGCATCGGCGCGTTGGCCCGGGGCTGGTGGCGCGGGGACAACTGGCCGAACTCGCCCACCGTCGTCTGGAACCTGCTGCTGCTCCCGGTCTCGTGGAGCCTGTTCCAGGCCGGCCGAGGGGTCGTCGCGGTGGTGCTCGCCGCGGTCGCGGTGCTCGGCATCGTCTCGGCTGTTCGGGCCGACACCGCCGACCTGCAGGACCCGGACCTCCAGGACTCCTGAGCCAAGGCTCCTGCGCTCCTGCCTCCTGAGCCAGGACTCCTGCGCTCCGGTTTGGTGCGGCCTCAGTCCGAGGTGATCCGGAGCATGACCCGGTCGGTGTGACCGCGCCGCATGATCTTCTCGATCATCATGACGATGCGGTACTCGATGCCGTACTTGGGCTTCAGCACGGCGTCGAGTCGGCGCATCGCGTCGGACCCCTCGACCACCTCGGCGACGGCCGTCACGGTGGGAGCGCCGTCCTCGACGGCTCCGCGGCGCGAGCAGGGGCGCAGCTCGACCCGGTTGTCGTTGCGCAGCCGCTTGACCTTGCCGCTGCCGGTCGGCGTCGTCACGACGAGGGTGTCGCCGTCCCGACCGATCCACACGGGGGTGGCGACGCCCACCCCGGTCCTGCGGAACGTCGTCAGGGACACGAACTTCTCGTCGCCGAGGTCGGCGAGGGACGGAGCGAGGGTCATGGCCGCGACGCTACCCCGCGGGTGGAGGGGCAGCGACCGCTGCGACCACGCCGCTGGTAGCGGCGGCCACGCCATTGGTGGCGGTGGGCAGGGCGACCTGGATCGGTGTCCCGAGCCCGCGGCGAACCAGCTGGCCACGGCCTGCCAGCGCGTCGCGCTCGAGCGGGATCTTGAGCGCGAACAGGTCTCGCTCGACGCCCGAGCGAGGTCCCAGCAGGACCCCGGTTCGGTGGCGGGCGATCTCGACGGCGACGCCGCGGTACTGGGACGACAGCGCGGTGGCGTTCGCGCCCACCACGAGGAGGCCGTCGTCACGGTCGACGAGGTGCGAGATCTCCTTGACGACGGGCTCCACGGGGTCGTCGAGGAGCTGCTCGGCGTCGTCGACCACGACGGCGAGCTCGGGGTGCTCCTGCCGAGCCCGGACCAGGCCGGCTGACGACGACCCGTCGTGCCAACAGGCGATCCCCGGGTGGCCGCGGAGCTCCTCGAGCGGGCCTCCGCGCGGAGCGACGACGGCGACCGGTCGCCCGACTGCGAGCAGGTGGCCGGCGATGAGCAGCACGGTGGTCGACACGCCGGAGGAGGCCCCTCCCACGACCAGCCAACGTCGCCCGTCCCGTCCCGGGTCGAGTGTCAGGGTCATGGCTTCGTCGCCACCGACACCCAGGGCCACCCCGGTACGGTCGCCGAGGTCCTGCGCCAGGTCGTCGGACCGCACCAACACCGGAAGGGGCTCGATCCGCAGTGGCCCCTGGCGGTCGTCGGCAGGTGGAGCGTGGTGCGTCAGGTCAGGCTCCGGAGGCAGGGCCAGCTGGACGTACCGGCCGTCCGACGTCAGCCCACGTCCACTGTGCTGGAGCACCCCGACGGCACGGGGAGTCAGTCCGAGCAGCACCGCGTCGGAAGGGTCTGCCAGCCGGAGGACCACCCGGCGGCTGACCGCCGCCCCGGCCCGACCGAGCAGCAGCGACCGGTCCCCGGCCAGCACCCCGGTCAGGCCGACCGGCTCACCCTCGCGCAGCAGGGTCAGGATCTGGTCGACGAGGGAGGCCAGGGCCAGGTCGTCGTGTCGGCCGGCGGCCAGGTCCCAGTCGTCGACGAGCAGCAGGATGGGCGGCGGGGCGGTGACCGAGTCTGCCGACTCCCACCACTGGGTCATCGTCGTGAGGCCGCGGCGGGCCAGGGCGCTGCGCCGGTCGGAGACCTCCGAGGCCAGTCGTCGGACCAGTCGTTCCACCCGCTGCGGGTCGGACCAGCTCGTGCTGGCCCCCACGTGGGGCAGCGAGGCGAGGGTCTCGAGTCCACCCCCACTGACGGCGTACACGTGCAGGGCGTCGCTGGCGCGACGGGCGCACAGCGATCGGGCCACGGTCGTCAACGCACTCGACCGGCCAGTGCCCGGGGCGCCCACGACCGCCCAGTGGCCCCTGGCCCGCAGGTCGAGGACGAGGGGGTGCTGGCGCTGCTCCTCCGGGACGTCCACGATCCCGAGGTGGGCGGTCAGGTCGTCCGGGGGAACGGCCAGGGACGCGTGGTCCACGACATCGGGAAGGGGAGGCAGCCAGGCCTTGGGTGCGGGCTCGATGCCCAGGAGTGCTGCTGCCCCGGCGGTCGCCTCGACGATGGCGCGCAGCTCGGTCGGCTCGGTGGGCTCGAAACCATCGGGTGTGCGGAAGTCCGACCGCTTTCTCTCCACGATCTCCGACCCGTCGTCGATCGTCGTGATGCGGACCCCGTCTCGGGGTCCTCCGCGGAGCAAGGATCCGACGTGGGCGGCCTGGAACTCCAGCAGGGGCGAGCCTCCGACGCGGGCGTGGGCGCGACCGGGGGTCGAGGGCGAGATCGACGCGGCCACGGGACTGTCGATGACGTCCTCCGAGTCGATCCGGTCTCGCATGCGCAAGGCGATGCGCAGGTTGACGTTGGCCTTGATGTCGGCAGTCACCACCCCTGCTGGGCGCTGGGTCGCCAGGACCAGGTGGATCCCGAGCGACCGACCCACGGCGGCGAGGTGGACCAGGCCGTCGACGAACCTGGGAAGCTCCTCGGCGAGGGCGCGGAACTCGTCGACCACGACGACGAGGCGCGCCAGCGGTGAGCCCGTTCCAGCCGAACTGCATTGGTAGGCAACGAATTCCGTGACACCGGCGTCGCGCAGTAGACGCTCGCGCCGCGTCACCTCCGCCATCAGCGAGGTGAGTGCCCGCGAGGCCAGCTGGTCGTCGAGGTCGGTGACGACCCCGGTCACGTGGGGCAGGTCCGAGCAGTCGCGGAAGGCGGCTCCACCCTTGTAGTCCACGAGCACGAACGACAGGTGCTCCGGGCTGTTGTGCAGGGCGAGGGCCGCGACCAGCGTCCGCAGGAGCTCGGACTTGCCTGCTCCCGTGGTCCCACCCACGAGCAGGTGGGGGCCGTCCTGCGCCAGGTCGACCCAGAAGGTGCCGGTGCTGCACACCCCGAGCGGCACAAGGGTGGAGTGCGGCGTCCGGGTCCAGGCTGCGGCGACGTCGGACCCGGCGCTCTCGCTGCTCGGCGACCCGCCGGGGCGGTCGACGTGCTCCGACGGACAGCCCGGGAGACCCAGCAGGCCGGCGCGACCGGGGAGTGCTGCGGCACCTTGGGAGGGGGTTGCGTCCCGGAGCGGCGCGAGGGCCCGTCCCAGCCGCTCGGTCCACGCAGCGCCCACACCGTCCACGACCAGGTCCTCGTGCTGGTGCCCCGGCGCCGAGAGCGACGGGGTACCGGGCCGCGCCAGGTCCAGCACCGCGCCCGCCTCGTGGGGGAGCTCGGACCGGTCTGCACCGAGGGCGAGGCACACGACGCCCGCCCTGGCGCCGTCGGCGAGGACCACCGCCAGGTCCGGGACGGCGCGGAAGGCGGCGGCGCCGTCGAGCAGCACCGCGGTGACCGGACCGTCCCATCGGCTGCCGGGACGGTCGTCGAGGCGGTCGCGAACCAGGGCAGCCAGGCCGCCCGCGGTCGAGAGGACGGCGGCGTCGTCGCGGTCGAGCGCGAGGCGTCCCGGGTGGATGGACGATGCCCGGGACGAGTCACCCCGGTCGTGGAACCCGTTGTGGCAGTGCGGGACCCGATCCAGCCACCGCCAACGATCAAGGTGGTCCGTGGTGTCGGCCAGTGCGACGACCCGCAGGTCCGCGGGGGAGTGCGTGGTGACGAGCTGACCGAGCAACGACCGCACCGAGCGGGTGACCGCCACGGGGTCTCCGCACACGCCGAGCACGCCGACCTCGGGAAGGGCGAGGGTGCATGGGGCATCGGACAGCTGCGGCCGGTCCTCGAGGCCCGAGGCCGCTGGGTGCACGAGTCGGACCGAGGCGTCCCGACGGCACCGCCCGATCGAGACGGAGAAAGCGTCGGGGTCGTCGTGCCGCCGTTCCCACAGCCGATCGGTGGGGCCACCGGCCACCGCCAGGACCGTGGCAGGGTCGGGCGCGGCGCGCACCCGGAACTGGTGCTCCTCGCGGCAGGCCGCCGCGACGCGCTCGCGCGCCACGAGGACAGCGGCCTCGTGCGAGACCAGCTCGGCCGCATACGTCCGACGCGCTCCCCACCGGTCGCTCAGGACGGAGCCGACCATGAGCACCGGGCCCATGAGGGCGAAGGCGAGCATCGTCGGTCCCAGGAACAGTGCGAGAGCCGCTGCGACCGGCAGCGGGAGCAGCACCGCCAGCCAGGGCACCCGGGTGCGGCGCGGTGGGGTCGGGGGCGTGGGGAGGGTGACCGTGGTTGGACGGTGCGGCTCGAGGATCCGTGGCCGACGGTTCACGGCGAGCGTTCCGAGCCAGGTGGCCGACGTGGCGGCGGGGACGGCACCGGCGGGACGCAGGGCCAGTGTGGTCGCTCCCACCTGGATGCGGCTCGTGGTGGTGACCGGTACGGGGTCGTGGCCCACGGTGAGGCCGTCCACGGTGGTGCCGTTCGTGGAACCGAGGTCCTGGAGCGTCACCCCGTCCGCCTCCACCCGGAGCTTGGCGTGCAGGCGGGACAGCCCGGGGTCGTCGAGGCACAGGTCGGCTTCCTCGGAACGCCCGACCGTCAGCGACCCTGACCGCAGGTCCACCGAACGCCCGCAGTCCGGGCCGTGCGTCACCGCGAGCAGCATGGTGCTGCGTCGAGCCCCTTCGGTGCGAGAGGTGCTGTCGTGCAACAGGTTTCGTGGGAGCAGTGTCAAGGACGCGCCCGTGAGCAGCGGGGGAGCTCCCAGGCGGGCCGCCGGGTCGATGGCCTCGCCGGAGACGTGGAGCACGGGGGCGGAGCTGTCGACGGGGCCCGTGGCGGAACGGCTCTCGCCCCCGAGGTGGGCCACCAGGGCGTTGCTCAGCTCAGCGGCTGTGGTGCCCTCGGGAGCATCCACCTCCACCTCGGTGGTCGTCGGACCGGGTGGGGCTCCGGGTGAGGACGCGCGGTGCGTGACGGTCAGTTGCAGTCGCATCCTGCGCACGCTAGGTCGGGGGTGCCTGCTGGCCGACGGGCTGTCCACACCTGTGGATTCGCGAGGACGAGAACGTGTGGTTCGTCCTAGTATGCGGCAGACGAACCGGGCTCGCGCCGGTGGCCGGGGGGCCAGCGAGACCGGAGGACACGTCAAGGGGGAGGTGTTGATGGACGCGGTCATGACCGTGGAGTCGGAGGTGCGCGAGCTCATCCGGCGTTCCGGTCTCGATCCTGCGCGGGACACCCGCGAGCTCGACCGGCTCGTCCGCGACGCGGTCGCCGACTACGACGAACGCTCCCTTCACGGTGGCCTACCGACCCTGCCGAACGTCGAGGACGCGGTGAAGTCCGTGATCGACGCGGTCGCCGGGTTCGGGCCGCTCCAGCCGTACTTCGACGACCCCGAGGTCGAGGAGATCTGGATCAACGAGCCCACCAAGGTCTTCATCGCCCGTGGCGGTGTGGCCGAGCTGACCACGACGTTCCTCACGTCGGACAGCGTCCGCGACCTCGTCGAGCGGATGCTCAAGACCAGCGGCCGTCGGGTCGACCTGTCGAGCCCGTTCGTCGACGCGGTGCTGCCGGACGGTTCCCGCCTCCACGTCGTCATCCCCGACATCACCCGCGCGCACTGGAACGTCAACATCCGCAAGTTCGTCGTCCGCGCCTCCCACCTCGACGACCTCGTCGCCCTGGGCACGCTGACGCCGCAGGCCGCGACCTTCCTCGGCGCCGCGGTCGCCGCGGGCCTGAACATCCTGGTGGCCGGAGGGACGCAGGCCGGCAAGACGACACTGCTGAACTGCCTCAGCGCCGCGATCCCCGCCAGGGAGCGGGTGGTGACGTGCGAGGAGGTGTTCGAGCTCAAGATCCCCCTGCGTGACGTGGCGTCGATGCAGTGCCGCCAGCCGAGTCTCGAGGGGACAGGCGAGATACCGCTGCGCCGCCTGGTCAAGGAGGCGCTGCGTATGCGGCCCTCCCGCATCATCGTCGGCGAGGTTCGCCAGGCGGAGAGTCTGGACCTCCTCATCGCCCTGAACAGCGGGTTGCCCGGCATGTGCACGATCCACGCCAACAGCGCCCGCGAGGCGATCACCAAGATGTGCACGCTCCCGTTGCTGGCCGGCGAGAACGTCGGCAGCCGCTTCGTCGTGCCGACGGTCGCGGGTTCCATCGACATCGTCGTCCACGCGGCGCTCGAGCACGACGGGGTGCGTCGAGTGCGCGAGATCGTCGCCGTCCCCGGACGCGTCGAGGCCGATGTCGTGGAGACGGCCGACCTGTTCGTGCAGCGCGACGGTGTGCTTCGTCGCGCCGACGGCTTCCCGCCCCACCCCGAGCGCTTCCGGCGGGCCGGGTTCGACGTCGCGGCCCTGCTGGCGCAGGACTGAGGCGACGACGTGGGAGGACTCGGTGACGTCGTCGCGGCCGTGGGCGGAAGTGCGACCGGCACGCTCGTCGGGCTGCTGCTCGGGTGCGGGTTGTTCTGCATCTGGTGGTCCGCGTGGGTGCCCGCTCCACGGGTCGACGCCGCGCCGCGCGTCACGGTGTCGGACCGCCTGCGCGACGAGCTCGTGCAGGCGGGATACGACTCCGTCGGTCCGCGCAGCCTGGTCAGTGCCTGCTTCATCGCCTTCGGCGTCGTGGTCCTGATCGTTCTTGCGACGACCGGCGTCGTCCCCGTGGCGCTGTGCTTCGCCGCAATGGCTGGGTACGCACCCCTGGCGCTGGTCCGGATGAGGGCACGGCGCAGGCGGGCCAGCCTGCGGGAGCTGTGGCCGGATGCGGTCGACAACATCGCCTCGGCAGTGCGTGCCGGCCTCGCCCTGCCCGAGGCACTGAGCCAGCTGGGCCGTCGAGGTCCCGAGGAGCTGCGCCCCGCGTTCCGGGCCTTCGCGGAGGACTATCGCACCACGGGCCGGTTCCACGAGAGCCTCGACCTGCTCAAGGTCCGGCTCAGCGACCCGGTGGGGGACCGGCTCGTCGAGTCGCTGCGGATCGCGCGCGAGGTCGGCGGCAGCGACCTCGGCAGGCTCCTGCGGACGCTGTCCACGTTCCTGCGTGAGGACAGTCGCACCCGGGCCGAGCTCGAGACCCGTCAGGGGTGGACGGTCAACGCCGCACGCCTCGCGGTGGCGGCGCCGTGGATCGTGCTGGCGATGCTGTGCACCCGGCCCGAGTCGATCCAGGCCTACGCCAGCCCCACGGGCGCGATGGTCCTCCTCGTGGGGGCCGCGGTCTCGGTGGCCGCCTACCGCATCATGATCCACATCGGGCGCCTCCCCGAGGATGAGCGGGTGCTCCGGTGACCGGCGTCGTGACCAGCCTGTCCGTCTCCCTGCCGGGTGCGGCCATCGGACTCGGCCTCGGGCTGGGGCTGCTGCTGACCTGGGCCGGACTGCCACGCCGTCGCAGGGCGACCCTGGACGACCGCGTGCTGCCCTACCTGCGTGACGCCCCACGCCCGTCCCGGCTCCTCGCCGGCCGCCAGGTCGCGGGGGCCGGTGCGCTGGGGGTGCTCGCGAGACCGCTGGTGGCTGACCTGGCCGCCAGGATCGAGCGCGTCCTGGGTGGGTCGGCGTCCGTGCGCCGCCGCCTGCTGCGCGCCGGACGACCGGCGGACGTGGACCGGTTCCGGGCCGAGCAGGTGCTCTGGGGCGCCGCCGGGCTCGTGGCAGGGCTCGTGCTCGGCGTCAGCCTGTGGCTGGGCAACGGCGGGTCGGTCGGTCCCGCCGTCATCGTGACCCTCTGTGGTGCCGGTGTCGGCGTCGTGGCCCGCGACCAGTGGCTCAGCCGTGAGGCGAACCGTCGCGAGGAGCGGATGCTCGCCGAGTTCCCCACGATCGCCGAGCTGCTCGCCCTCGCCGTCGGCGCCGGGGAGGGAGCGGTCGGTGCCCTCGAACGGGTCTGTCGCCTCTCGCACGGTGAGCTGTCCTACGAGCTCGGTCGGTGCCTGGCCGACGCGCGCGCCGGAGCCAACCTCCCGACGGCGTTGCAGGGTCTGGCCGACCGCACCGGCCTAATCAGCCTGGCCCGGTTCGTCGACGGCATGATCATCGCCGTCGAACGAGGCACCCCGTTGGCCGATGTGCTGCGGGCCCAGGCGCAGGACGTCCGCGAGACCGGGCGACGGGCGGTGATGGAGGCCGGTGGCAAGAAGGAGATCGCGATGATGATCCCCGTCGTCTTCCTCGTGCTGCCCATCACGGTGCTCTTCGCGATCTACCCCGGCTTCTCGTTCCTCCGGTTCTCCCTCTGATGGCTCGACGAAAGGTACGACCATGACCGTGCTCACCAAGGCGCTGACCCACGCGCAGCTGTCACTCCATATCGCCGTCCGACGCGGCGAGCGAGGCGACGTCCCCGGCTGGGTGATGATCACCCTGATGACGGCAGGGCTGGTGGCCGTGCTGTGGACCGTGGCCGACGACCAGCTGCGCGCCCTGTTCAGCCGCGCGATGAACACCGTCTCCGGCCCCTGAGCGATGCCGGCGGGTGGTGGCCCGGTGACGGCGCGAGGACGGCTAGGGCTCGGACTCGCGGCGCGAGGTCGTCGCTGCCCGACGGGTGAGTCGGGGGCGGCCGTCGCCGACTTCGCGATGGTGTCTGCGCTCGTCACCCTGCTGTTCCTCGCCGTGTTCCAGCTCGGGCTGGCGCTGCACGTCCGCAACACCCTCATCTCCTGCGCCTCCGAGGGGGCTCGGCTCGGGGCTCGAGACGGCGCTCGTCCCGAGGACGGAGCCGAGCGGACACGCGAGCTCATCAGCTCGTCCCTGTCTGCGCGTTTCGCCGGCGACGTCACCGTGAGCACCGCGCAGGCTGCCGGGGTCCAGGTCGTCTCGGTGCGGGTGCGCGCGCCCCTGCCCGTGCTCGGGCCGCTCGGACCCGATCGGAGCCTCGACGTCGTGGGCCGGGCCTTCCTGGAGTCCCAGTGATCCTGCGCCTGCGCCGGCCAGCCCTCTGGTGTCGTCTCGTGCTCCGGCGACGCGACGGCGAGTGCGGAAGTGCCGTCGTCGAGTTCGTCGTCCTCGGGGTGCTCATGCTCGTGCCGTTGATCTACCTCGTGATGACGATGGCGCGCCTGCAAGCCGGTGCGTATGCCGCGTCGGCTGCGGCGCGTGAAGCGGCACGAGGTTTCGTCACGGCCAGGACGGTGGAGGCGGCCGAGCCGCGAGCGCTGGGTGCTGCCTCGATCGCGTTCGAGGACCAAGGTTTCCGCGCTGGCGAGGGAGTGCTGACGATGGAGTGCGACGGGACGCCGTGCCTTCGGCCAGAGGGCAGGATCGAGATGGTGGCGACCGTGACGGTGCCGCTGCCACTGGTCCCGGCGTTCGCGAGAGACCTGGTGCCGCTCGAGGTGCCGGTGTCGGCGAGCCACGTCGCGGTCGTCGACCGGTTCCGGGCGGGCCCGTGACACCACGATCTCCGTGGGTGGGCGAGATCCCACGAGCGGCCTCCCGAGCGCGGCGATCGCTGCTGCGACGAGGCGAGGGCGGTCAGGTCGGCATCCTCGTCCTCGGCTACACGGTCGTGGCCATCCTGCTGATCGTCGGGACCATCGCCGTGACCTCCGCCCAGCTGTCACGGATGCGCCTGCTCGACGCCGCCGATGGTGCTGCCCTCGATGCTGCCGACTCCCTTGACCTCGGTGCGTACCAAGAAGGCATCGAGCAGTCGGTGCCCGTGAACGACGCCACCGTCGCGCTCACGGCCCAGCGCTACCTCGCCGAACGCCCGCTGCCCGTGGGCATGAACGCCTGGACCGTCAGCGACGGCACAGGTAGTCCCGACGGCCGGACCGCGGTGGTGCGGTTGACCGGCGAGGCCGACCTGCCCCTCGTCGGGGAACTGCTCGATGCCCTGGGTGGATCGGTGACCATCTCGGTGGAGTCGCGGGCCAGGGCCGAGCTCCGACAGTGAGAGCAACCACGAGGCGGGTGGCCGGCGCCTGAGCAGGGCACTGGGGCAGGGCACCTGAGCAGGACACTGGGGCACGGCACCTGAGCAGGGCAGCGGGAGCGAGTGTGGACGCTACGTCATTGAACGCACAGCGCGTTCAATGACGTAGCCCCGACAGTGCACGGTGGGAGAGGTGGAGCGTCCGCACCTCGCGCCCGTGGCCGTCGGGCGCGCCGGTGACGATCTGCGACACGAGCACGAGCGCGGCGCGTCGGCCGGCGTCCGGATTGTCGGCGTATGGGATGGCACGGGTGTCGGCTCTGTGACAGGTCGTTGACCCGGAGCGCTGCCCGCTGGTTACCTGCAGAGAGCACCATTGGCTTGCATTCGCTGGGGATTGGCTGCGAGGGGGTACCTGCGGCCGACCTCTTCTCGGACGCCCTGACCGGCTGTCCTCCGTCGTGCCCGCACCCGCTCCGGGAGGTGTGTCGTGTCGCTCTGGGACGAGCTCCCCGCGGGAGCGCAGAGCTCCGGCGCCCTCGACCAGGTCCGCCCGCTGCTCCAGGGACTGACGGCCACCGACGAGGGGCTGCAGACCGACGACGACGGCACCTGGCACGCCTACTCCGCCACGGGGACCTGGCCGACACCGATCACGCTCGACCCCGGGTCGGGAGGCTTCGGCAACGGCGGGACGACCAGCACCACACCCATCGAGTTCCCCGACCCGACCGTCGGCGTCCAGCTCGCGCTGCACCAGAGCGGCGGGGTCGGCGACGGGGGCTGGCGAGTCACCCTGAGCGTGCCGATCGTGCTGGTACGACTGCCGTTCCTGCGCGGAGCCGAGCTCGACGGCCAGGGCCAGCTGCGGGCCAACGGCATGCCGGTCACCTTCACCCTGCCCGCCCTGCGGATCCGCGCCAAGCAGCTCACCGGCCAGTCGGTCGGCGTCGAGCTACTGTCGGCAGAGACGGGCGGCACCCCCGTCGACCACATCTACGAGTTCGTCTCGATGAACCCGCCGCACGCCCTCGTCGGCCCCTCGGACGTCGTCGGCTTCGCCTTCCGGACCGCGGTGCTCGACCTGTCGGGGACGGCCGGACCCGGCGTCCCGGCGCAGGCCCGGGCGATGCCTGCCGACTGGCAGGGCTTCTGGCTGCCCGAGGCGCGGCTGTTCGTCGCCCCGACCGGTCTCCAGGGCGTCGCCGTCAGCGCAGGAGTCCGCGACCTCTGGATCGGCCTCGGGGTCCACGCCGGGGTCACCGGCGTCTTCGAGGCCGAGGTGGTCAACCGCGGTGGGACGCCGACGATGACGGTGAGCTTCCGCACTGCGTCGGGGGAGTGGATCGGCGACCCCGGCACCGGGGCGGCCCAGGTGCCCGAGCACGCGACCCTCTTCGTCGACACCGCCGGCGGCCTCGCGCCGATCAGCGTCAGCATCACCGTCGACGGCACCGTCACCACCGACGACCGCGTCGAGCTCACCGTCCCCGCCGCAGGCAGCCTGTCCATCACCGTCACGGCGACCGACGGCGCGGGCAACACGACCACCCGCAGCCTGAGTGCGATGCGGCGCACCGATCCCAGTGACACGGGCGGCAGCTCGACGGTCAAGGTGACGCCGACGAACACCCGGCCGCACGCCATACGCGAGGTGCTGGGAGCCTCCACGGCGACGATGGTGCGCCTGACCACGGACCCGCCCGTCGCTGCGAACTGGTCGTGGGCCGGCGGCTCGGCAGGTCCCTCGACGACCGCCGACGTCCCGGTCGCGGCCGGGGCGCGGGTCGACGTCACGGCCACGTTGCCCGCGACGCAGCCACAGGTGATCGACGCGTACTACCGGTTCGCCAAGCCGGAGCCGTTCAACCCGACCATCACCGGGGCGCTGCACACGTGGGCGACCAACCCCGACAACGTCCGCACAGGTCAGGCATCGAGCCGCGACGACGCCGGCAGCTCGACGCCACTGACCCAGGCGCTCACCCCGGCGGTCATCGCCCAGATCGGTGCGGGAACGGCCCTGACAGTCAAGGGGTATGCGTCGTGGGAGGGTCCGCTGCACGACACCCCCGCGGACGCGGAGTACAACCGCAAGCTCAGCGAGCGGCGCCGCGACGTGATGGTGGACCTGTTGCGCAGCAAGGGATTCACCAACGTCACCGCGGGAAGCGCCGAGGGGTTCACCCAGGCCAAGGCCCAGACGGCCTCGGTCGAGGGGACCACACCGCCACCCGCGGCAGGCAGTGGCGTCTGGTGGCGGGCGAGGGCCACCACCGCGGGCAACGGCGAGGAGACCATCACCGCGAGGGTCGAACGCGTCGTGCGGCCACCCGCCCGGGAGGTCGACCGGACACCACCCACCGGCGGTCGCCCGGACTGCTTCCGCAAGATCGGGGTGCGCGTCGAGCTGTTGCGCAGCACCTTCATCCGGGCGGAGGTGTACGGCGAGTTCGACATCGAGACCGCCGCAGAGACGGCCCTGCGCCAGCACTCCCAGCCCGCGCTCCGACAGGGCACCCGCAACCCCAACGACGGGATCTGCACGTTCCTCGTGCGGCTGCGGATCGCCGAGGACCGCGACTCGTGGCTCGTCAGCGCCGAGTTCCGCGCTGCCGAGGCCGACCTCGACGGGCTCGCGCAGATGGACTTCGCGCACTCGAACCCCAACGCCCTCAACGTCCTCGGCGCACTGAGCATCCTCGCTCCGCTGAGCTCGGCCGCCGCCGAGCTCAGCCCGGCCGCCGGTGCGCTGGTCTCCCTCGGCAGCATCGCCCTGGGCGCCAGCAGCCTCATCAACACCCAGAAGCTCATCCTGCGCGGCGGCGAGCTCGTCGTCAGCCAGGGGGTCATCGCGCCGGACGGGTCTGCCACGGTCGACCCGCGCGGCACGAGCGTGAGCATCCTGCTCGACATCGAGGTGACCTTCACGTTCGACCTGACGATCGTCAAGGTCAACCCCGAGCACCCGGTCACCACGCGGTACAAGGCGATCGGCGTGCGCTCCTCGTGGGACACCGCCCCCAACCCTGCGAACCCCAGCCACGTCGACTACCTGCCCGTCCCCGTCTTCGACCCGAGCAGGGGCTACAGCCTCGACATCCCCGCCGGCGCCCTCACCGCCAGCCCCCCGCTCGACGAGCTGCTGCGCGTCCTGGGCTTCCGTGTCAGCCGAGACAACCCCACGTACATGGAGGTGGAGGTCGGCCTCGGGCTCGACCTCGGCATCGTCACCGTCGAGACCGTGCGGATCAGGGCACGGATCGACGGCCCGTTCGAGCTGACGCTCACCAAGCTCGCGGCCTCCATCGAGGTGCCGGGGACGTTGCACGGCAGGGGATCCCTGGAGTTCACCCCGCTCGGCTTCAAGGGCTACTTCGACCTCACCGTCACCCCGATCAACCTGCGGGCCAGCGCCGTCCTCGCCGTCGAGACCCGGGACGGCGTCACCGGAGTGCTCATCGGTGCAGAGGTCGAGCTGCCGGTGCCGCTGCTGCTCGGGAACTCGGGGCTGGGCATCTACGGCTTCCTCGGCGGCGTGGGCATCAACTACGCCCGCAACGAGGCCCCGTATGCAGCGCGGCCGGTCCCAGCGCTCGACTGGCTCCAGGCGCAGCTCCAGCGCGGCCACGTCATGCACCCGGACGGATGGACCCACACCGCGGGCTCCTACGCGTTCGCCGCCGGCATGCTGCTCGGCACCGTGGACGGCGGGTTCGTGGTCAACCTCAAGGGCATCGTCCTCATCGAGGTGCCGGGGCCGAGGCTGCTGCTCGTGATGAAGGCCGACGTCCTCAAGATGCCTCCGGTCCTCAAGGACGCCAACCAGAGCGCGACCTTCCTCGCCGTGCTGGACATCGACTTCGGACGCGGGACGATCACCCTCGGCATCGTCGCGGCCTACGAGATCCAGAGCCTGCTGAAGATCCGGGTGCCGGTCACGGCGTTCTTCGACACCGGCAACCCGCAGGACTGGCTGGTCGACCTCGGGTCCTACGAGGACCGCGTGACGGTCCAGGTGCTCGACGTCATCACCGGCAGCGGCTACCTCATGGTCCACGGCAACGGCATCACGAGCATCCCCGTGCTGCCGCCGGTCACCGGCGGGATGGCCATCGCCACGGGTTTCCACATCAGCTGCGTCCTCATGGGCAGCAAGAGCATCGGGCTCTACCTCGAGGTCGCCGGCGGCTTCGACGCGATCCTGGGCTTCGACCCGTTCTTCCTCGCCGGAAAGATCTACGTCAGGGGCGAGCTGCGCCTGTTCATCATCAGCATCGGGGCCAGCGCCGAGCTCGAAGTCCTCGTCGGCCGCACCACCCCGAGCAGCCCCGACATCACCTACGTCCACGGCGAGGTCTGCGGCGAGGTCGACTTCTTCTTCTTCAGCGTCAAGGGCTGCGTGTCGCTGACCATCGGCTCCAAGCCGAGCGAGACGCTCACCCCGCCACCGCTCGTGGCGGGTGTCAGCCTCGTCTCGCGCTCACCTGCGCTCGTCGAGGGGACGGGCGGGCAACGCTCGATCGACGGCAAGCTGGCGGACGCCCTGGGGGACGGGGTCGCCGGCGCCGCGCCCACGGTGCCGCTGGACGCCATACCGGTGGTGCTGTTCAACACGGCCCCCTCCGTCGCCGGTCCCGTCCTCGGCGGCACGCCGTTGGGCAACAGCGGCGCCCGCCCGTGGGTGCGGCTGGGCGACCGGTGGTGGACCTACCAGGTCACCTCGGTCACGCTCACCGGCGACCTCCAGCCGGCGGCGCCCGCCGGCAAGACCCCGAGCTCGTGGTGGAAGCAGACCTCACCGGCGGACCCGTCCTCCGGCCCGGCCCTCGCCCTGCTCAACTGGCTGCCGACACCGTTCAGCCGGGCCCTGCCCTACGGCGAGGCCCTGACCACGAGCGTGACCGACCGGTGGGGGACCGCCTGCAACCCTGCCGCGCCGCCGGCCTCGGTGCTGTGGACGTTCGACGGTAAGCCTCCCGGCGCCAGCACCGTCGGCTGGAACCTCACCGGCATCCCGTGGCCCGACCCGCCCGACACACTGCGCACGCGCCCGGTGCACGCCGACTGCGACGTCACGGAGGCCTGGCGGACCGGTGACGCGGCGATCGACCTGCTCCAGGGCACGAGCCCGGCCGTCGTCGTCGGCGACTCGGTGCGCTGCTGCGAGAAGGCACCCGGCCGCCCGCAGCCCGACCCCCTCAAGGGCTGGGTCGCCACCGCGGGCTCGACGTTCTCCCACCGTGCCCTGGCCACGGACGAGCGCGCCTGGACCGAGGTCGCCACGGCCCTGGCCGACGGAGCGAGTCTCGGCGACGTGCAGGCCACCCGGCTGATGCAGGGATGGGACCCAGCGCTCGGGCTGGCCGTCGGGGTGGGCGGGGGACGAGCAGCAGGTATGGCGGTCGGCCGGGCCGCGTCGACCGGGCTCGGTTGCGAGGGGCGCATCCTCCGCTCGCCCGTCCTCGACTCGGACCAGCCTGCCCCGCGCGGCACGGAGTCCGACATGGAGCGCGTGAAGCGGGCGTGGGACCGGCTCAGGTTCACCCCGGGCGACCTGCGCGACACCCTGCGGATCGCCCCCGGCGGGGGCGCGGGCGACGTGACCCTGCTGCTGCTCGTCCCCGAGGAGATCTTCGTCGAACGCCTTGTCGTGCGCTGGCTCGACGCCAAGGGCCAGGTGCTCGACGAGCGCGGGCTGTCCTCCGACGACCGGGTCGACGCCGACAACCCGCTGCCCGCCACCTGGGTCGACGGCGACGGCCCGTGGGCCGATCCGGTCTGCCGGGCCGGGCAGGTGGCGGCCCGCACCGCCGCGCGGGCGACGTGGCGACAGACCCTAGTCCTCGTGCACTCCCGCGACCTGCGGGACGTCGCGACGATCGAGATCGGTTGGGACGCAACGCAGTTCCCGAAGGACCAGGAGCCGCCCGCCTTCCACCTCGTCGCCATGACGGGTGTGGTGACGAGCGAGGCGACACGGTGGGAGTGGGACACCTCGGTCGTCACCAGCGAGCAGGAGGCCATCTCCACCGCGCTCGCCCAGGACCCCGACGACCACGCCCTGCTCGTGCCCGGCCGCTCCTACACGGTGACCGTCGACTGGAAGGCTGCCTCGGTCAAGCAGGACGCCGAGCCGACGGTGGCGCCCACGTGGGACGGTGGCCACACCGACAGCTACCGGTTCGCCGCCGACGGCCAGGACGAGTCGCCCAAGGACCTGTCGCCGTGGCTGCTCGCCACGGCCCCGGGCATGGACGACGTCGGCGTCCTGTGCGCCGAGCCGATCCGCATCGCCCTGGCGACGCAGAACGTCACCGCCCTGTTCGACGCCTACGGCAAGGAGCTGCGCGTCATCGTCCTCGCCGCCTCCGGCAAGCACCCGGTGCCGCCCGGGGGAGGGGCGCCGGGGAGCGCCTTCGCCGTGGCGCTCCAGCGCGACGGGGTGTTCCTCAAGGAGGCACGCGGGCTGGCCGTGACCACCCCGTGGGAGGAGGCTGTCGTCGAGGTGCTGAGCCAGGGGCAGCAGTGCATCGACCTCTCCGGCGAACGCACCCACCACGACGTGCTGGAGCTGCCCTACGACCTCGAGCCGCTCACCGACTACCTCATCGACATCCACGCCGTGCCCAAAGGCGCCCCTGCCGGTGCCCGGGCCCTCGTGCACCGGATCGGCTTCACCACCAGCGCCTTCGGCACCGTCGCGCAGCTGGCCGGGTTGCTGCGGGAGGCGCGTTGGCGCCATACCGTCGTCCCTGCGATCGGCCCTCTGGCGGCCCTGCCGGACGCCCCCACCGGCGACCAGCTCGACACGGCGTTCCAGGCGGCCGGGCTCACCGTCCCGCAGACCCCGGGGGCTCCCGTGGTCCAGGTGCTGTGGTCGACCGACGCGGTGCCGACACCACTGGCCGTCCTCGTCGAGTGCAGCGAGACGTTGTGGCGGAACAGGCTCATGCCGACCAAGGTCCAGGGACCAGTGGACTCGGTCGATCCCACGCACCACTGGTGGGCAGCACGCCCGACCGACTGGCTCTCGCTCAGGGCGAGCACCTCTGCGGCACCGGCGGGTTCGCTCCCCGCGGCCGGCATCACCCGCATCATCCGCGGCCCCGGACTCGGACGAGCCGTTGTCCTGCTCGACGCCGGTGCGCGCGGCAAGCGGGTCGCCCTCGACCTCGTCGTCGCCGCCGACGCCCTGGCGAACGCCTCGGAGAGCCGGGCGCTGGCCGTGGACGTCCCGCTGCAACGCGCACCCTGGGAGGAGGAGCTCTGATGGCACGCCGGTCCGACTCGTCGTTGTTCCGCGCCAAGGCCGTCCGGCTGCCGTGGGCGACCCTGGCAGCACGTCAGCGAGCGCTCCTGCGCCGGCTCGGCCACATCGACGTCGACCGCGCGGGCCCCGCGTTCGACGAGCGCCTCCTCCAGCTGCGCTCCATGGACATCCACCTGAGCTGGGCCTGCGGTCCCGGGCTCGGTGTGCCCCGTGGCGCCTTCACGGTCTGGACCCGCAGCCCCAAGGACGCGCCGAAGCGCACCAAGGCGTTCGTCTTCTCCGACCCCGTGCCGCTGGTGACCTGGGGCGCGGTCGAGGCGGGCTGCGTGGTCGTCACCTGCCGTCCCCTCGACCCCGGCCAGCCGGTCGCGGTGCTGCTGTTCCGCACCGGTGACGACCCCGACCACGTGGTCGCTGCGGCGTCGCTGCGGCCGGTCAATGCCGATCCGGTCACGCTCGAGGTCCGCACATCCGGGGCGACCTACGCGAAGGTGGTCAACGGCACCGACATCCGCGTCGCCGTCGACCCACTCGACCGGATCGTCAACGACGACGCCTGGGTGCCGCTCGAGCTCGTCGGGCTGCCGGTGGACCAGCCGCTCGCGGGCTTCGAGTACGACACCTCCGACCAGGGGCCGCTGGACCGGCTCATGCCGCCGGTGGACGCCGCGATCCACCGCCTCCTGCGAGGCGGCCCGCCGATCGGCTGGGCACCCGTCACCGAGGCGGGCCGGGCGGCGCCGCCGTGGCAGGCCC
Organism: Pedococcus aerophilus; assembly: GCF_039532215.1. Classification (NCBI taxonomy): domain Bacteria; kingdom Bacillati; phylum Actinomycetota; class Actinomycetes; order Micrococcales; family Intrasporangiaceae; genus Pedococcus; species Pedococcus aerophilus. The sequence continues at coordinate 108,288 of NZ_BAAARN010000005.1, read as the reverse complement.
CCGACCCGAAGCTGCTCGTCGAGGAGGTCCGGCGCGACCTGTTCCCCGAGCTGCCCGCCCTCTACGACCCCAGCGTCCGCGAGTACCAGCAGTTCGCCGTCACGAGTCCGCGCACGGTCGACCCGCCGCAGCAGGACGGCCGGACCTCCTCGCTCGGCACCACCGCCGACACGGGGCCGTGGCCGATGCTCATGCTCCCCGCGCTGAGCGACCCCTTCCTCAACCTCGCCTGCGGTTTCGGGGCCAGCTACACGATGGAGCAGATGGACGACGTCCAGGTGCAGGTCGGTCGCTGCGACTTCCTCGTCACCGCGAAGTACTCGCGCCTCGCTCCGCCCGACCGCGGGGGAGCGGAGTTCGCCGCCTACGCACCCGCCCCCGAGCCGCACCTGGTCGTACCGGCGCCCACCGGGCTCACCTCCGAACGCGCCGGGCTCGTCGGCCCGGTCGTACCGGACGCACCGTGGAGGGAGTCGGTCCGCCTCGCCTGGGACCGCGTGCCGAAGGCTGCCGCGACCTCGCCGGTGACCGAGTCCGCCCTCGCGCGGTTCGACCTCCTGACCACGGGCCCGGCGGTCTCACTGCTGCCGCGGCGCGACGCCGGCGGCGACCGTCCCCTGCTCGTCACCCCGGACGGTCCCGAGGGCAGGACGGGCAACAACCGCATCGCCCTCGTCGACGGTGGGCAGGAGATCCCGATCGGCAGCGGTGGACGCCACCTCGGCTACGCCGTCGCGGTGAGCGACCTGCACGGCATCTGGTCACCGTGGCAGGACGTCGCCTGGAACGGCGACGAACCCGCGCCGCAACCCACCCGCCTCATCTCGGTGGCCCTGGACACCCGGTACGCCGGCTCCCCGTCCTGCCCTGCGACCCTCAAGGCCGAGGTCGCCGTCGAGTGGGAGGAGCGCACCCCGACCCAGGTCGACCTCGTCGCCATCTGGTTCCCGATGTCCTCACCCACCGCGACCCCGCCCGCAGGGCTGTCGCCGGACGCCGTCACCCCGGGCGGGTGCTTCCGCCGCGACCTCGGGTTCGGCTTCGTCGGCGACACCCCGGTGCCGTCCGGCTGCACCGTGCGACCGCTGTCCGCCGACGGCACGGAGACCGTCGTCCCCGGCCCGGCCCAGGGCGACGGTGGGCGTCGCTACGCCGTGGTCGCCGACGTCCCCACCCTCGACTTCGGGAGCACCGGGCGCTGGGGCGTCCAGGTGTGGGCGCGTCGGCACCTGCTCGTCGGGGCGAGCCCCACCCCGTGGTCCCCGGGGGAGCCGCACCCGGCGCGCACCAGCGCGGCGAGCCCGGTGCCGGTCGTCCCCCTCCCGCCGCCGCCGCTGCCCGGGGTCCCGCTCGGCAGCACCCTCGACGCCCAGGGCTGCAGCCACGTGCGGGTGGCCTGGTCGCTGCCGGGCGGCGCCGACGTGCGGACCTGCATCATCTGGGAGGTCAACGAGACGTCGCTGCGCCAGCGGGCGGGCCTCACCCCCAGGGCGCCCGACTCCACGGTGCCCGGTCAGCGCCTGGTGGACCTCAGGACGGCGTACGACGCCATGACCCCGACCCAGCGCCGGGCCGCCTTCCGCAGGTTCCAGGAGGTCGACGGCGCCGACCGGACGTACGACGCCACCCTGCCCAAGGGATCCACCGACATCCACCTCTTCCTCGTCACCACCATGACGAGGTCCGGGGTGGAGAGCCCGTGGCCCGACTCCGGGACCCCCCACGAGCACCTCCAGGCCGTGATGGCGCCGCGGCTGCGCCGCCCCGCGCCACCGTTGGCACGTCCGTCCGTCGCCGCGGACGGCACCGTCACGATCACCCTGTATGCCGCGAGCGACATTGCGGTGCAACGGTTCCGGTTGCACCGGACCACCTCGGAGGAGGCTGCTCGCGACGTGTCCACGATGGGTCCGGCGTTCGCCGAGGTGGCGGTGACGGCCGTGCCGACGCCGGCGGACGTCGACCGCGTGCTGGGACAGCCGATCTGGTCGGCCACGTGGACCGGCACGCTGCCCGGCCGCTGGGACCCCTGGCTCCTGCGCGCCGTGGCGGTGCCGGTGGACACCGTGCCGGCGAAGGGGGAGCGGGGGCTCCCGTCGGTGGCGTCCGACGTCGTCCCGCTCGTCGTGCCGCCGGGTGCGCCCGAGCTGGAGCCGTTGACCGCCGAGGTCTGGGGCGGCGGCCACCGGGGCGTGCTCGTCCGGTCTGCGACGACCGCCCCGCCGCGCTGGTTGCCCGCCGGCGTCCACCGCCTCGACGGGACGGCCGGGGCGGAGGGCGTCGCGGTCGTCGCGCTGCCCGAGGTCCCCAGGGCCCCACTGACCGCTCCGCCGGCTGCGGCCTCGACGACACCGATCATCGAGCAGGGGGACAGGGTGGCGGGGCGGTCGCCGCTCGCCCTGTGGTTCACCCGCCCGGTGGCCGCGGACCCCGTCGACGTGCTCCTGCGCCTGGTCGACCCCTTCGGCCGCGAGGTGACCCGAGAGCTCACCGTGCCGGGGTGGGTCGAGCCGCCCCCGGACGTGACGCTCGAGCTCGTCGACGTCTTCACGATCGCCGGCCGCGGCGTGCACGTCGGCATCCGGACCAACGCCAGCGCCAGACGACGTCCGCCCTACGTGCTCGAGGTGGTCGCCTCCCAGCTCCTCGGACCGGTCGTGCTGCCCGACCGGCCACCGCCGTTCCGCGAGAGGTTCCCCGGTGGCCTCGGCGGTCCCGTGCGTGCCGGTGGCGTCGGGGGAGGGTTCCGACGGGGACTGCCCTTCCCACCCGTCGGGCCGTTCCTGCCTCGCGTCCGGACGCTCACGGGGACGTTCCCGTTCGACGAGATCCCGTGGGCCTCCGACGGACTGCCCCGGACCGGTGAGATCGCCGTGGTGCGCAACCGGCTCCGGCGGGGACCCGGCGCCCCTGCTCCGTACGAGGCGTTCATCCCGCTCACGGGGGCGGTGCGGATCTCGGTGGGCGTGCTCAGCCCCGAGGGACAACGGGTCACGGCGACGGCCACCACCTGAGGTCGGCGCGGTGGGCGCAGAGCCCACCACGCGGCATACCCGCGTGTGGTCAGGGCCACCCGCCCGGGCCGACCCGTGCCCCGGGCGCGCGACTAGAGTGCCCGGTGAACCACACCAATGGCGCTGGAGGCTTGAACCATGTCTGACCGTCCCGTTTCCGTCATCGTCGCGGGGGCCCGCACCCCCATGGGCCGCCTGCTCGGCTCGCTCAAGGGCTTCAGCGGGGCCGACCTCGGTGGCGTCGCCATCAAGGGCGCGCTCGACAAGTCCGGCGTCGCTCCCGACCAGGTCGACTACGTGATCATGGGCCAGGTGCTCCAGGCCGGCGCCGGGCAGATCCCCGCACGCCAGGCTGCGGCCAAGGCCGGCATCCCGATGAACGTCCCGGCCCTGACGATCAACAAGGTCTGCCTGTCGGGCATCAACGCCATCGCCATGGCCGACCAGATGATCCGCGCCGGCGAGGTCGACGTCGTCGTGGCGGGCGGCCAGGAGTCGATGACCAACGCGCCGCACCTGCTGGAGAAGTCGCGCGAGGGCTACAAGTACGGCGACGTGACGATGCGCGACCACATGGCCTTCGACGGCCTGTGGGACGCGTTCACCGACCAGGCGATGGGGCTGCTCACCGAGCAGGCCAACACCGGCTCGCAGGAGTTCACCCGCGAGCAGCAGGACGAGTTCTCCGCGCGCAGCCACCAGCTCGCCGCCCGCGCCTGGAAGGACGGCCTGTTCGACGACGAGGTCGTGCCGGTGTCGATCCCGCAGCGCAAGGGCGACCCGATCGAGTTCAAGTCCGACGAGGGCATCCGTGCCGACACGACGACCGACTCGCTCGGCAAGCTGCGCCCGGCGTTCTCCAAGGACGGCACCATCACCGCCGGGTCCGCCAGTCAGATCAGCGACGGCGCTGCTGCCGTCGTCGTGATGAGCAAGGCCAGGGCGGAGGAGCTCGGGCTCACCTGGCTCGCCGAGATCGGCGCGCACGGCATGGTCGCCGGCCCCGACTCGACGCTCCAGCAGCAGCCGGCTCGCGCCATCGCCAAGGCCTGCGAGCGCGAGGGCATCACGCCCGCGGACCTCGACCTCGTCGAGATCAACGAGGCGTTCGCCGCGGTCGGCCTGGCCTCGGCCAAGGAGCTCGGCATCGACGTCGACAAGGTCAACGTCAACGGTGGCGCCATCGCCCTCGGCCACCCGATCGGCATGTCCGGTGCGCGCATCGCCCTGCACCTCGCGCTGGAGCTCCAGCGCCGCGGTGGCGGTGTCGGTGCGGCCGCGCTGTGCGGTGGCGGCGGCCAGGGCGACGCCCTCATCGTCCGCGTCCCCAAGAGCGCCTGACCCCGGCGACGACCGGAGACGACCGCTTGGCTCCCCGCACCGTCGACGTCCCTGCCCTGGTCGAGTCGGCCAGGGCAGGTTCGCCCCGCGCCGTCGCGCGCCTGATCAGCCTCGTCGAGGACGCCCACCCCGCCCTGCGCGAGGTCATGGCCGCGCTGGCCCCGCACAGCGGCAACGCGCACATCATCGGTGTCACGGGCAGCCCCGGCGTCGGCAAGTCGACCTCGACCAACGCGCTGGTGGCGGCCTTCCGCGCCCGGGCCAAGCGGATCGGCATCCTCGCGGTCGACCCCTCGTCACCGTTCTCGGGAGGGGCGCTCCTCGGTGACCGGATCCGGATGCAGGACCACGTCCTCGACCCCGAGGTCTACATCCGCTCGATGGCCAGCCGCGGCCACCTCGGCGGCCTGTCGTGGACGACCCCGCAGGCGCTGCGCGTCCTCGACGCCGCTGGGTGCGACGTGATCATCGTCGAGACGGTCGGCGTGGGGCAGTCCGAGGTCGAGATCGCGGGCCTCGCCGACACGACGATCGTCCTGCTCGCGCCCGGCATGGGCGACGGGATCCAGGCGGCCAAGGCCGGCATCCTCGAGATCGGCGACCTCTTCGTCGTCAACAAGGCCGACCGCGACGGCGCCGACGCCACCGTCCGCGACATCCGCCACATGATCTCCCTCGGCGACCGCACCGAGCCGAACCTCTGGCGCCCGCCCGTGGTCAAGACGGTCGCCGCGCAGGGACAGGGGATCGACGAGGTCATGGAGGCGCTCGACAAGCACGTCGCGTGGATGGAGGAGACCGGCACCCTGCGCGAACGCCGGGTCCGCCGCGCCGGCGACGAGATCGAGGCCATCGCCCTCCAGCAGCTGCGGGCCAGGATGGGCGACCTGCGGCACGGCAGCGGGGTGGACGAGCTCGCCGGCCGCGTCGTGGACGGGAGCACCGACCCGTATGCCGCCGCCGACCAGGTCGTGGCCGCCCTCCGCTGATCGCCGCGTCACCTCCCCGCAGGCAGGCGGGCCACGGGGCGCTGGAGTGTCCCGGCCCCGCGTCACGTCATAGGGTGGTCCGCGACCCGACGAAAGGATCCCTGTGCAGCCCGAGGTCATCGCCGGACGCTACGAGGTCGTGCGCGCCATCGGCAGCGGCGGGATGGGCACGGTCTGGCTGTGCCTCGACACCGTCCTCGGCCGTGAGGTGGCGGTCAAGCGCGTCGGAGCCCTGCCGGGGGAGCCCGCCGCTGCGGCCCGAGCCATGCGCGAGGCCCGGATCGCGGCCTCCCTCAACGACGCCAACACCGTCGGGGTCTACGACATCGTCGACCAGGACGACGCGCACTGGCTGGTCATGGAGTACGTCCAGGGGCAGAGCCTCGCCGAGACGATCCGTGACAGCGGGGCCCTGTCCCCGACCCGGGCTGCCGCCATCGGCAGCGCGGTCGCCGGCGCCCTGGCCCGCGCCCACGAGCGCGGCATCGTCCACCGCGACATCAAGCCCGGCAACATCCTCATGGACCAGGCCGGCACCCCGAAGATCAGCGACTTCGGCATCGCCCGGGCCCAGGCCGACGACCAGCTGACGCAGACCGGGTTCATGACCGGGACGCCCGGTTACCTCTCGCCCGAGCTCGCCCGCGGCGGCGACCCGACGTCGGCCTCCGACGTGTGGGCGCTCGGCGCGACCCTGTTCTACGCGGTGGAGGGTCAGCCACCCTACGAGTCGCAGGCGAACCCGCTCGCGACCCTGCAGGCCATCGCCTCCGGCGAGGCCCGCCCCATGGAGAAGGCCGGCCCGCTGGGCGGTGCCATCGCCGCCATGATGGCCGCCGACCCGCTCCAGCGCTGGGACATGGACACCGCCTCGGCCAGGCTGCGCGACATCGCTGCCGGTGACACCACGCTGGCCCTGCCCGCGGGCAGCACCCCGGGTGGCGGAGCGGCCGCAGCCGCAGGCGCTGGGGTCGCTGCGGCCGCCCTCGGTGGCGCCGCCGCGACCGAGTTCATCCCCGAGCCGGTCGAGTCCACGCAGCGGATGGAGCCGGCCGCTCCTGCTCCCGCCGCCCCCGCTCCCTACGCGGACGACCCGCCGCCGGCCGGGCCGCCTGCGGGCGTCGGAGGCGGACCCGTCGACCGGGACCCGGAGGAGGACCGCAGGCGGCGCTCGCCCCTGGTCCCGATCCTCGTCGGGCTCGCGGTGCTCGGCATCGTCGCGCTGGCGTGGATCCTCATGCGCCCCAGCGGTTCTGGCACCGACGAGACCGCGACCCCGCCGGCCACGACGACGGCACCGCAGGTCACCGAGACCCCGTCGTCGAGCTCGACGTCGGAGAGCAGCACGTCGAGCAGCACGAGCAGCACCACCACCACCACCACGACCACGACGACGACGACCAAGCCCCCGTCGACGACCACCACCACGACCGCCCCGGCGCCTGACAACGACGGCCTCGAGAGCTTCATCCAGGGCTACTACTCCGAGGTCACGAAGAAGAACAAGCGTGACGACACATTCGCGATGCTCACGCCCGCCTACCAGGGACAGACGGGCGGCCGGGACGGGTACGAGGCGTTCTGGTCGACCATCAAGTCGGTCGACGTCGGCGAGACGCAGGCCGATGCCTCGGCCGGCACCGTGATCGTCCAGCTGACCTTCAAGAAGGAGGACGGTGGCGAGTCCCAGGAGGTCCACCGGATCACGGTGGAGCCCAAGGGTGACTCGTGGTTGATCAGCGGCGACGGCCAGGCCTAAGTGACCACGGCGGCCGTCTCCGGGACCACGACGCCGCCTGCGCGCGTCCGGCCGGCGCTCGTGCTCGTCGTCGCCCCCGAGCACCTGCCGACCGTCGACAGCGAGTTCGCGCGCTACGCCCGGGACTACGACATCTGTTGTGCCGACAGTGTCTCCGGTGCTCGGCAAGTCGTCGCCGACGCCATCGAGCAGGGTCAGCCGGTGGCGTTGCTCGGGATCGGCTGGCACCTGCCCGGTGACAACGGCGGTGACGAGGACGGTGAAGGCGGTGAGGGGGACGGGCTCGGGGTCGGGCAGCACCACAGCGGCCTGGCCCTCATGGACGAGCTGCACGCCCTGCTCCCGACGGCCCGACGCATCTGCCTGACGGCCCGGGGTGACTTCGCGCTCTCCCTCCCCAAGCTCCGCGAGGCGCTCCAGCAGGGGCGCATCGACACGTACCTGCTCATCCCGCAGGGCCCGCGCGACGAGGAGTTCCACACCGCGGTCACCGAGTACCTCTCGGACTGGGGCTGGACCGCCTCCACCCCCGAGGTCGAGGGGGTCCAGATCGTCGACCTGGGGAGCTCGGCGGAGGTGGCGCGGATCCGCGACTTCCTCGACCGGATGGGCATCCCGCACCGCGTCCACCGCCCGGACAGCGAGGTCGGGCGCACGGTCCTGGGTGGGCTGCCCTCGGTCCAGAGCGGCGCGGCCCCGGCCTTCCCGGTCGTGGCCTCCGGCGGGCTCGGTGTCGGCACCGTCCTCGAGGGCGCCACCGCCCGCCAGGTCGCCCGCCTCGTCTACGGCTCGCCGCAGGTCGTCGACGACGACGACGTCGCCGACCTCGTCGTCGTCGGCTCCGGTCCGGCAGGGCTCGCGGCCGCCGTCTACGGCGCGTCCGAGGGGCTCGACACCGTGGTCCTCGAGGAGGACGCGGTCGGCGGACAGGCCGGCACCAGCTCGATGATCCGCAACTACCTGGGCTTCCCCCGAGGGATCTCCGGTATGCGGCTCGCGCAGCGGGCGCGCTTCCAGGCCACCCGGTTCGGGGCGCGGATCTACACCGGCCTGTCGGCCGAGTCCCTCGTGCCCGCCTCCGAGCCGGGAGGAGCCCACACCGTCGTGACCGAGGGCGGGCCGCTACGGGCGCGAGCGGTCCTCGTCGCGACCGGGGTGCGCTACCGCCGACTGGGGATCGAAGCCCTCGAGGAGCTCGTCGGGCTCGGCGTCTACTACGGCGCCGCGACGAGCGCGTCGCGGGAGATGGAGGACCGCGAGGTGTTCGTCGTCGGGGGAGGCAACTCCGCCGGACAGGCCGCCGTCCACCTCGCCCGGTACGCCCGATCGGTGACCCTGCTGGTCCGCAGGGCCGACCTCGCCTCGACGATGTCGGACTACCTCGTGCGTGAGATCGCCGCGACGTCCCGCATCTCGGTGCGGACCTCGACCCGGGTCACCGACGGAGGCGGTGACGGGCACCTCGAGTGGCTGGAGCTGACCGGTCAGGACGGGCCGGTCCGCGTGGACGCGGACGGCCTCTTCCTCCTGCTCGGAGCCGACCCCTGCGCGGACTGGCTCCCCGACTCCGTGGTCCGCGACGAGCGGGGGTTCGTCTACACCGGGCGCGAGGTGCCCAAGCACCTGTGGACCGGCGGGCGGCCGCCGGCGGCCCTCGAGACGACCGTGCCCGGCATCTTCGCGGCCGGCGACGTCCGGGCCGGCTCGATGAAGCGGGTCGCCTCCGCCAGCGGGGAGGGTGCCGCCACCGTCGCCCTGGTCCACGCCCACCTCACCGAGGACGACTCCGCGTGACCGGACCCGTGGCCGAGGACCACAGCGGCCGCCCCGTCCACGTCTTCGTCGCCCTGGAGGAGGACGAGGACGGCTACCCGCCGTACGAGGCCGAGGAGCTCGACGCCGTGATGCGCCCTGACGGGGCGTGCACGATCGTCGGCACCCCCGTCTTCACCAGCGGCCTGGCCGTCGAGGACATCGTCTCGGTCGTCGAGGTCGAGGACGGCCAGTGGTGGGTGACCGACGTGCTGCTCGAGTCCGGCCATGGTGTCGTGCGGGTCGTCCCCCTCGGTGAGACGTCGTTCGACGTGGTCGTCGAGGCCTTGGCGCGACTGGGCTGTCGGGCGCACGAGACGAGCTTCGGGCTGGTGGCCGCCGACGTGCCGCCCGAGGTGGATGCGCCGTCGCTCCTCGCCCTCCTCGCCGCCGGACGCGAGGACGGGCGCTGGGACTTCGACCTCGGCGTCGAGCCGGGCTGAACCGTGGCAGACCGTGCAGCCACCTTCGCGCAGAAGCCGATCCTGACCGGCGAGAAGGTCGTGCTGCGCCCGTTCGAGGACGGTGACCTGGCAGCGCTGGCGGAGGCCGTCGGCGACCCGGAGGTCGGCCGCCTCACCGGCTCCTTCCACTCGAGCGCCGACGCCGCCGAGCCACCGGACCCCGACGTGCTGCGTGACTGGTACTCCACGCGCAACCAGCAGACCGACCGCCTCGACCTCGCGGTCGTCGACCGGGCCACGGGGAGGTGCGTCGGGGAGGTCGTGCTCAACGAGTGGGAGCAGGACGACGCCAGTGCCAACTTCCGGATCCTCCTGGGACCACCCGGTCGTGACCGGGGCCTCGGGACCGAGGCCACCCGGCTCGTCCTGGCCCATGCGTTCGACCGGCTGGGCCTGCACCGGGTGTCGCTCGAGGTGTTCAGCTTCAACCCGCGCGCGCGACGCGCCTACGAGAAGGTGGGCTTCGTCGTCGAAGGGACCCGGCGGGACGCGCTGCGGTTCGACGGTCGGTGGGTCGACTCCGTGCTCATGGCCGTCCTCGAGGACGAGTGGCGCAGGCACCGAGGCCACCCGGAGACCGCACCCCCGGGACCGTCGGCCACCTGACCCTGCTGGACGCATAAACCCGTTGTGGCGTCGGCCGCCGTGGGCAGACACTCGTGCCATGACCGCACCGAGCACCGCGCACCCCACGAGCACGACCGCCGACCCGGCGGGACGCCGGGGCGAGGTCGTCGTGCGCGCCCTGGCCGTGGAGGACGACGCCGAGGTCGCTGCAGCGCACGTCGCCATGACGGCGTCGCGCAACCACGGGCGTCCGTGGGCCAAGCGGATGTCGCTGCGCGAGCTCGTCGTGGACCTGCGGGCGCCGAGCACCATGGAGCGACTCGAGCCGTGGGTCGCCCTCGTCGACGGCGAGGTCGCCGGACTCGCCCTCCAGTGGTTCCCGCTGCTCGACAACACCCGTTTCACGTGGGGCGAGGTCGACGTCCACCCGCGCCTGCGCCGCCGCGGTGCCGGTGGGGCGCTGGTCGAGCAGCTCGTCGAGCGCACCCGTGAGGAGGGCAGGTCGACGGTCCTGGTGGAGAGCCACGTGCCGGACGACGCGGGTGAGGACCATCCCCACGTCCGGTTCGCCGCGAAGCACGGGTTCGCGCACGCCAACACCGAGATCCGTCGCATCCTCGAGCTGCCGCTCGCCGCGAGCCGGCTGGAGGAGCTGGCCGCAGGCGCCGCCTCCCGGCACGTGGACTACCGCGTGGAGTCCTACGTCAAGAGGCTGCCGCAGGAGCTGCGCCAGTCGTACTGCGACTGCTGGAACCAGCTCGCCGTCGACGCCCCCACCGGTGACGTCGAGTTCGAGCCCGAGTCCCTCAGCCCGGAGACCTACCAGGAGGAGCTCGACCGCATGGCGGAGCAGGGGCGGACGATGATCCACACCGTCGCGATCGGCCCGGCGGGCGAGGTGGTCGCCTACAACGACCTCGTCCTGTCTCGCGACGACCCGGACGAGGTCATGCAGTGGGGCACCCTCGTGCGCCGTGAGCACCGCGGCCACCGGCTGGGCATGGCGGTCAAGGTGCGCGGTCTGCAGGAGCTGGCGCGGGTGGCGCCCGAGGCGAAGCGGGTTCAGACGTGCAACGCCGAGCAGAACGCCCACATGGTCGGGGTCAACGAGGAGCTCGGCTTCGTCAGGGTCGAGGCCCTGCTGGCCTACCAGCGCCACGTCGACTGACCCGGGCCCCTCGTGGGGTGGGGCCGCGGCGGACGCAGCCACGCGGCATACGGTGGACGCATGCTCGTTGCCTTCTCCGTCGCCCCGTCCGTCGCCGCAGACTCCACAGGTTCGGTGAGTGAGGCGGTCGCTGCGGCGGTCGCCGTCGTCCGCGCCTCCGGCCTGCCGCACCGCACCGACTCGATGTTCACGACCATCGAGGGGGAGTGGGACGAGTGCCTGGCCGTCGTCAAGGGCGCGGTCGACGCCGTCGCCGCCTACGGGCCGCGCGTCTCGCTCGTCCTCAAGGCCGACATCCGCGAGGGGTTCACCGGCGAGCTGACCGGCAAGCTCGACCGCCTCGAGGCGGCCATCGATGCGCAGGAACAAGCACAGGAGTAGTTCCTGCCTGCGGTGCTGACACCGTGAATCGTTGCCGGAACGTGCTCTCCAGCCGCACGTTCTCGCCCTAGGGTCGGTCCGGGCGTCGGGGATGAGCCGGCGTCCGGTGACCACCAGGACGAACCAGCAGCGCAGCAGGGGAGGCGATCGGTCGTGTGGGCAGCCATCCGCTACCGCCGCGCGCAGGCGATCGTGCTCGTCCTGCTCTCGACCCTGGTCACGGCCTGTGCGGTCTTCGCGCCCCTCTACGAACGCTCCCTCGAGCAGTCCCTCCTGAGGTCCGCCGTGGACGGGGCCCCGGTTGCCGACACCGCGCTCGTCGCGCGCGGGGGAAGGTCGCCGGTGAACCCCGAGCTGCGTCCGGCAGACCTCTCCTCCTCGGTCCCCGCGCAGGTCAAGGCGCTCTACTCGGCGCCGATCGGCCAGATGTCGGACCTGGTCGACATCGTGCCGCGGACCGGCCTCAAGCCGTCGCCGGGGCGGATGGTCTCCCGCAGCGACGTGTGCGCGCACCTCACCCTCACCACCGGCCGCTGCCCGACGGCCGCCGGGGAGGTCCTCGTCTCGGCCAAGGACCAGAAGGCCTGGAGCTGGCAGCTCGGGCAGGAGTTCACCACGCCCGTCCCGGGGCCGGACAGCAACGTCTACCCCCGGCCACCGGACGTGCAGGCCACGCTCGAGGTCGTCGGCGCCTACGAGGTGGAACCCGACGCGTCCTACTGGCTGCGCACCACGCTCGACGGCAAGTCCGGCACCCTCGTGGTCGTCGGCACCGAGCCCGTCCCGGCGATCGACGACTTCGTCACCACCGAGGACACCTTCGACGCGGCCTGGGGGCAGGTGACGTCCACGCTGAGCTTCCCGCTGCGCCGCGAGCTGCTGTCCGTCGACAACCTCGACGAGGTCATCGGCGTGATCGGCGCGAAGGCCAGCACGACCAGCCAAGGTGGCCTGCTCGTCGAGAGCGAGCTGCCCCTCGTCATCCAGGCGGTGTCGGGTGGCCAGAAGCAGCTGCGGGTCATCGTCCCCCTCCTCATGGCCCAGCTGGCGCTGCTCGCCGGGGCGATCCTGCTCCTCGTGGCGCAGGCCGCGGTCGAGCAGCGCCGCCCCGAGGCCGCCCTCGCCCGACTGCGAGGACGCAGCCGGGAGGGCGCCGGGCGACTGGTCATGGCCGAGCTGGGACTCACCGTGGCGATGGGGCTGCCCCTGGGGTTCGGGCTCGCGGTCCTGCTGTCGGAGGCGGTGCGGCGGACGCTGCTGGCTCCCGGTGTGCCCTTCGAGGTCCCGGTGCTTGCACTCGTGGCCGTCGGCCTCGCCGCACTCGTCTGCGCCGTGGCCATCGTCGTGGCCGTGCGTCCCCTGCAACGGCAGGCGATCTCGGCCCTCCTGCGGCGGGTGTCACCCGGTCGGGCCGGCGCGTTCGCCGTGGTCGACATCCTCGCGGTGGCGCTCGCGGTGTTCGGGATCGTCGGGCTGGCGACACGGACCCTCACCGGTCCGCTCGCCCTGCTCACCCCGACGCTCGTGGCCCTGGCGGGAGGGCTCGTCGTCTCCCGCCTCGCGGTGCCGGTCGCCCGGGCGACGGGCCGGGCGAACCTGTCCCGGGGGCAGATCGGCCCTGCGCTCACCGCGTTCGGGCTCCAGCGCCGACCGGCGATGCGCAAGGTCGTCACGGTGGTGAGCGTGGCCGTCGCGCTCACCGTGTTCGCGGCGAACGCCGTCGTCGTCGCCAACCGCAACTGGACCTCCCGGGCCGAGCTCCAGACCGGCGCCCCGGTGGTCCTCGAGACGGACAGCGTCAACCCCACGACCCTGGCGAAGGCCGCTCGCTCGATCGACCCGACCGGTGACCGCGTCACCCCGGTGGCCGTCATCCGGCAGACGGCAGCCGGGTCCACCCCGACCATCGCCGTGGACGCCGAGCACTTCGCCTCCGTGGCCTACGTCCCGGCAGGGCAGGAGCTGCGCCTGTCCGCGCTGAAGCCACCCCCGGTCGGCACCGTCGTCCTCGAGGGGCAGCAGATCACCGGCAAGGTGACCTGGCAGCTCTCGTCGCAGTCCGACAGCCTCGCCGGCCCCTCGCCGGCCGCCGACCTCGCGCCGGTCGAGATGCGGCTTCTGGTGACGGGTCCGGACGGCACCGCCCTGGTGCGGCAGGTGACGACGTTCCCCGCCAACGGCTCCGGGAGCCGGGTCCTGTCGACCCCGTTGCTGTGCCCGGACACCTGTCGCCTGGCCGGCATCGACTTCCGGCCCACCGACCGCGCGTCGAAGTCGGTGTCCGGCACGGTCACCGTGAGCGGGCTCGGTGTCGACGGCACGTCCGTGGGCATCTCCGACCCAGGCAGCTGGAACCCGTTCGTCCCCGTCTCCAGCGGCACCACCGACGCCCTCGACCTCACCAGCCCGGCGGCCGACACGATGCAGTTCCGCCTCAGCAGCAGCGGGGTCGCCGTCGGTCGCACGTATGGCGACGTCCCCGCCACGGTGCCCGGCCTCCTGGCCGGAGTCGTGCCTCCCGGGGGGACCCCGGGCTCGTTCACCGCGTCCAGCCTCACGGGTGCACCGTTGACGGTGGCCTCAGCGCAGCGCCCCGCGGCCCTTCCGGTCGTCGGCGCCCGAGGGGTGATGGTGGACTACTCCACCCTGACGCGCCTCGGTGGCACGCTGACCTCCGGCGGCACGCTCTCCGTGTGGCTCCGGGACTCCGGGCAGGTCGACGAGGTCCGAGCAGGTCTGCGGGACAACGGGATCGGCGTGCTGCGGACCAACACCTACGACGCCGCCAAGAAGCGCCTCGACACCTCGGGGTCCGGGTGGGGCGTGCGGTTGGCCGTCTTCACCGGTCTCATGGCGCTCGTCCTCGCGGCGCTGGTCGTCATCGTCATGACCGTGACGGGTTGGCGCGTCGTGGCTCGCGACCTGGCGGCCCTGCACATGGCCGGGGTGCGACTGCCCGTGCTGCGCCGCGCCCTCGTGCGCGAACAGGCCCTGCTCGTCGGGGTCGGCACCGCCGTGGGCACCGTCTGCGGTGCGGTCTCCGCACTCGTGGCGATGCCGCTGCTGCCGCTGTTCGACGACCCGGGCACCCCCGTCCCCGCGGTCCAGATCACGCCGTCGGTGCCGGCGGTGCTGCTCGCCACGCTCGCCTGCCTCCTGGTCCTGCTGCCCGTCGGGGCGGCTGCCGCAGTCGGGTGCGGTCGGCGGATCGCCCTGCGACGCATCAGGGAGTCGCTGTGAACGGGCTCGGGGTCAGCACCCGCGGACTCGTGCACATCTACCGCGCCGAGGGCCACGACGTCGCCGCGCTGTCCGGCGTCGACCTCGTCGTCGACCCCGGCGAGGTCGTCGGCCTGCTCGGTCCGTCCGGGGCCGGCAAGTCCACGCTGCTCACCCTCTTCGGCGGGCTGATGCGTCCGAGTGCGGGGCGGGTGCGGGTGGGGGAGCACGAGCTGTCCACGATGACCGAGCCGGAGCTCGACCGCTTCCGGGCGGCCGATGTCGGCATCATCCTCCAGGGCGCCGTGCGAAACCTGTTGCCCTACCTCACAGCCCGCCAGAACGTCGAGTTCGCCCAACGCTCCGCGAGGAAGGCGGGGCGCGCGGTCCCGTCAGCCGGCGAGGTGCTCGAGCTCGTCGGGCTCGACGGCGCCGCGACAGCTCCGCTCGACTCGCTGCCGCCCGGCCAGCTCCAGCTCGCCGCCCTCGCGGTGTCGCTGGCCAGCCGTCCCGGCCTGCTCCTCGGCGACGAGCCGACCAGCCAGCTGCACCACACCTCGCGCGACGTCGTGCTCGATGCCCTGCACCGGGTCAACCAGGAGTGGGGGACCACGATCGTCGTCGTCACCCACGACCCCGATGTCGCTGCGCGCCTGCCGCGCACCGTCACCATCCGTGACGGCCGGGTCGGGAGCGAGGGCCGAGCGGGTGAGGAGTATGCCGTGGTGTCGGCGGACGGGTCCCTGCCGCTGCCGGCCGCGGCGGTCGACGCGTTCCCTCCCGGCGCGCTCGTCCGGGTCCACCACGTCGACGGGGTCTGGACCCTGATCCCCCAGGACGGAGGCCCGACCGATGGCTGACGACGACCTCGAGACGCCGCCGCTGGTGATCGACGCCGTCACCGTCCGGTACGGCGACACCGTGGCGGTCGACGCCGCGTCGTTCGACGCCTACGCGGGCGAGTTCATCGCGGTCACGGGCCACAGCGGGGCCGGCAAGTCCTCGCTGCTGTGGGCGATCGCCGGTGCGGTGACGGCCGAGGGTGCGGTGCGGCTCGGGGACGACCTCGTCACCGACCGGTCGCAGGGTGCCGGTCTCGGCATCGAGGTGATCCCCCAGGGCAGCGCGCTCGCGGTGCTGCTCACCGCCCAGGAGAACCTCGAGCTCCCGCTGCTGGCCCGCGGCATCCCTGCCCAGGAGGCGCGGCACAGGGTGCAGGAGGCCCTGGCGTCCGTGGGGCTCGAGGAGTCGGGCAGCCACCTCGCGGAGGAGCTGAGCGGTGGCCAGCAGCAGCGCGTCGCCGTGGCGCGTGGGCTGGCGCTGCGCGGCCGGGTCCTGCTGGCGGACGAACCCACCTCCGAGCTCGACCACGACAACCGCGAGAAGGTCCTCGCCCTGCTCCGGGCGGAGGCGCAGCGCGGGGCCATCGTCGTCATGGCGACCCACGACCCCGAGGCCGCGGCGCAGGCCGACGGGGAGATCCGTCTCGATGACGGACACCTCGAGACGGTGCGCGTTCCCCGCAGCTAGCCTGCTGCGCGTGCCCAAGCCCATCCGACTGCCGTTCGACCCGATCACCCGGGCGGCCCAGCTGTGGACCAGGCGCTGGGGTCGGACGTCCCAGCCGCTCGCGATGGCCAGCGCGACCTCGATCATGCGGGTCCAGCAGCTGCTCATCACCGACTACGACGCCCTCGTCGGGCGGCGCGGCCTGAGCTTCGCCCGCTACGAGGCGCTCGTGCTGCTCGCGTTCAGCCGGGACGGACGACTCGGGATGAGCAAGATCGGGCAGCGCCTCATGGTCCACCCGACGAGCGCGACGAACATCGTGCAGCGACTGCACGCCCAGGGCTTCGTCGAGCGGGTGCCCAACCCCGACGACGGCCGCGGCACGCTCGCCGTGATCACCCCGGCGGGACGCGACGCCATGGAGGCGGCGACCAAGGACCTCGTGGAGTCCCGGTTCGGCCTCGGCATGCTCAGCGCGGCCGAGCACGAGCAGCTCTTCGAGCTCCTGCGCAAGGTCCGCATCGGCGCCGCCGACTTCGACGCCTGACCCCGTCCTCCCGCCGACCCCGCCGCCCCGCCCCGCCCCGCAAACCCTGCGGTATGCCGCGTGGCCGGCGCCGCGCCATACCTCTCCTCCCGGGGTGACCCCACGAAACGGTGGTTGCTCGAGGAAACGGCGCACATGGGGCCCGTTTCGTCGAGCAACCACCGTTTCCCGGGGGTGGGGGGTGGGATTGGAGGGGTGGAGCGCGAGCTTGGAGCACGGGGTTGGTGATTACTAGGACGTCCTAGTAAATTGCCGGGTATGACGCAGACCACTCCCGACCAGTCCGGCGCCGCTCGCTGGCAGGCGCGCTACGACGCGGCCCAGTCCACCGGTCGGGTGCGCGACGCCGACTTCACCACGCTGTCCGGGATGGAGGTCGACCCGGCGTACGGCCCCACCGACGGCGAGGCACCCGAGCGCATCGGCTGGCCGGGGGAGTACCCGTTCACCCGCGGCCTCTACCCGACGGGCTACCGAGGCCGCACCTGGACGATCCGCCAGTTTGCCGGCTTCGGCAACGCGGTGCAGACCAACGAGCGCTACAAGATGATCCTCGAGCGCGGTGGCGGCGGCCTCTCCGTCGCCTTCGACATGCCGACCCTGATGGGGCGCGACTCCGACGACCCGATGGCGCTCGGCGAGGTCGGCCACTGCGGCGTGGCCATCGACTCCGCCGCCGACATGGAGGTCCTGTTCAACGAGCTGCCGCTCGAGCAGATCACCACGTCGATGACGATCAGC
Organism: Pedococcus aerophilus; assembly: GCF_039532215.1. Taxonomy (NCBI): domain Bacteria; kingdom Bacillati; phylum Actinomycetota; class Actinomycetes; order Micrococcales; family Intrasporangiaceae; genus Pedococcus; species Pedococcus aerophilus. The sequence goes on along the minus strand of NZ_BAAARN010000005.1, from coordinate 90,777 downwards.
GGCCCCGCCGTCCCGGTCTTCTGCATGTACCTCGTCGCCGCCGAGCGCCAGGGCGTCGACCTCGGTGTCCTCAACGGCACCCTGCAGACCGACATCTTCAAGGAGTACATCGCGCAGAAGGAGTGGCTGTTCGCCCCCGAGCCGCACCTGCGCCTGATCGGCGACCTCATGGAGTACTGCGCCGAGAAGATCCCGGACTACAAGCCGCTGTCCGTCTCGGGCTACCACATCCGCGAGGCCGGCTCCACGGCCGCGCAGGAGCTCGCCTTCACCCTCGCCGACGGCTTCGGGTACGTCGAGCTCGGCCTGTCCCGCGGCCTCGACATCGACACCTTCGCCCCCGGCCTGTCCTTCTTCTTCGACAGCCACCTCGACTTCTTCGAGGAGATCGCCAAGTTCCGCGCGGCCCGCCGCATCTGGGCCCGCTGGCTGCGCGACGTGTATGGCGCGAAGACCGACAAGGCGCAGTGGCTGCGGTTCCACACGCAGACCGCCGGCGTCAGCCTCACCGCGCAGCAGCCCTACAACAACGTCGTCCGCACCGCCGTCGAGGCGCTCGCCGCGGTGTTGGGTGGCACGAACTCGTTGCACACCAACGCCCTCGACGAGACCCTCGCCCTCCCCAGCGAGCAGGCGGCCGAGATCGCCCTGCGCACCCAGCAGGTGATCATGGAGGAGACCGGCGTCGTCAACGTCGCCGACCCGCTGGGCGGCAGCTGGTACGTCGAGGCCCTCACCGACAAGATCGAGGCCGAGGCCGAGGCGATCTTCGAGCGCATCCTGGCCATGGGCGGCAGCGACCTGACGACCCAGGACACGGAGGGCCTCGCGTCGCTCGTCGCGGAGAACACCGGGAAGACCGGCAACGAGTGGCCGATGACCCGAGGCATCCTGCGCGGCATCGAGGAGGGCTGGTTCATGTCCGAGATCGCCGAGGCCGCCTTCCAGTACCAGGTGGCCCTGGAGAAGGGTGACAAGAAGGTCGTCGGCGTCAACTGCCACACCGCCTCGGTCACCCACGAGCTCGAGATCCTGCGCGTCAGCCACGAGGTCGAGACCGAGCAGGTCGCCGCGCTGGCGACCCGCAAGGCCGCCCGCGACGAGGACGCCGTCCGCGCCGCCGTCGCGCACATGGTCGAGGTCGCCCGCACCGACGACAACATGCTCCCCGCCATGCTCGACGCGGTCCGTGCCGAGGCCACGCTGGGCGAGATCTGCAACGCCCTGCGCGACGAGTGGGGCATCTACCGCGAGCCGGCCCGCTTCTAGTCGGTCGCGCGGGCGGCGCTCGCGGCCACCGCCGCGCGGTGCAGCCGGGCGTAGGCGACGTCGGCGAGCAGCTCGATGAGCCCGTCCACGAATGCCTGGTCCGGCACGCCGGTCGCCAGCGAGCGGTGCATGACCGAACCCACCACGACATCGGCGAGCAGGTCCACGTCGACCATGTCGGGCTGGATCTCACCGCGCTCGATCGCCCGCGCCACGGAGGTCGCGACGAGCGCGTGCAGCCGGGTCGAGAGCGACTCGCGGACCTGCGTGCCGACGCCCTCCGGGTCGCGGGCCGACTCGGCCAGCAACGCGGCATACGCCCCTCCGGTGGAGGGGTCCCGAAGGAGGCGGGCGGCCTCCTCGATGCCCGAGCGCATGTCGGCGGCCAGCGAGCCGTGGTCGCCGACCTCGATCTCGTCGAACGTCGCGGCGACCGCGTGCACGGCCAGCTCGACCTTGCTCGGCCACCGCCGGTAGAGCGTGCTCTTGGCCACACCGGCCCTGGCCGCCACGTGCTCCATCGACATCCGCGCGACGCCCTTGTCGGCGAGGACCTGGCGTGCTGCGGCCGTGATCGCCTGCTCCGTGGCCTCCTCACGGGGGCGTCCGGGACGGCGGTGGTGACTGTGCCGGGCTCGAGTGGTCATTACGGGCGATCATGCCACTGACGTCCCGGTTTGGGTGGCTGAGGATTTGTCCTCAGGGAGCGTCTGGGTCATGGTGGATGACGATGCCGGTGCGGGGAACACTCCCGTGCCGGCCCATTCACGTAAGGAATCTGACTGTGTCGATTGTGGCCAAACGCGCCGTCCTGGCCGTGCTGACCGTGATCGGGCTCGTGCTGCTGGGGCTCGGGTCCTGGTTCACGTTCAACCTCGGCCCCTCCGGTAGCGCGACCTTCACCAGCACCCCCGCGAAGGGCAGTGTCGTCGTCGTCGAGCCCTCGTTGCTCAACCGGATCGAGCGCCCCACCACGGTCACCGTCGTGACCCGTGGCGACAGCCCGGTGTTCATCGCCCGGGCCACCCCGTCCGACGTCGAGGCCGTGGTCGGCGGCGCCGACACCAGGACCGTGACGGGCGCGAAGGTGCGCTCGTGGTCGCTGGTCTCCTCCCGCGCCGGTGCCGGCGCCGCTCCCGCCCTCGCAGGTGCGGACGTATGGCGCGAGAGCCTCCAGGGTGAGGGCCGGGTCCGCCTGGCCGTCTCCCAGGAGGACGCCCCCGAGGCCGTCGTCATCGCCACGGCCGACGGCAAGCCTGCCGACATCGCCGAGCTGAGCGTGACCATCGAGCGACGCACGTGGTTCTTCCAGGCCCTGCTCGTCACCCTCGTCGGGCTGCTGGCCACCGCCGCCGGTGCCGCCGGCCTGTGGCAGCAGCGTCGTCGGCAGGTCCACCCCACGACACCCACCGACGAAGCCCGTCCCACCGAGGAGGTCTCCGCATGAGGAAGCTGACCACCCCCGCGCTCCTCGCCGGCGCCCTCACCCTCGCCCTGACCGGCTGCGGTGCCGGAAGCGCCCTCGTCGGCGTCAACGACGCGGCGCCGGCGCAGGTGACGACCACCGCTCCCATCGACGCCGCGAGTGCGGAGAAGATCGCCGAGCGCGTCATCGCCGCAGCCGATGCCGCCGCTGCGGCGCCGGTCAAGGACGCCAAGGCGGCCGAGGCGGCCAAGGCCCTGCGCGACGAGGCCCTGACCGGCAGTGCGCTCGCGGTCGCCGAGGCCGCGAGCAAGCTCGAGGCCGACCCGGCGGGCACGGCGACGCCGGCGCCCCTGACCCGCAGCGAGCCCCCGAAGGTGCTCGCGGTCTCCCGTGGCACCGCCTTTCCCCGCCTCATCCTCGTGCAGACCGCGACCGCCGAGGGGGCGGCGAAGCTCAACCTCCTCACCTCGCCCGACGCGACGACGCCCTTCCGGCTGAGCGCCGCCGTTACCATGGCGCCCGGCACCCAGGTGGCCGCGCTCGACTCGCTGGACAGCGGGTCGCCGTTGGTCAGCAAGGACACCGAGCTGGCCGTCGAGCCTGCCGCGCTGGTGACGCAGTACGCCGACAGCCTCGCGTACCCCAAGCCGGGCAAGGCGGAGGCGGTCGACACCACCGACCCGTTCTCGACCTCGGTGCGGGCCAACGCCGCGGCCCAGGCCAAGGCCTTCGGCGCGTTGGCCACCCTGACCCAGAAGCACGTGGCCCAGCCGAAGCAGACCGTGGCCATCGCGCTGCGCGGTGGGGGAGCCCTGGTGTTCTCCCTGCTCGAGCGCACCGACACCATCACGCTCAAGTCGGGCGGCAAGTCGCTCACCCCGAGTGCGGAGTTCCAGCGTCTGGTGAAGAAGAAGACGCTGACCAAGAGCGCCGAGCTCAAGTCCTACGAGACCGTGGTCTTCACCGTCCCGGCCGAGGGCAAGGCCGGTGTCGTCGGGGCCGACGAGGTGCTGTTCTCCGCGAAGGGTTCCTGACCTGCTCGGGGCGCGTGCGCACCGGGGCCCGCAGTGAGGAAGAATCGCCACCATGACTGAGCAGCCGTTCACCGCTGGAGGCCTGCGTGGGGCCGTCGACCTCACCGGCCTGAAGGCCACCGCACCGTCCAACGCATCTCGGGCGCCGCAAGGTGGCCCCGCGGGTGCACCGGGTGGTCCCGCCGGAACAGGTGCGGGTGGCGCCGGCGCCAGTGGCGGGGCGCCGACCGGTGTCCCCGGTCGGTCCGGCCTGGTCGTCGAGGGCACCGACGCGAACTTCCAGGAGGTGGCGAACGCCTCGGTCAGCGTCCCGCTGCTCCTGGTGCTGTGGGCCTCCCAGGTGCCGGAGTCCCGCGCCTACCTCGACACGGTGGTCGAGCTCGCGGGCGCGCACGCCGGACGCCTCCAGGTGGTCAGCGTCGACGTCGAGCAGAATCCCACGCTGCTGCGTGCCTTCCAGGTGCAGAGCGTCCCGGTCACGATGGGAATGGTCCAGGGCCAGCCGGTCCCGATGTTCGCCGGGGTCCAGCCCGCAGAGGCGGTGCGCCCCATCCTCGAGGAGTTTCTCGGGCTGGCGGTCCAGCACGGCGTCACGGGACGGGTCGAGGTCGCCGGGACCCCGGCACAGGACGGCGACGAGCCGGTGGAGCCGCCGCTGCCGCCGTTGCACCAGGAGGCCTACGACGCGATCGAGAGCGGCGACCTCGACGCCGCCCACGCGGCATACACGAAGGCGCTCAAGGCGAACCCCGCCGACGCGGACGCCGAGCTGGGCCTGGCCCAGGTCGGGCTGATGCAGCGCACCGAGGGCGCCGACCTCCAGGCTGCCCGCGCCGCCGCGGCGGAGCACCCGACCGACGTCGCCGCCCAGACGCTGGTCGCCGACCTCGACGTCCTCGGCGGTCACGTCGAGGACGCGTTCCTGCGCCTCATCGACCTCGTGCGCGCGACGAGCGGTGACGAGCGCGAGCAGGTCCGCGTGCACCTCGTGCAGCTGTTCGCGGTCGTCGGGGCGCACGACGAGCGGGTGCGCAAGGCGCGCACGTCCCTGATGAGCGCGTTGTTCTAGCCGAACACGTCGACTCCACTTTCGGGGAGGCGCCCCAGCCGACAGGATGGGGCGCATGGCGAAATCGCAGGAACACCTCATCGGACTGCTCCTCGGCGCCGAGGGCGACTGGCCCCGCGCGTTCGAGACGTTGGCCCAGCGCATGGGCGTCATCACCGGGCCGGACGGCACGCAGCACGACGTGTCGACCGAGCGGGTGACGATCGAGCCCTTCAACCTGCGCGACAAGCCTCGTCACGACCTGGTCATCGACCGCCTCGCGCACTGGTACTACCACCCGCGCGAGTGGCTCAAGAAGGTCGCCCTCATGGACGACGTCTACCTGCTCAACAGCCCGTTCACGTTCCAGTCCATGGAGAAGCACTCGGCGTACTGCGCGCTGCTGCGCCTCGGGATGAACGTCCCCGAGACCGTGCTCGTCCCCTACAAGAACCCCCTCGACAACGCGCGCTGGGCCTTCACCTCCGAGAAGTACAACAAGTCCTTCGACCTCGACCGCATCGCCGACGAGCTCGGGTACCCGATGTTCATGAAGCCGTTCGACGGCGGGGCGTGGCGCGGGGTCTCCCAGATCAAGGACCGGGCCGACCTGCACGAGGCGTACGACGACTCCGGCGAGATGCTCATGCACCTGCAGAAGTCGGTCGACGGGTTCGAGGTGTTCGCCCGGGCGCTGACCATCGGCCCCGAGTCGATGGTCATGAAGTTCCGCCCCGACGAGCCCATGCACAACCGGTATGCCGTCGAGCACGGCTTCCTCTCCGAGGGCGTGGGGACCGAGGCGGTCACCATCGCCCAGACGGTCAACGCGTTCTTCCGGTGGGAGTTCAACTCCTGCGAGATGCTCGTCAAGGACGGCGTGGTCTACCCGATCGACTACGCCAACGCCTGCCCCGACGTCGCGGTGACCTCGCTGCACTACTACTTCCCGTGGGCGATGAAGGCGCTGCTCAAGTGGTCGGTGTTCTGTGTGGCCACGGGCCGCAAGGCGAAGACCCAGGTCGACACCGGTCCTTGGTTCGAGATCGCCGACGACCCGGCGCTGGACTACCAGGCGAAGCTCGCTGCCTACCAAGGGCTTTCGGACGACCACTTCGAGACCGACCGCTACCGCGAGTTCTGCGACGCGGCGCTGCCGCACCTCGACGAGATGGTGCTGGAGTGGGTGGACTCCCCGGACTTCCGCGGGCTGCTCACCGACACGATCCGGTCGACGTACCCCCAGCACGAGTGGGACAAGTTCGAGGGCCACTTCGGCGGGCTGACCCGGCTGTGGGTCTCGGACGAGACCTCACGGCTGAGCCCCGGGCGCTCCTCCGCTGACGAGGCCGTCGTCGGTGGACCGGCGCCCGCGCTGACCGACTGACGCCCGCCTCCCCGGGAGGCGAACCGACCCGGGGCGAACCGACCTCGGGGCGAACCGACCCCGGACGCGACTGACGCCGAGGTGGCGGAGCCCGTCAGACGACAGGAGTGGGGGCCTTCAGCAGGCGCGGCACTCCTGCTCGACCTGGTGACGGCGCGCCTCCGGCTGCATGAGCCGGGGACGACGCAGACCACGGACGCGGTCGAGGGTGGCGAGGTTGGGACCGGTGCTGCTCGCTCGGGGAAAGGTGCGAGGCCCGGTCTCGCGGATCTGGCGAGGGGTGTTCGAGGGCGTCATGTCGGTGTCAACGTCGGTCGATGTCCGAGTTGTTCCGCACCGCTGTCCGCTCACAGCGGAGCCACGGGTTCAGCCGCGGAGGGCGGCGTCCACGACCTCCTTGGCCTCGGCCTGCACCTGCGCGAGGTGCTCGGGGCCCTGGAAGGACTCGGCGTAGATCTTGTAGACGTCCTCGGTGCCGGACGGGCGGGCCGCGAACCACGCGCTGTCGGTCGTCACCTTGAGGCCGCCGATGGCTGCGTCGTTGCCGGGAGCCTTGGTCAGCTTGGCCGTGATCGGCTCTCCCGCCAGGGAGTCGGCCGCGACGTCCTCGGGGGACAGGGCGGCGAGCTTCGCCTTCTGCTGCCGGTCGGCGGCGGCGTCGATACGGGCGTAGGCCGGGTCCCCGTGGCGCGCGGTCAGGTCGGCGTAGTGCTGGCTGGGGGACTTGCCGGTCGCCGCGAGGATCTCCGAGGCGAGCAGGGCGAGGATGATGCCGTCCTTGTCGGTGGTCCAGGCCGCGCCACCACGACGCAGGAAGGACGCACCGGCCGACTCCTCGCCGCCGAACCCGAAGCTGCCGTCGATGAGCCCGGGCACGAACCACTTGAACCCGACCGGCACCTCGACCAGCCGCGCCCCGAGGTCCGAGGCGACCCGGTCGATCATCGACGAGGAGACCAGCGTCTTGCCGATCGCGGCGCCCTGCGGCCAGTCGGGCCGTGCCCCGCCGAAGAGGTACTGGATGGCGACCGCGAGGAAGTGGTTGGGGTTCATCAGGCCGGCGTCGGGGGTGACGATGCCGTGCCGGTCGGAGTCGGCGTCGTTGCCCGTCGCGATGTCGTACTCGTCCTTGCGGGCGATGAGGGAGGCCATCGCCGAGGGCGACGAGCAGTCCATCCGGATCTTGCCGTCCCAGTCCAGCGTCATGAAGCGCCACGTGGGGTCGACCAGCGGGTTGACGACGGTGAGGTCGATGCCGTGCCGGTCGGCGATCTCGCCCCAGTACGCGACAGCGGCGCCACCGAGGGGGTCGGCGCCGATCCGGATCCCGGCCTCCTTGATGCGGGCGAGGTCGACGACGTCGGGCAGGTCGTCGACGTACGTGCCGAGGAAGTCGTAGGCCTGCGAGTGGGCCCGGGCACGGGAGTAGGGGATCCGTCGCACGTCGGCGAGGCCCCCGGCGATGAGCTCGTTGGCCCGGGCGGCGATGACCTTGGTGGCGTCGGAGTCGGCCGGACCACCGTGCGGCGGGTTGTACTTGAACCCGCCGTCGTACGGCGGGTTGTGCGAGGGGGTCACGACGATCCCGTCGGCGAGTGCCGAGCCGGTGGTCCTTCCCTCGTTGGCGCGGATGATCGCGTGGCTGACGGCCGGCGTCGGGGTGTAGCCGTCGCGGTCGTCGACCAGGACGATGACGTCGTTCGCGGCGAGCACCTCGAGCGCCGAGGCCCAGGCCGGCTCGCTCAGCGCGTGGGTGTCGCGGCCGATGAACAACGGCCCGTCGTACCCCTGGGAGGCCCGGTAGTCGCAGATGGCCTGGGTCGTCGCCAGGATGTGCGCCTCGTTGAACGCCGTGCGCAGGCTCGACCCGCGGTGCCCCGAGGTGCCGAACGCGACCTGCTGGTCGAGGTCGTCGGGGTCGGGGACCAGCGTGTAGTACGCGGTGACGAGGTGGGCCACGTCGACCAGGTCGGAGGGCTCGGCGGGCTGTCCTGCGCGCGGGTCGTTCATGGGCCCACTCTGCCAGCGTTCCGCCCTGCTGCCCACCGCAGTCCCACGCCGAGTCCACCGACGGCGAGTCCGGTCAACAGGCCCACGTAGTTGTCGCCGAGATCGGTCGTGTCGCAGGCCCGGAGCAGGGAGGGGAAGGCCCACTGGATCGCCTCGATGACGACCGGGAGCGCTGCGACCACCGCGATGACGAGTCCGACGACCACGCGTCGCAGCGTTCGCGACACGAGGACGGCCAGCAGCCCGATCGGGACGAACAGCGCGACGTTGAGCAGGCGCTGGTCGCCCGAGGTGATGGCGGTCCACGACATGTCGGGGACCACCACGGCGCACTGCCGACCGACGAACTCGCCGTAGAGCTCGGGGTTGTCCAGCGTGAGCGGCGGCGTCAGCGTGGCGGTGGCGGTGACCGCCAGCGCACCGAGCAGCAGGACCCACGGGACCACGACCGGCCACCGGCCCCGCCCCCGGTGGAGGGCGAGGCCGGCCAGCACGGCATACGTGATCGCGACGGGGAGGACCAGCGGAGGCACCTGGACCCCGCCGACCCACAGCCCGGTCACTCGGTGGTGTCCTCCGCGGCGGTCGCCCGCGGCGACCCTGCGATGGTCGACGTGGTGGTGGACTCGACGGTCTGCTCGGCGGCGGTGCCTACCGGCGCGAGGTAGACCGCGGACAGTGCGGCGACGCGCACCTCGACCGAGTACGGCTGGCCCTGGGCACCGTGCTCCTGGGCGGTGACGACGACGTCCGCCTGGCTCGGCGTGCCGAACTCGTCGTACCCGCTCGTGTCGAGGATGACCTTCCAGTCACCGGCGTGCGGGACGCCGAGGCGCAGCGGGTCGCGCGCGAGGCCACCGAAGTTGACTGCCACGGCGACCACCGGCCCCTGCCGGTCACGCTGGCCGAAACGCAGGTAGGAGTAGGTGTTTCCTGCTGCGTCGTCGGCGTCGAGCCACTCGAACCCGGCCGGGTCGGCGTCCAGCGCCCACAGTGCAGGGTTCTCGCGGTAGACCCGGTTGAGCTCCTTGACGAGGTTGTGGACGCGGTAGTGCGCCGCGTGGTCGAGCAGCCACCAGTCGAGCTCGCGTCCGTCGGCCCACTCGGCCTCCTGGGCGAACTCGCTGCCCATGAAGAGCAGCTGCTTGCCGGGGTGGCTCCACAGGTAGGCGAGGAACGCCCGCACCGTGGCGAGCTGGTCGTAGCGGCTGCCGGGGGCCTTGCGCAGCAACGAGCCCTTGCCGTGGACGACCTCGTCGTGGCTGATGGGCAGCAGGTAGTTCTCGCTGAAGGCGTACATGAGCGAGAACGTCAGCAGGTGGTGGTGGTACTGCCGGTGGATGGGGTTCTCCTTGAGGTACTTCAAGGAGTCGTTCATCCAGCCCATGTTCCACTTCAGCCCGAAGCCGAGACCGCCGCCGCTGGTGGGCTTGGTGACGCCCGGCCACGACGTGGACTCCTCGGCGATGATCACGACGCCGGGGACCCGCTTGTATGCGGTCGCGTTGGCTTCCTGGAGCAGGCCCACCGCCTCGAGGTTCTCGTGGCCGCCGTGGATGTTCGGCACCCACTCGCCGTCCTTGCGGGCGTAGTCGAGGTAGAGCATCGAGGCGACGCCGTCGACGCGCAGGCCGTCGACGTGGAACTCCTCGAGCCAGTAGACCGCGTTGGCCACGAGGAAGTTGCGCACCTGCATGCGGCCGAAGTCGAAGATGTACGAACCCCACTCGGGGTGCCAGCCCTTGCGCGGGTCCGGGTGCTCGTAGAGCGGGAGCCCGTCGAACCGGGCCAGCGCCCACGGGTCGGTGGCGAAGTGGCCGGGCACCCAGTCGAGGATGACGCCGATGCCGGCCTGGTGCAGGCGGTCGACGAAGTAGCGGAAGTCGTCGGGCCGACCGAAGCGCGCACTCGGCGCGTAGTAGCTCGTGACGTGGTAGCCCCAGGACGGCGGGTAGGGGTGCTCCATGACGGGCATGAGCTCGACGTGCGTGAAGCCGAGGTCGGCCACGTAGTTGACGAGGTGCTCGGCGAGGTCGCGGTAGGAGTGGCCGCTGCGCCACGACCCGAGGTGCACCTCGTAGATGCTCATCGGCTGCTCGTGGTGGTTGCTCTCGGTCCGCTTGGCGAGCCACTCGCCGTCGTTCCAGTCGTACTGCGGCCGGACGACGACCGAGGCGCGGCCCGGCGGGAGCTCGGTGGCCTGGGCCATCGGGTCGGCCTTCTCGCGCACCTTCCCGTCGGCGCCGCGCACGAGGTACTTGTAGAGGGTGCCGTCACCGGCACCGGGGACGAACAGCTCCCAGACCCCGGACTCTCCGAGCAGGCGCATGGGGTGGCTGCGGCCGTCCCAGCCGTTGAAGTCGCCGGTCACGTGCACCGCCTGGGCACGGGGGGCCCACACGGCGAACGACGTGCCGACGACGTTGCCGAGCGGTCCGTCGTACTCGCGGACGTGCGCACCGAGCACGGTCCACAGCTGCTCGTGGCGACCCTCACCGATGAGGTGCAGGTCGAGCGGACCGAGCGTGGGGGCGAAGCGGTAGGGGTCGTCCATCTCGTGCTCGACCCCGTCGGCGTAGCTGACGAGGAGCCGGTAGTCCTGGGTCTCGGCGGCGCCCTCGCGCAGGCCGCCCCACACTCCGTCGGCCTCGTGCTGGAGGTCGAGTCGGGTGCCGTCGGCGAAGCGCACGGCGACGGTGGACGCGAACGGCCGGTAGGCGCGCACGCGCAGCCCCGCCGGCTCGAGGTGATGGCCGAGCAGGTCGTGCGGCTGCTGGTGGCGGCCGTCGGCCAGGGCGCGGATGGCCTCCTCCGGCGTGGAGACCGGGGGCAGGGGCTCGGGGGAGCGGTCGACCGGGGGCTCGGTGGTCGGCGCCGTGGGCGCAGACGGTGAGCCCGCAGGCTTCTCGATGAGCGACTCCTCGGGAGAGGTGTGCGGCGGGACCGACTCCCCCTCGACGGTGGTCGCCGGCTCGACGGTCGGCTCGACCGCCGCGGACTCGGCCGCCGCAGCGACCGGTTCCTCGGCGGGCGGTTCCTCGGCGGGCGGCTCGGCGCCGGCCGGCTGCGGCGCCGGGGCGGGGGCCACCGGAGGCGTCGGCTCGGTGGGGGTCGCCTTGGCCTTCTTGGGCTTCTTGTCCTTCTTGCCGAAAGGGCTCACGGAAGGTCCTTCCTCGCATCGTCAAGCAGTCGGACCACCGCTGTGGTGGGAATGGTCAACCAGGTCGGCCGGTTGCGGGCCTCGTACACGACCTCGTACAGCGCCTTGTCGAGCTGGAACGCGGTGAGCAGCACGGCGTCCTCGCGCGGGTCCCGCCCGGACTGCGCGGCATACCCCTCGAGGAAGGCGCGCTGCGCGGCGTCGACCCACGCGCGGGCGTCCTGCCCGGGGTGGGCCTGCTCCCAGGAGCCGCCCGCGTAGTCGAACGAGCGCAGCATGCCGGCGACGTCGCGCACGGCGAGATCGGGACGGGTGCGCTCGGACAGCGGCCGCAGGGGCTCGCCCTCGAAGTCGAGCAGGACCCAGCCCCGACCGTTCACCTGAAGCACCTGGCCCAGGTGGTAGTCGCCGTGGATCCGTTGCAGCGCAGGCCAGCTCGCGTCGGCAGCACGGTCGAACACGGCGGCGATCCGCTGCTCGTGCTCGGCCAGTCCCGGGACCTCGGACGCTGCTGCGGCGTAGCGGCCACGCATCCCGGCCACCGTGGTGGCGACGGCCTCGGCCGTCACCGGCTCGGTGGGCATGACCTCGGCGAGGCGCGAGTGCACCTCGGCCGTGGCGGCACCGAGCTCACGGGCCCGGTCGGAGAAGTCCTCGTCCGCGGCGATCGCGCGCAGCGCCACGCGCCACGCGTCCTCGGTGCCGGGGAAGAACTCCTGCGCGAAGGCGAGGTGTCCGAGGTCGGACCCCTCGCCGTCGACCGATGGCCACGTGGCGGCCACGGCGCCGACCATGCCAGGGACGCGCAGCGACCCGGCCTCGGCGAGGGCGCCCTGCACGACGACGTCGGGGTTCTCCCCGGCCTGGAGCGTCCGGAACACCTTGCAGATCAACGGTTTCGCGGCGCCCGACTCATCGAGGCAGTCGAAGATGATCGAGGTGTTGGACTGCTCGCCGGACAGCACCCGCGAAGCGGTCAGGGTGGTCTGCGTCGTCCAGGACGGGTGACGCGTCGGCACGACCGCCGGCTCCGCGGTGTCGGAGGCGCTCCCGGCCTGCGGGGTCACCTGGCCGAGCACGAGGGCGAGGAGCTGCGCGGCGTAGACGGGGTCGTGCGTGCCGTCGTAGACCCATCGGGAGCCGAGCACGCTGTGCTCCATGGTCCCGACGAGCGCGTGCTGGCCGCCCTCGAGCGGAGCCCCCCGGTAGGTGAGGGGCACCTGGTAGACGACCTGCTCGGGACCGCCCTCGTCGACGACCAGGAGCGTCTCGATCCCCACGTCACCGGAGGGGTCGTCGAGGCGCCACGACCAGAGCTTGCGCAGGACCGGCGCGCGCCCCTTGGCGGCATACCAGCGCTGGCGCGCCATCCACGGACCGACCAGCTCGAGCTTCGTCGGGGAGATGCTCGCGGTGCTGTGGATCTCAGCCACGGGCAGCACCCGGCACCAGCCGGAGCCAGAAGAAGTCGCGCGAGCCCAACGTCACGGTGATCGTGCCGTCGTCGGAGATCTTCGGGAAGCCGTTGCCCCCGAACAGGTCGGCGAGCTGGGCGCCCTTGAACTCGTCGGGCACGCGGATCGTCGTGGCCTGCGGGCGGCTCGAGAGGTTGTTGATGCAGAGCACCGCCTCGGAGTCGGCGCCGTCCTGGTGGTCCCACTCGACGCGCAGGAACGAGAGCACCGCGTCGTTGTCGGACGGGCAGACCTCGAACGCCCCACGACCGAAGACGGGGTGGCGCTTGCGGATCTCGAGCATGGCCCGCACCCAGTGCAGCAGCGACGAGCTCGTGGCCATCTGCGCCTCGACGTTGACGTTGTTGTAGTGGTAGACGAGCGAGGAGACCACCGGCAGGTAGAGCTTGCCGGGGTCGGCCGCGGAGAAGCCGGCGTTGCGGTCGGGCGTCCACTGCATCGGCGTGCGGACCGCGTCACGGTCGTTGAGCCAGATGTTGTCGCCCATGCCGATCTCGTCGCCGTAGTAGAGGCACGGCGAACCGGGCAGCGACAGGAGCAGGGCGTTGATGAGCTCGATCTCCGCCCGGCTGTTGTCGAGCAGCGGTGACAGCCGTCGCCGGATGCCGACGTTGGCCCGCATGCGCGGGTCGGGGGAGTACCAGCCGTACATCGCCGCACGCTGCTCCGGCGTCACCATCTCGAGGGTGAGCTCGTCGTGGTTGCGCAGGAAGGTGCCCCACTGCGTCCCGGCAGGGATCGGCGGGGTGTCGGCCAGGACGTCGATGATCGGCGCGGCCTTCTCCTCGCGCAGCGAGTAGTAGAGCATCGGCATGACGGGGAAGTGGAAGCACATCTGGCACTCCGGCTCCTCCTCGGTGCCGAAGTAGTCCACGACGTCCGCCGGGGGCTGGTTGGCCTCGGCCAGCAGGATCCGACCCGGGTACTCGGTGTCGACCATCTTGCGGAGCTTGGCGAGGAACTGGTGCGTCTTCGGGTGGTTCTCGCCGTTGTGGCCCTCCTCCTCGTAGAGGTAGGGGACCGCGTCGAGGCGGAAGCCGTCGATGCCCATGTCCATCCAGAACCGCACGACGTCGAACATCGCCTCGTGCACGGCGGGGTTCTCGAAGTTGAGGTCGGGCTGGTGGGAGAAGAAGCGGTGCCAGAAGAACTGCCGACGGATCGGGTCGAAGGTCCAGTTGGAGACCTCCGTGTCGATGAAGATGATGCGCGCGTCGGAGTACGGCTCGTCGGTGTCGGACCACACGTAGAAGTCGCCGAAGGGGCCCTCAGGGTCCGAGCGCGACGCCTGGAACCACGGGTGCTGGTCGCTGGTGTGGTTCATGACGAAGTCGGTGATGATGCGGATGCCGCGGGCGTGCGCCTGCGACACGAGCTCCTGGAAGTCCGGCAGCGTGCCGAACTCCGGCAGCACCGCGGTGTAGTCGGCGATGTCGTAGCCACCGTCTCGCAGCGGTGACGCGTAGAACGGCGGCAGCCAGAGGCAGTCGACGCCGAGCCACTGGAGGTAGTCGAGGCGGCCGATGAGACCGGTGAAGTCACCGGCACCCGACCCGTTGGAGTCGCCGAAGCCGCGGACGAGCACCTCGTAGAAGACCGCGGTCTTGAACCACTCGGGGTCGTGCTTGAGACCAGGCTGGTTGAGGTTGAGACCCTGCATCAGAACCTCCGGATGGCGACGATGTGGACGGGCTCGGTTTCGGGACCGAGTCGGACGTAGACGTGCTCACCCCAGTGCCAGGACGCGCCGGTCAGGAGGTCCTGGGCGGCGATGCCGTCCTCGTAGCCGAGGCCGAGGGCGGGCATGTCGAGGTGGACGGTCGACTCGCGCGTGCTGTGCGGGTCGAGGTTGGCGACGACGACGATGATGTCCTCGCTGCCGTCCGGGAGGGTGCGCCGCTTGGAGAACGCCATGATGTTCTCGTCGTCGACGTGGTGGAACGTGATGTTGCGCAGCCAGTGCAGGGCGGGGTGCTCGCGGCGGATCTCGTTGATGCGCGTGAGGTAGCCGGCCAGCGACTGGCCCTCCTTGGCGCCGCCGGGCTCGTAGTCCTCCCAGTGGCGGTTCTTGTACTGGTACTTCTCGTTGTCGATCTGCTCCTCGGCGCCCGGGCGGGCGACGTGCTCGACGAGCTCGTAGCCCGCGTAGATGCCGTAGGTCGGCACCAGCGTCGCGGCGAGGGCGGCACGCAGCTTCCACGCGGCCGGGCCGCCGAACTGCATGTAGGGCGTGAGGATGTCGTGCGTCGTGGGCCAGAACGAGGGACGCATGTATGCCGCCGCGTCACCGGCGAGCTCCTCGACGTACTCCGTGAGGTCCCACTTCTGGTTGCGCCAGGCGTAGTAGGTGTACGACTGCTGGAACCCGACCTTGCCGAGCGAGTGCATCATCGCCGGCTTGGTGAACGCCTCGGCCAGCCAGATCACCTCGGGGTGGTCACGGGCGACGTCGTCGATGAGCCACTGCCAGAACTCGACCGGCTTGGTGTGCGGGTTGTCGACGCGGAAGATCTTGACCCCGTGGTCGATCCAGACCTGGATCATCCGGCGCATCTCGGCGTAGGACCCCTGGGGGTCGTTGTCGAAGTTGAGCGGGTAGATGTCCTGGTACTTCTTGGGCGGGTTCTCGGCGTAGGCGATCGTGCCGTCGGCCCGCGTCGTGAACCACTCGGGGTTGGACTGCACGTAGGGGTGGTCGGGGGAGCACTGGAGCGCGATGTCCATCGCGACCTCCATGCCGAGCCCCTCGGTGCGGGCGACGAACGCGTCGAAGTCGGCGAAGGTGCCGAGGTCCGGGTGGATCGCGTCGTGGCCGCCGTCGGGGGAGCCGATGGCGTAGGGGCTGCCCGGGTCGTCGGGCCCGGCCTCGAGCGTGTTGTTCGGCCCCTTGCGCGCAGTGGTGCCGATCGGGTGGATCGGCGTGAGGTAGACGACGTCGAAGCCCATGGCCGCGATGGCCGGAAGGCGATCGGCCGCCGTGCGCAGGGTGCCGCTCGTCCACTTCCCGGTGGTCGGATCCTGCACGGCTCCCTCGGAGCGGGGGAAGATCTCGTACCACGCGCCGTACAGCGCGCGCTCGCGCTCGACGAGCAGCGGGAGGTCGGTCGAGGGGCTGACGTGGTCGCGCAGCGGGCGGGCGGCGAGCTCGCGCTCGACCGACGGGTCGGTGCCGGCGTGCAGGCGTGCCAGCGGGGGCCGGCGGGTGTCGCGCAGCGCGGTGATCGCGTCCCGGAGGACGGTCTGCTGCGATGCGTCGCGATCCACCTCGGAAACGGCCCGCTCCAGGACGCGGGCACCCTCCTCGAGCATCATCTCCGCGTCGATGTCGGCGGCCACCTTGATCGAGGCGTCGTGCTCCCACGTCGCGTAGGGGTCCGACCAACCCTCGACGCGGTAGGACCACCAGCCGGGCTCGTCCGCCTCGACGACGGCCTCCCAGGCGTTCAGGCCCGGGTTGGTGCTGGCCATTGGCAGGACGCGCTCGGAGCCGTCGGGGGCGGTGAGGACGACCGAGGCGTTGACGGCGTCGTGGCCCTCGCGGAAGACCGTGGCGGTCACGGTGAACTGCTCGCCGACCACCGACTTCGCCGGGCGGGCGCCACCGTCGACGACGGGGCTGACGTCCTGGACCGGGATCCGGCCGATGGGGGTCTGGGGTGGTCTGGTGGTGGGGGCGGGCGCCGCGCTGGGGCGGGTGCCGGTGCTGCCCGTGGACGGGGCGTCGGGGGAGGTGGGTGTGGTTGCCGGAGGCGTCGCAGTCACGCGCCCGACGCTACTCGGTCTGGGGCCCCGTGCACCTCCCCGGACCACGCGGCACCCATCAGGTGGACCACACGGGAGTGCCGGGGCGACCCCGCGACGGACCGGCCCGTGAAACTTTCTGAAAGATCTGCAAGAAGGCAGCAGCGAAGCCAGCCGCTGGCCCTATGATCCCCTCTCGTGAAGGCGATTCGACGCTTCAGCGTCCGTACTGTCCTGCCCGCCCCCATCGCCGCCCTCGGCGACCTGGCGAGCAACCTCCGGTGGTCCTGGCACCCCCCGACGCGCGACCTGTTCGAGCGCATCGACCCGCAGCGCTGGGCCAAGGTCCGCAAGGACCCGGTCCGCCTGCTGTCGGCCCTGTCGCCGAACGAGCTCGCCGACCTCGCGGCCGACGCCGGCTTCGTGGCCGCCGTCGCGGCGGCCAAGGCCGACCTCGACACCTACCTGACCGAGCCGCGCTGGTACCAGGCGTGGGCGCAGGCCCAGGACGAGGACGGCGCGGGAGCCCCGAAGGCGATCGGCTACTTCAGCCCGGAGTTCGGCATCACCGAGGTGCTGCCGCAGTACTCCGGCGGTCTCGGCATCCTCGCCGGCGACCACCTCAAGACGGCCTCCGACCTCGGTGTCCCGATCGTCGGCGTCGGCCTCTTCTACAAGACCGGTTACTTCAAGCAGAGCCTCAACCGCGACGGCTGGCAGCAGGAGACCTACCCCGTCCTCGACCCCGACGGCCTGCCGCTGAGCATGCTGCGCGAGGACGACGGCACGCCCTGCGTCATCACCCTCGAGCTGCCGGGCGGCCGCGAGCTGCACGCCCACGTCTGGCGCGCGCAGGTCGGCAGGGTGCCGCTGCTGCTGCTCGACTCCGACGTGCCCGACAACGACGAGGCTGCCCGCAACATCACCAACCGTCTCTACGGCGGCGGCGGCGAGCAGCGCCTCCAGCAGGAGATGCTCCTCGGCATCGGTGGCGTCCGGGCGCTGCGCCTGTGGTCGCGCCTCACCGGCGCCCCGACCCCGGACGTCTACCACACCAACGAGGGCCACGCCGGCTTCCTCGGTGTCGAGCGCATCCACGAGCTGACGCAGTCGGCCGGGCTGTCCTTCGACGAGGCGCTCGAGGCCGTCCGTGCCGCCACGGTCTTCACGACCCACACGCCCGTCCCCGCCGGCATCGACCGGTTCGGCGCCGACCTCATCGAGCTGCACTTCGGTGGCGAGCAGGCAGTCGCCGGCGTGCCGGTCGACAAGCTCCTCGCCCTCGGTGCCGAGGACTACCCGGGCGGCCAGTCCGGCATGTTCAACATGGCCGTGATGGGCCTGCGCCTCGGCGGTCGCGCCAACGGCGTCTCCCAGCTGCACGGTGTCGTCAGCCGGGGCATGTTCGACGGCCTGTGGCCGGGCTTCGACGACGACGAGGTCCCGATCACCAGCGTCACCAACGGTGTCCACGCCGGCACCTGGGTGGACCGTCGCGTCTACGAGCTGGCCGACAAGCACCTCGGCACCCACGACCTCGAGCGCGACGACGCCTGGAACCGCATCGAGGAGGTCCCGCGCGAGGCCATCTGGGCCACCAAGCGCGAGATGCGCGAGCAGCTGGTCCTCGAGGCCCGCCGCCGCACCCGCTCCTCGTGGAAGAAGCGTGGCGCCAGCCCGGCCGAGCTCGGCTGGGTCGACGACATCCTCGACCCCGACGTGCTGACCATCGGGTTCGCCCGCCGCGTCCCGACCTACAAGCGGCTCACCCTGATGCTGCGCGACCCCGCGCGCCTCAAGCGACTGCTGCTCGACCCGAAGCGGCCGATCCAGCTCGTCATCGCCGGCAAGTCGCACCCTGCCGACGAGACCGGCAAGCAGCTCATCCAGCAGATGGTCCGCTTCGCCGACGACCCCGAGATCCGCCACCGCATCGTGTTCCTCCCGAACTACGACATCGCCATGGCGCAGTACCTCTACCCGGGCTGCGACGTGTGGCTCAACAACCCGCTGCGCCCGCTGGAGGCCTGTGGGACGTCCGGCATGAAGGCCGCCCTCAACGGTGGACTCAACCTGTCGATCCTCGACGGCTGGTGGGACGAGTGGTTCGACGGTGAGAACGGCTGGGCCATCCCCACCGCCGACGGCGTCGAGGACGAGGACCGCCGCGACGACCTCGAGGCGGCCGCGCTCTACGACCTCATCGAGAACTCCGTCGCCCCGCGGTTCTACGACACCGACGAGGCCGGCCTGCCGCAGAACTGGCTGTCCATGATCAGCCACACCCTGCGCACCCTCGGGCCGAAGGTGCTCGCCAGCCGCATGGTCCGCGACTACACGACCCAGCTCTACGGGCCCGCCGCCCGCGCTGGCTGGGCCGCGTCCGGCAACTCCTTCGAGGGCGCTCGCGACCTCGCGGCCTACAAGTCCACGGTCCGCTCCGCGTGGCCGTCGGTGCAGGTCGACCACGTCGAGTCCTCGGGCGTCTCGGACTCACCGCAGATCGGCGAGACCCTGCACGTGCGCGCCTACGTGTCGCTCGGCGAGCTGACCCCCGACCAGGTCGAGGTCCAGGTCGCGCACGGCACGGCGCGCGACTCCGACGAGCTGCGCGACGTGCAGTACGCGCCGCTGGAGTTCGTCGAGTCCTACGAAGGTGGCCGCCACCAGTTCGCCGGCGACCTCGCCCTCGCCCGCACCGGCGCCTTCGGCTACACCGTCCGGGTGCTGCCCAGGCACGCCGGCCTGGCCAGCACGAGCGAGCTCGGCCTGGTGGCCAACGCCTGACGCCACCACCTGCCACACCCGGCTGTGCCGCGCGTCCTGAGGGCGCGCGGCACAGCTGCGTCCGGGTTCGGACGCGGCGTCGCCGCAACGGTCATCGCCGACCTCGCTGGCTGAGGGGCGCCCGGGCCGGGGTTCTGCGACGATCGACCGATGGGGGCACGCAGGGCTCGGCACCGACGGGTGCCTCGGGGAGTCAACAGTGCTCGTGGCTGGAGCCGGGTCGCCCGGGCGTACGCGGTCGAGGCCGTCGGTGTCCTCGTGGCAGCCGTCGTGCTCGCGCTGCTGCTGCTGGTCCCCGCCACCGAGGGGGCCGGGGAGGTGGCCCTGTGGGGCTTGCTCCTCCTGACGGTGCTGGTGCCGGTCGTGGCGGCCAGCGCGATCATCGTCTGGTGCGTGCGGCTGCGCATCGCGCCGGTGGGTCTGGTCACCGCCGCGCTCCTGGTGGCGTGGGGGTGGGGTGTGGTGGGCCGCGCCGAGTCGGTCGTCCCGTGGTGGGTGCTCGGCCTCGTGCTCTCACCGGCGGTGGCCGCCCTGGTCACCCACCCGCGTCCCCACCGAGCCGACGAGGACTGACCGCGTCCCGACTCAGGTCTGGTCGACGGCGCGGTAGACCTGCAGGCTGGCACCCCTGACGGCGACCACGCCCGGGTCGACCACGGGCGCGGGGCCGTCCGCGGGGCGTTCGTCGGCGGAGTCCCAGAGCAGCTCGTAGCCGGTCAGGCCGGGCACCGTCGGCAGGGTGACCTTGCCGTCCTCGGCGTCACCGCGCAGCACCAGCAGCAGCGAGTGGTGCTCGAGCCAGGCGCCGTTGAGGTACATCAGCAGGGTCCGGGTGGACGGATCCTCCCAGCGGCCGTTGACCATCGGGTCGCCGTCGGCGCCGAACCACGAAAGGTCGGTCGAGCCGTCGGCGTGGACGGCGCGTCCGGTGAAGAAGGTCCGCTGGCGCAGCACGGGGTGGTCGGCCCGCAGCCGGGTGAGGAAGCCGGTGGTCGCGAGCAGGTCCTGCTGCCAGTCCTCGAACCCCCAGTCGAACCACGACACCTCGTTGTCCTGGCAGTAGGGGTTGTTGTTGCCGCCCTGCGAGCGCCCGAACTCGTCGCCCGCGTTGAGCATCGGCACCCCGGTGGCCAGCAGCGTGGTGGCGAGCAGGTTGCGCATCGAGCGCCGGCGCGCGGCCTCGATGTCGTCCTTGCGTTCGTCCCCGGCGTCCACCGGCCCCTCGACCCCGTGGTTCCAGGACCGGTTGCCGTCCGTCCCGTCGCGGTTCCCCTCACCGTTGGGCCCGTTGTGCTTGGAGTTGTATGCCGTGAGGTCGGCGACCGTGAACCCGTCGTGGGCGGCGACGAAGTTCACCGACGCGACCGGCCCGCGGTCGCGGGCGCCGAAGAGGTCCTGGGACCCTGCCATCCGGGTGCCCAGCTCACGGATGCCGTGGCCCTCGTTGCCGTGCACCTGAGTCGCGACGTCCTGCAGCCAGAAGGTCCGGACGGCGTCGCGGAAGCGGTCGTTCCACTCGGCGAAGGGCGGGGGGAACTGCCCCGTGCGCCAGCCGTGGATGCCGACGTCCCAGGGCTCGGCGATGAGCTTCACCCGCGACAGGACCGGATCGGTGCGCAGGGCCACGAGGAACGGGTGGTTGGGGTCGTAGTCGTCGTTCTGCCCGCGCCCGAGGGCGACCGCCAGGTCGAACCGGAAGCCGTCGACGTGGCACTCGTCCACCCAGTAGCGCAGCGAGTCCAGGACCATCTTGCAGACCATGGCGTGCCGCAGGTCCAGGGTGTTCCCGCAGCCGGTGACGTCGATGTCCTGTCCGCGGTCGTCGAGGCGGTAGTAGGCGCGGTTGTCCAGCCCGCGCCACGACAGCGAGGCGCCCTGCCGGGACTGCTCGGCCGTGTGGTTGTAGACGACGTCCAGCAGGACCTCGATGCCCTCGGCGTGCAGGATCTTCACCATGCCCTTGAACTCGTCGAGGGCGCCCTGCGGGTCGGTGGTCGAGGCATAGGGGGAGTGCGGGGCGAAGAAGCCCAGGGTGTTGTAGCCCCAGTGGTTCGTCAGCCCGCGACGGCTCACCTCGGGCTCGGACGCGAAGGCGTGCACCGGCAGCAGCTCGACCGCGGTCGCGCCCACCGCCTTGAGGTGGGCGATGACCGCCGGGTGGCACAACCCGGCATACGTGCCACGCAGGTGGTCGGGCACCTCGGGGTGGAGCATCGTGAGGTTCCGGACGTGCGCCTCGTAGACGACGGAGTCGGCGAGCGGGGTGTGGGGGTGGCGGTCGTCGCCCCAGTCGAAGCGGTCCTCGACCACGACGCAGCGGGGCACCGAGCCGGCGCTGTCGAGGCTCCCGCGGAGCACGTCGTCACCCTTGAGCCGCGCGTCGACGGCGTGGGCGTAGACCTCAGGGGACCAGTCGACGTCGCCCTCGATGGCGCGGGCGTAGGGGTCCAGGAGGAGCTTGTGGGGGTTGTAGCGCAGGCCCTCCTGAGGGCGCCACGGACCGTCGGCGCGCACGCCGTACCGCTGACCCGCGGTCACGCCGGGGAGGAAGCCGAACCACGTCCCGTGGGTGCGCTCGGTCAGGGGGACGCGCCGCTCCGTCGAGCCGTCGCTGTCACCGGCGTCGAAGAGGCAGACCTCGACCGACTCTGCGTGCCCGGCGTACACCGCGAACTCCGCGCCACCCTCGACGAGGGTCATGCCGAGGGTGGGGGGAAGGTCACGCGGGCGCGTGGCAGGCGACATGGTCCTCAGCCTAGGTAGTGGTTACGGTTGGCGCATGACTGATCCCACGTCGCTGCCCAACTTCCCGCCGCCCGCGGACGAGCACCCCCTCCGCGGACGCGTCCTGGACGCCCTGATCGACATGGGGCTCGCGCCCGACATCGACGGTGACGGCGACGTCGCGTTCACCGTGCAGGACCAGCAGCTGTTCGTCCGCTGCACCGAGGGCGACTTCCAGATCATGCGCCTCTTCGGCCAGTGGGCCATCAGCGACTCGGTGCCCAGCGACCCGCTGACGCGGCTGGCGACCTGCAACGAGATCACCCTCCAGCTCAACATCGTCAAGGCCGGCCTCGCCAACGACACCCTTGTCGTCACCGGTGAGCACATCGTCACCCCCAGCACCGACGTCCCCGGCCTCGTGAACGTCACCATCCAGCTGGTCCTCGCGGGCGTGCAGATGTGGCACGAGCGCATCATGGGCGGCGAAGCCGGTCCGACGGAGGGCGAGCCGCCGACGGACGGGGCTCCCGCGTGAGCGACCTCGTCTCCGTCGAGGTCGAGGGCGGCATCGCGACGATCCTGCTGAACCGCCCGCCGATGAACGCCCTCAACCGTGAGGTCCAGGCGGCGCTCGCGGCCGCCGCCGTCGAGGTGGGGGAGCGCAAGGACGTCTCCGGCGTGATCATCTACGGCGGCGAGAAGGTCTTCGCCGCCGGTGCCGACATCAAGGAGATGGAGACCATGTCGTACACCGACATGGCCGACCACTCCGGCGCCCTCCAGGACTTCACCAAGGCCCTGTCCCGCATCCCGAAGCCGACGGTCGCCGCGATCACCGGCTACGCCCTCGGTGGGGGCTGCGAGGTCGCGCTCGCGTGCGACTTCCGCGTCGCCGCCTCGAACGCCAAGCTCGGCCAGCCGGAGATCCTGCTCGGGATCATCCCCGGAGCCGGTGGCACCCAGCGGCTCGCCCGTCTCGTCGGCCCGGCAAAGGCCAAGGACATCATCTTCTCCGGCCGGTTCGTGTCCGCCGACGAGGCGCTCGCGATCGGCCTCGTCGACGAGGTGGTCGAGGCGCAGGACGTGTATGCCGCCGCGCGGGCCCGGCTCGCGCCCTACGTCGGCGGCCCGGCCTACGCCATCCGTGCCGCCAAAGAGGCGATCGACCGGGGGATCGAGGTCGACCTCGACACCGGCCTGGAGATCGAGCGGATGCTCTTCGCGTCGCTGTTCGCCACCAAGGACCGGGCGACGGGCATGACGTCGTTCGTCGAGAACGGACCCGGCAAGGCGAAGTTCGAGGGCGCCTGACCGATGGCCTCCCGCTCCACCTCCGGTCCCGCGGGCGGCGCGCCCGCGAGCCGCGAGGACGTCTCGAGAGCCTTCGAGGACAACAAGCTCGCCCAGGTGCTCTACCACGACTGGGAGGCGCAGACCTACGACGACAAGTGGTCGATCTCCTTCGACGAGCGCTGCATCGAGTACGCCCGTGACCGCTTCGAGGCGGTCACGGGCACGCCCGATCCGCTGCCCTACGCCACTGCGCTCGAGCTCGGGGCCGGCACCGGCTTCTTCTCGCTCAACCTCAAGCAGGCGGGCATCCTCGACGAGGTCCACGTGACCGACCTGTCTCCGGGGATGGTCGAGGCGGCGCGGGCGAACGCCGGGAAGCTCGGATTCGCCGTCGAGGGGCGGGTCGCGGATGCCGAGCGCATTCCCTACGACGACAACACCTTTGACATCGTCGTGGGTCACGCGGTGATCCACCACATCCCCGACGTGGAGGCAGCGTTCGCCGAGATGCTGCGGGTGCTCAAGCCTGGTGGCAGGTTCGTCGTCGCCGGCGAGCCGACCCGCATCGGTGACTGGTACGCCCGCCGCCTCGGCCGGATCACGTGGCACGCGACCAGGGCGATCACGGCCCTGCCGCCCCTGCGAGCCCAGTGGGCCAAGGACGCGGAGGCGCTCGACGAGTCGTCCCGGGCGGCGGCGCTGGAAGCCGTCGTGGACCTGCACACCTTCGACCCCGACGAGCTCGCCCGGATGGCACTGCGCGCCGGCGCCGTGGACGTCCGGACGCAGACCGAGGAGCTGACCGCGGCCTTCCTCGGGTGGCCGGTGCGCACCTTCGAGGCTGCCGTGAAGCCCGGTGCCCTCGGCTGGGGCTGGGCGATGTTCGCCTACGGCTCGTGGCGACGACTGTCCGTCGTCGACCGGGTGCTGGCGCGGGCGGTGCCGGCCAGGTTCTTCTACAACGTCGGGATCACCGGCGTGAAGCCCGGCTGAGGTGGACGCCGCGGCCGATGCCGACATGACGCCGGCCGAGCACGGGGCGGGCGGCTCGCTCGGGCCGTGGGGACTGCCCCGGCCCCTGCTGTGGGTGCGGTGGGTGGGCTGGGCCCTGTCCCACCGGGCGTTCACGCGCCACCACCTGCTCAGCTACGTGCGGATGGCCCGAGCGAGTGCGCGCTACCCGTCCCTGAGGTTCGAGGGCCCGTGCTTCATCGGCCCCGACGTGCGCTTCGAGGTCCGCGAGGGGTACGGACGCCTTGTCGTCGGCGCCTACTCCCACTTCGGTGCCCATGCGCGGGTCCGTGCCCACGAGGGGACGCTGCGGATCGGCGCCAAGTCCGTGATCGGCATACGCAACACCATCAACTGCTGGCTCGACATCTCCATCGGCGACGCCTGCCTGCTCGGCGACGACGTCTACGTCTGCGACTTCGACCACGTCACCGACCGGCTCGACGTCCCGATCAAGGACCAGGGCATCGTCAAGTCCCCGGTGCGCATCGGCGACGACGTCTGGATCGGGACCAAGGTCGTCGTGACGCGCGGTACCCGCATCGGCTCCCACAGCGTCGTCGCGGCGTCGGCCGTCGCGCGCGGCGAGTACCCCGAGCTCTCCGTCGTCGCCGGCGTGCCGGGCCGGGTCGTCAGGTCTCGGAGCTGACCCGCGTCCCACGCCCGCGCTCTTGAGAATCGGTTGAGAAACGCGGGGGAGGCTGTGGCCTCCAGCCCTGACGACCAGGAGAAACCATGCCCAGCACCATCCTCGGCCTGCCCGTCCACCCCCTGATCGTGCACGCCGTCGTGGTGCTCGTCCCGCTGGCCGCGCTGCTGCTCGCGGCGTCGGCGGTCTCGCCACGGTTCCGCCGCTGGGCGCGGTACGCCACCCCGGCCGCGGCGCTCGTCGGACTCGTGCTGGTGCCGCTGGCGACGAGCAGCGGTGAGAACCTCGAGCACACCGTGCAGGAGACCGCCCTCCTGCGCGAGCACACCGAGCTCGGCGACACCCTGCTCCCGTTCATGATCGTGGTGACCGTCCTCGCGTTCGCGCTCGCGTGGATCGAGCTGCGCGGCACCCGC
The DNA here is from genome assembly GCF_039532215.1 of Pedococcus aerophilus. NCBI lineage: Bacteria > Bacillati > Actinomycetota > Actinomycetes > Micrococcales > Intrasporangiaceae > Pedococcus > Pedococcus aerophilus. The sequence goes on along the minus strand of NZ_BAAARN010000005.1, from coordinate 65,344 downwards.
GGTGGGGACGGAGGCCAGGCCGCCCGCTGGGCCTCGCCCGTGGTGATGCGGATCGTCGCGGTCGTCGCCGTCGTGGCCGCGCTCGGGACCCTCGTCCAGGTCGGACGGATCGGCCACAGCGGAGCCAAGTCGGTGTGGAGCCAGACCGCGACCTCCGGCGGCGGTTCGGACGAAGGCGCCCCGGCCCGCTGAGCCACTGCCATGCTGGACGACATGGGAGACGCCGCGGGCACCGGTCTGCTGCTCGTCGAGGACGACCGTGAGCTCAGTGGCCTCCTCGTGCGGCTCTTCGAGGGGCAGGGGTATGCCGTGCAGGCCGTGCGTGACGTCCAGTCCGGTCTGCACGCGGCCCTGACCGGCGTGCACGCGGTCATGGTCGTCGACCGGCGCCTGCCGGACGGCGACGGGGTCGACCTCGTCTCCCGGCTCCGTCGCCAGGGCGTGACCACCCCCGTGCTCGTCCTCACCGCCCACGGCACCGTGCGTGACCGGGTCGAGGGACTCGACGGGGGAGCGGACGACTACCTCGTGAAGCCCTTCGACTCCGCCGAGCTGCTCGCCCGGGTGCGGTCGCTGCTGCGGCGCCACCTCGACGACGGTGCCGTGGTGCTGCCGCTCGGTGCAGCCCGGCTGGACACGACGACGAACCTCGTGACCGTTCCCGGGCGGGCACCGGTCGAGCTCTCCCCGGCCGAGGCCGCGTTCCTCGCCCAGCTGGCCCGCAGGCCCACCCGCGTCTTCTCGCGGGACGAGCTGCGGGACTCGCTGGCACCGGGCACGCGGAGCCTGTCCCTGGTCGACACCTACGTCTACGGCATCCGGCGCAAGCTCGGGCGCGAGGTCGTCCGGACGGTCCGGGGCGTGGGCTACCGCGCAGGTGAGCTGGGCGAGGCGTGAGCACCGACGCCTTCGAACGGGCCCGCCGCGTCATCGCCCTGCAAGCCCTGGCCGGAGTGGTGGCCGGCGTGCTCGTCGCGGGAGCGGCGACCGTGGGCCTGGTGCTGGTGGGGCAGCACCGTGAGGTGCAGTCGCAGCTGACCGCGTTGCTGGCCGTTCCGGACGCCAGGTCCGTCCCGTCGGGGACCTGGGTCGTCCGCATCGGGTCCGACGGCGTGCGCACCGCGTCCGCCGGGGCGCCGTCCTCGCTGCCCACCGCGGACGACCTCGAGCTGGCCAGGAGGGGCACCGAGGTCGACCGCGAGGCGTACATCGGCGATGCCGAGTACCAGACGCGCACACGGACGGTGGACGGCTCGGTGGTGCAGGCCGGCGTCGACATCGCCCCGTACGAGTCCGAGCGGCACCGTCTCCTGATCGCCCTGGCCGCAGCGGGCGCGGTGGCCGCCCTCGTCGCCCTCGTCACCGGCGGACGGCTCGGTCGCCGAGCCGTCTCGGTGTGGGACGAGGCGCTGCTGCGCCAGCGCCGGTTCATCGCCGACGCCAGCCACGAGCTGCGAACTCCGTTGGCCCGCTTGGCCCTTCGCGCCGACCTGCTCCACGACGCACTGCGCGGGAAGCCGGCTTCCGCCGAGCTGGCTGCGGAGGTCGATCTCCTGAGGAGGGAGGCGGCCGCGCTCGCCGACATCGTCGAGGACCTGCTGCACGCAGCCGAGGTGGACGCCTCACCGGAGGCCGGAGAGCTGGTCGACCTCCTCGGGCTCGTCGAGGAGGTCCTCGACCTCGACCACCAGCTGTCCACGCAGCGCGGGGTGCGCCTGGCGGCCGATCTCCGTGCGGTCGCGCCGGTGCGCGGTGCGCACGCAGCCCTGCGTCGGGTGGTGGACGCGCTCGTCGACAACGCCCTGCACCACGCCGAGACCGCGGTGACGGTGCGGTTGGTCGACGAGGGTGCTGATGTCGTCCTCACCGTGGCTGACGACGGCCCCGGCATCGACCCAGGGGCGGCGAGCCGGATCTTCGACCGCTTCGCCAAGGACGCGGCGTCGCCCGGCTTCGGTCTGGGTCTCGCGCTGGTCCGCGAGGTCGTCGAGCGTCACGCAGGCACGGTGCGCGTCCTCGCCGTCGAGCGAGGTTCGACCTTCGAGGTGCGCCTGCCTGCCGAACCCGAGGAGCGAGCAGTCGCTCCCGAGTCCGCCTGGACCCACCCGGCCTGAACCGTCCGGCTCGACCACCCGGCCGGGCCGCCGGATCGGTCAGCGGGGACGCAGCCGGGCGTCGAGCGCGGGGAAGGTCCAGTCGTGCCGGGCCTGCCGCCGCGTCTCGTCCAGCGCGCCGGCCGCGTCCTGGTCCTCGACGAGCTGGGCGAGCCGGTGGAAGTCGGCGCGGTGCTCCTGCGCGCGGCGCAGCGCGTAGTCGACGGACTGACCGCGCGAGACGAGGAAGGCCCAGTCGCTGGACAGCGCGTTCCACAACGTCATGAGCAGCTGGTCGAGGTCGGGGCGACGGTTCCCGACGCGCCCCGCGGATCTCTCACGCTCGACGAGGGCGAGCCAGCGGTGCTGCATCCACAGGTTCTCGTCGGCGATCTGCGCGACTGCTGGTCCGTCCCAGACCGAGAAGTCCTTTCCTGCGCCCCACGAGCCGGCGCCGAGCTCCAGCTCGCCGGCGACGTGCCGGCCGTCGTCGCGAGCGAGGGCGTTCTCGAGCGTGTCGACGCGGATGTCGTTGGCCCGCAATGCCCGCAGCGCACGACCCAGAAAGGTCGGGCCCTCGTGCCACCAGTGACCGAAGAGCTCGGTGTCGTAGGCGGCCACGACCAGCGCTGGTCCGCCCGTCGCGGCGTGGGCCTGCTCGAGCCTGGCACGGACCGCGTCGACGAAGTGCGCGACGTCCCGGTCCACCTGGGCCGAGGCTGCGTCCGTGTCGTACGGCGCGGGGCTGCCGTCGTGCCCGCGACCCACCGCCCACAGGCGGATGCCGGTGAACTCCTCGCGGGCATGGAAGTCGCGGTACGCCGCGGCCGCCGGGTACCCGGTCCGGGAGGACCACACGAGGTTGGTCACGTCGAGGTCGCGGGGGACCGCGACCACGTCGGTGCCCTTCACCCGCCAGGCGGCATGGGGGTGGCCCCCCGCGTCGCGGACGAGCTGCTCGTCGACCACGAAGTGGCCCACCCCGGCAGCGCTGAAGGCGGGAGCCAGGGACAGTGCCCAACCGCACTCGGGGGACCAGATGCCTCGGGGCCGCTCGCCGAGACGCCAGGTGCTGTCGGACAACCCCGACTCGAGGGCCAGGGCGGCCACCTCGGGCAGCAGCAGGGGAAGGAACGGGTGCGCAGCGGGACCACCGAGCAGCTCGACCACACCAGCGTCGCGCAACGACCTCAGCACCGGTGAGCCGCCCCCGCTCCACCGGATGGCGAGCAGGCGCTCGACCCTGCCCGCGGCGGCATACTCCCTCGTCGCGGCGGCTCGTCGCACGGGGTCGGCGTCGAAGCCCAGCTCCCTGGCCCGCTGCTGGGACAGCCCGACCCACGTCCCGACGTCGCGCCGCATCCTCGGGTGGTCGAGCTGGGCCGCCAGCACCGGGGTGACGCCGAGCGTGAGGACGTCGCGATGTCCCTCTGCGGCAAGGGAGTCCAGCTCTGCCACGAGCGGGACGTAGGACTCGGCCCACGCCTGCGACAGCCACTCCTCGCCCAGCGGCCACACCCCGTGGCCCGGCAGCCACGGCAGGTGGGAGTGCAGGACGAGACAGAACGTGCCCGGCACCGGTGAGGTCACGAGGGAGCAGTCTGCCGTACCCCCTGCGCGCTGCTGTGGTGGAGTGGGTGCGTGACGACGCCCTCCGCCAGCCGGCCCCAGCCCGGAGCCGCGCTGGCGGTGCCGCCGGGCCCCGGCCTGCCGCAGGGCCTGCGCATCGACGCCGGCGAGCTGGTCGAACGGTTCTCCCGGTCGTCCGGGCCGGGGGGCCAGGGCGTCAACACCACCGACAGCCGCGTCGAGCTCGAGTTCGACCCCTCGACCTCGACGGCCGTGGCCGCCCTGCCCGAGCGGGTGCGCGAGCGGCTGCTGGAGCGGCTCTCGACCCACCTCGTCGGCGGTCGGCTGATGGTGGTCGCCTCGGAGCACCGCGCGCAGCGCCAGAACCGCGTCGCCGCCCGCAAGCGACTGGTCACGCTGATCCGCGAGGCGGCGGCGCCCGACCCGCCGCCGCGCCGGGCCACGCGACCCACGATGGGGTCGAGGCGCCGACGCCTCGACTCCAAGAAGCGGCGCGGGCAGCTCAAGGCAGGCCGCCGCTCCACCGGGGACGCCTGACTGCAGCCCGTGCCTGACGGGGACCGCAGCGAGGACCGGTCTCAGGCCGCGGTGAGCACGGCGACGAGGTCGAGGCAGTCGTCGTCCGGCTCGCCGACCACGAAGTCCGTGGCGGTCGTCGAGACCACCGCCTCGCGCAGCTCCTCGCCCCAGCCCCCGGGAGGGGAGGCCAGGGCGTGCGTCAGCGACCCGTGCGACGCCTCCCAGGAGCGCAGCCGCTCCCCGAGGTGCAGGCCGACGACCTGCACGCGCCAGCCCGGCAGCCAGGCCTCCAGCTCGACCTGGAGCTCCGCCGCGTCGTACTCGCGGGAGTGGTAGGCGTTCGTCGGCGCCGCGTGGCGACCGAGCCCGGGGGAGAAGGTCAGCCGGTTCGGCGTCGACAGAACGACCACCCCGCCCGCGCCGGTGACGCGCGCCAGCTCTGCGACGTACTCCCACGGGGTCCACAGGTGCTCGAGGACCTGCAGGGACACCACCAGGTCCGCGACGGCGTCGCCGAAGGGGAGCGCGGTCAGGCCGGCCCGGACGTGTGCAGCCTGCTCGCCCCCGTAGGTGCGCGCCGCGTGGGCAGTGGCCACGGGGTCGTAGTCGACCCCGATCACGCGCGTGTCCGGCCACGCGCCGCGGAGCAGGGCCGCGCCGTACCCCTCGCCGCAACCGGCGTCGAGGACGACGCGGGGCGCGGTGGGCACCCAGCGCGGGAGGGCGGCATACGCGGCCTCGTGGCGTCGGAACCAGTGGTTCTCGTGCCACACGCCGGGCACGGTGCGTTCGCCGGTGATGGCCAGTGGTGCTGGTGTGTCCACGGTCACCTCCTGACGACTGCGAGGCGCACCCGTGGTGAGCGTCACGCGGCGCGGGTGTGCCCTCCACGAGGGCGGACTGTAAGGATGGCACCTGACCTCATCTCATTCCCTACCTGGAAGAGGACGATCAGCGCATGAACATCGTCGTCTGCGTGAAATACGTTCCGGACGCACAGTCCGACCGCACCTTCAACGACTCCGACAACACCACCGACCGCGTGGGTGTCGACGGACTGCTGTCCGAGCTCGACGAGTACGCCGTCGAGGAGGCCCTCAAGATCGTCGAGGCCGGCGAGGGAGAGGTCACCGTCCTGACGGTCGGCCCCGACCAGGCCGCCGACGCCCTGAAGAAGGCCCTGCAGATGGGCGCCCACAAGGCCGTCCACGTCAATGACGACGCGATCCACGGGTCCGACTCCGTGGCCACCTCGCTCGTCCTCGCGGAGGCCGTGAAGAAGATCGGGACGCCCGACCTCGTCATCACCGGCATGGCCTCGACCGACGGCACGATGAGCGTCGTCCCGGCGATGCTGGCCGAGCGACTCGGCCTGCCGCAGGTGACGTTCGCCTCCGAGCTGACCGTCGACGGGTCCACCGTGACGATCCGCCGCGACGGCGACGCCGCGTCCGAGACCATCGTCGCCTCGCTGCCGGCCCTCGTCTCCGTGACCGACCAGATCAACGAGCCGCGCTACCCCTCGTTCAAGGGGATCATGGCCGCGAAGAAGAAGCCCGTGGAGCAGTGGTCGCTCGCCGACCTCGGCGTCGACGCCTCGCTCGTCGGCCTCGAGGCCGCCTGGACCAAGGTCGAGTCGTTCACCAAGCGCCCCCCGCGCGAGCAGGGCCAGATCGTCACCGACGAGGGTGACGGCGGCGCCAAGCTCGCCGAGTTCCTGTCCGCGCAGAAGTTCGTCTGAGCCGGCCAGAAGCAGAAGGAAAGGAACACCCCATGGCTGAAGTACTCGTCCTGGTCGACCACGCGAACGGCACCGTCCGCAAGACCACCGCTGAGCTCCTGACCATCGCCCGCCGCCTCGGCGAGCCCTCTGCCGTCTTCGTCGGCGAAGGCTTCGACGCGGCCAAGGAGGCGCTCGCGAAGTACGGCGCGGAGAAGGTCTACCGCGTGGAGTCCGCCGACGTCACCGACCACCTCGTGGCCCCGCAGGCCGAGGTGCTCGCGCAGCTCGTCGCCTCGGCCTCGCCGGCCGCCGTGCTCATCCCGAGCAACTCCGCCGGCAAGGAGATCGCCGCCCGCCTCGCGATCAAGACCGAGTCCGGTCTGATCACCGACGCCGTCGACGTGCAGGCGGGTGAGGGCGGTGGCGTGACGACGACGCAGTCCGTCTTCGCCGGCTCCTACTCGGTCACCTCGACCGTCACCAAGGGCACCCCGATCGTCACCGTGAAGCCCAACTCCGCTGCTCCCGAGGAGCACGCCGGGGCGGCGGCCGACGAGGTCGTCTCGATCGAGGTCTCCGAGGCCGCGAAGGGCGCGAAGATCACCGAGTCCAAGCCCAAGGAGGCCACCGGCCGCCCCGAGCTGACCGAGGCCGCCATCGTGGTCTCCGGTGGTCGCGGCACCGGCGGCGACTTCTCCAAGGTGGAGGACTTCGCCGACAGCCTCGGTGCCGCCGTCGGTGCCTCGCGCGCCGCCGTCGACGCCGGCTGGTACCCGCACACCTCCCAGGTCGGCCAGACCGGCAAGCAGGTCTCGCCGCAGCTCTACGTCGCGTGCGGCATCTCCGGCGCCATCCAGCACCGCGCCGGCATGCAGACGTCCAAGACGATCGTCGCCATCAACAAGGACGAGGAGGCGCCGATCTTCGAGCTCGTCGACTTCGGCGTCGTGGGCGACCTCTTCTCGGTCCTGCCGCAGGCCACCGACGCGGTCAAGACCGCACGGGGTTGATGACAGCGCGCTGACTCCCGCTCGACCCCTGTTCGAAGGGCCCCCGACCACGCCGGTCGGGGGCCCTTCGCCGTATGGCGCGTGGGCGCCATACGTGGAATGTCCGGTATGTGGACCTCCACCAATCCGGGGCCCGACCGGGACCGAATCGGGAGAAACCAGCACGCGGGGGGCCCGCTGCGCGGGTCCCGTGGAGGTCGCACCGTCGCGACGTCATGTGCACAGCCCGGTGAGAGGACCCTGTCGATGACGACCGTGCCCGCCCAGCCCGACCAGCCCGATCCGTGGGAGCCGGAGCAGCAGCCACCGGCAGCACCCTCGGACCCATCGCCCGACGCGAGGCGTGGACTGTCCCGTCGCGGGTTCATGGGGTACGTCGTGGCCGGGGCGACGCTGGTCGTCGCCGCCGACCTCACCACGGGGGCACAGCCGGCCGCCGCCGCGGTGCCGAGCGCGCCCCAGATCCCGGAGGTCTTCGACCTCGGTGACCTCCAGACGAAGTCGGCGCTGCCGACCTCGCAGCTCATCACCATCACCCTCGACGAGGACGGCGTCGCGCGCTTCGCGATCCCGCGCATGGAGGTCGGCCAGGGCATCACCACGGCCGCAGCCATGCTCATCGCCGAGGAGCTCGACCTCCCGCTCGACAAGGTCGAGGTGACGCTGGCACCCGCCCGTCCCGAGCTGGTCTTCAACCAGCTGACCGGCGGGTCGAACACGATGGAGTCGATGTACACCCCGATCCGCGTCGCCGCCGCGGTGGCCAAGGGTCGGCTGCTGGCGGCGGCCGCGACGTTCCTCGGCGCGCAGGTGTCCTCGCTCACCGCGAAGCAGGGCATCATCACCGACGCCCTGGGTGGTCGGGCCACGTACGGCGAGCTCGCCACCCTGGCGGCCAGCGCCGAGACGGTGCCGGTGAAGGTCAACCTGAAGTCGCGGTCGTCGTTCCGCGTCGTCGGCACCCCGCAGAACCGCGTGGACGCCCGAGCCGCCGTCACCGGCGCCAAGAAGTTCACGCTGGACCTCGACGTGCCGGACGCCCTGCCGACGATGGTCTGTCGCCCGCCGACGCTCAACGGCTCACCTCGCAGCGTGCAGAACCTCGCCGCCGTCCGGGCCATGCCGGGAGTCACCGACGTCGTGGTCGTCGAGACCGGGGTCGCCGTCCGCGCGGCGACGTTCGGCCAGTGCATCGACGCCGTCCGCGCGCTCGAGGTGTCGTGGAATGGCGGCACGGTCGAGGGCGAGTCCGACGAGTCGATCCTGCGCAAGCTCAAGGCTGCCGAGCTGCCCATGGCCGTGCCGAAGGTGCCGTTGCTCGCCAGGACGCTGGACTTGCGGTTCGAGTTCATGTTCCGCAGCAGCGCGGCCCTCGAGCCCAACTGCGCCATCGCCGACGTCCGGGGCGGCAGGGCCACGGTCTGGGCCGGTCTCAAGTCGCCGATCGTGGCCCAGCGCAACATCGCCGACGCCCTCGGCCTGCCCCAGACCAGCGTCGAGGTCAACGTCGTCACGGGCGGAGGATCGTTCGGGCACAAGCTCTTCGGCGACGCGGCCATCGAGGCGGCCAAGATCTCCAAGGCGATGGGCAAGCCCGTCAAGCTCTTGTGGCACCGCGCCGACGAGCCCCGCCAGGGGCGGGTCCACCCGATGGCGACGTCGCGGATCCGGGCGACGACGCTGGGGTCGGAGGTGCTGACGTTCGAGCAGCGCCACACGAGTGTGGAAACGGACTTCTCGCACGGTCTCGGCGAGAGGCTCACGGCCATGGCGGCCGAGCTCCCGGCGGGGCTGGGCAACCTCGGGTTCGCCCAGTCGATCTTCACGCTCACCCAGGAGCTGCCCTACAACTTCGGGGTCGTCACCCAGCTGCTCAACGAGGTCGAGACCGGCTTCAACACCGGCAGCATGCGCAACATCTACTCACCCGACGTCGCCTGCGCCAACGAGCTGTTCATCGACCAGCTGGCGAAGCGGATGGGCAAGGACCCGCTCGCGTTCCGGTTGGCGTTCCTCAAGAACGAGCGCGTCAAGGCCTGCCTGCGCAAGGTCGCCGAGGCCGGGCAGTGGGGCCGGGCGATGCCCGCCGGCACGGCCCAGGGGATCGCGATCCACTCGGAGTACAAGGGTGCGACGGCGGTGCTCGTCGAGATCGACTGCCGCCCCGCGACCGTCGACCGGAAGATCCGCGACGCGGTCACCGGGCCACGGGTCACCAAGGCTGTCGTCGCGATCGACGCCGGACTGGTGATCAACCCTCGTGGGCTCGAGGCGCAGATGATGGGCGGCGTCTCCGACGGCATCGCCTTGGCCCTGACGAGCAGCAACCACCTCGAGGACGGGCACTTCCTCGAGGCCAGCTGGGACAACTACTTCTACACCCGGCAGTGGAACGTCCCGCCGACCTTCGAGTGCATCGTCATGCCGTCGGACCGCGACCATCCCGGCGGGGCGGGGGAGGCCGGGGTCGCGGCCTCGGTGGCGGCCACGGCCTGCGCGTACGCCCGAGCCACCGGCACCGTGCCCACGAGGTTCCCCGTCAACCACGGCACCGTCGCCTTCACCCCCAAGTCCTTCGTCCCCCCGGTGCCGGCGTCGCCCACCGACGGCCTGTCCCACACCTACTGAGGAGCACCCATGGCACAGCACACCTTCACCGTGAACGGCGAGTCCGTCACCGTCGACGTGGCCGACGACGTGCGGCTCCTGTGGGTCCTGCGCGACGTCCTCGGCTACACCGGACCCAAGTACGGCTGCGGCATCAACGTCTGCAAGGCCTGCACCTCCCACATCAACGGCAAGGCGTTCAACCCGTGCGCCGTCCGCGTCGGTGACCTCACCGAGTCCGACGAGGTCACGACCATCGAGGGCCTCGCCGACACCGTCGACGGCGACCTGCACCCCATGCAGGAGGCGTGGCTCGAGCGTGACGTCGCGCAGTGCGGCTACTGCCAGCCCGGCCAGATCATGGCCGCGGTCGCACTGGTGAGGAAGGTGCGCGCCGAGGGTCGGGAGATCACCGACGCCGACCTCGACGCCATCCGCAACGTCTGCCGCTGCGGCACCTACAACCGCATCCGCGAGGCGGTCCGGGACGGCGCAGCCCGGATGTGAGCGTGGGCCGTGCGGTGTTGCCCCGCCGCGCTGCTCACCCCGCACCTCCTGCACGCACCGCATACGGCGCCCACGCGCCATACGCACGAACGCCCCGGACCACGCGCGGTCCGGGGCGTTCGGCGTCATCCGCCGGGCTGGGGGGTCGTCAGCGGATGGCACCCGCAGCAGCCACGACGTCGACGAGGCCGTGGCCCTTGTCGAAGCTCGTGGTGCCGTTCGTACCGGCCTCGTAGGCCGCGCCGTCGGTGTACTTGTAGGCGGTCGACTCGATGGCCGCCTCGATCTGGGCCGGGGTCGCCGACGGGTTCGCCTGGAAGAGCTGGGCGACGATGCCGGAGATGTGCGGCGTGGCCATCGAGGTGCCGCTGATGGTGTTGTAGTCGCCGCCCTCCTTCGGGTCCAGGCCCGTGGTGCAGATCGGGAGGTAGATGCGGCAGGAGCTGGTGATGTCCTCACCCGGGGCGGAGATGTCGGGGTAGGTGGACTGGTCGCCACGCTTGCCTCGGCTGGAGAAGTCGGAGACGGTGCCGTTGCGCGTACCGGTGTTCTGGTCGAAGTAGGACGCGACGGACAGGATGCCCGGGGTCGGGTCCATGCCGGGCGGGTTGGACAGCGACTCGGAGCCGTCGCCACCGTCGTTGCCGTTGGCCCAGACCGTCACCACGCCCTCCTTGACGAGCTCACGCTGGAGCTTGACCGTCGCGGAGTTGGGGTCGAAGGCGCCACCACCGGTGGGGCCGTAGGAGTTGCTCGTCACCTTGATCGGCGGGCACGTGCTCGCGGGAACACCTGCGCCGCAAGGGGCGTCGTGGTTCTCGAGCACCCAGTTGAGGGCGGCGTCCGCACCGATGATGAACAGGACGGCGCCCGTGCTGATGCTGACGAGGCTGGAGCCGGGAGCGGCGCCGTGCATCTTCGTGCCGTCGGACAACGTCACGTCGCGACCGGCGACGGTGCCGTTGACGTGCATGCCGTGACCACCGACGGAGAGCAGGTCCGTGTCGAGCGGGCCGGCGTCGACCGGGGCGCAGGTGCTCTCGGTGAGCGGCTCGCAGACCATCTTGAGGTTCTTCACCACGGCCGACGTGCCGTCGGCGTTCTGCAGGAAGGGGTGGCTCGGGTCGACGCCGGAGTCGATCACGGCGACCGAGACGCCCTTGCCGTCGAGCTGGGTGCCGTCGGCGCCGGAGAGGGTGTTGCGGGCCTCGTCGCCACGCGTGGCGATGTTGCTGGTGGCCATGGTGAGCTCGATGGGCTGGTTGCCCTCGACGTAGGTGACGCCCGACTCGCCGCGCACGGCCTGGACCTGGGCGGGGAGCCCGGTCGCGACGACGACGCCGATCTTGTCGAACGTCGTCACCGACTTCATGCCGGCGGCGGCGACGGCTCGCTCGGCAGCGGCGGTGTCGGTGCCGTGCACGAGCACGGTGGTGGGGGTGGCGGACTGGAGCGTGCCCAGCTGTGAGGAGAGCCAGGGCTGGACGGGGGCGAGCGAGTCGCCCGACGGGAGCAGGCCGGCGGAGGCCGGAGCGGCCAGGGCCACGGTGGCCAGGGCCGCGGCAGCGATGGCTGCCCGGGTACGTGTCACGGTGCGCATGGGATCCCTTTCGAGGAGCGACCAGCATCGGTGGTGGTCTGCCGTATGCCGTGTGCAACGACGGCGTGCACGGCGCGGTTACGCGGGGGCAGGTCAAGGGAGGGTCAAGAAACATCGGCGCACCCCGATCCGCCAGGCGGGCGGGCGAGGGGCGCGCTCGCCGTCGACGCGTAAACTTCGTGGGTGCCCGCCTACCTCGACCACGCCGCCACCACGCCGATGCTGCCGTCGGCGGCTGCGGCGATGGCGGAGCAGCTGGCGGTCACGGGCAACGCGTCGTCGCTGCACACGAGTGGCCGCCTCGCGCGCCGCGTCGTCGAGGAGTCCCGCGAGCGCATCGCCAAGGCGCTCGGCGCCCGCCCGTCCGAGGTGGTCTTCACCTCCGGGGGCACCGAGTCCGACAACCTCGCGGTCGCAGGCACGTGGGAGGCCCGTCGCGACGCCGACCCGGCCCGGATCCGCATCGTGGCGAGTGCCGTCGAGCACCACGCCGTCCTCGACTGCACCGACCACCTCGTGGCCCACGAGGGCGCCAAGGTCACCTGGGTCGATCCCGACCCGGCCGGTGTCATCACCGTCGACGCGGTCCGCGCCGCGATCGAGGAGGACCCGGACTCGGTCGCCCTCGTCACCGTGATGTGGGCCAACAACGAGGTGGGCACCATCCAGCCCGTCGCCGAGCTGGCTGCCCTGAGCCACGAGTTCGGGATCCCGTTCCACTCCGACGCCGTGCAGGCCGCCGGGCACGTCCCCGTGGATTTCGCTGCGTCCGGGGTGGACCTCATGACCGTCACCGGCCACAAGGTCGGCGGCCCCCTCGGTATCGGCGCGCTCGTCGTCCGCCGTGACGCCAAGGTCGTGCCGCAGACCTACGGCGGTGGCCAGGAGCGCCAGATCCGCAGCGGCACGCTCGACGTCCCCGCCATCCGGGCGTTCGCCGTCGCCCTCGAGGAGTCGGTCGCCGCCCTGCCGGCGGAGACCGCGCGGCTCGTCGCGCTGCGCGACCGACTGGTCACCTCGGCGCAGGCGCTGCCCTACGCGATCACGGTGACGGGTGCGTGGGAGGCAGGCGACGCCATACGTCGCCTGCCGGGCAACGCCCACCTGCTCGTGCCGGGCTGCGAGGGTGACTCGTTGCTCTACCTGCTCGACGCGGCGGGGGTGGAGTGCTCGACCGGGTCGGCGTGCCAGGCGGGCGTTCCCCAGCCGTCGCACGTCCTGCTGGCCATGGGCATCCCCGAGAGCTCGGCGCGTGGTGCGCTGCGGCTCACCCTCGGCCACACCTCGACAGACGCCGATGTCGACGCGGTCCTCGCCGCGCTGCCCGCCGCCGTCGAGCGGGCCCGCCGGGCCAGCGGGGTGGCCGGCTGATGCGCGTCGTCGCGGCCATGTCCGGGGGAGTGGACTCCGCCGTCGCCGCCGCCCGGATGCTCGACGCGGGGCACGAGGTCGTCGGGGTGCACCTCGCGCTGTCGCAGAGCGCCGCGACGCTGCGCGAGTCCGCGCGTGGCTGCTGCACGATCGAGGACGCGGGAGACGCGCGCCGGGTGGCCGACATGCTCGGGATCCCCTTCTACGTCTGGGACATGGCGGCGCGGTTCAAGCGCGACGTCATGGAGGACTTCGTCGCTGAGTACTCGGCCGGGCGGACCCCCAACCCCTGCCTGCGCTGCAACGAGAAGATCAAGTTCTCGGCCCTCCTCGACAAGGCCGTGGCGCTCGGGTTCGACGCGGTGGCCACGGGGCACTACGCCCAGATCCGCACCGGCTCCGACGGTGGTCGCGAGCTGCACCGCGCGGTCGACATGGACAAGGACCAGTCCTACGTCCTCGGGGTGCTCGATGCCGAGCAGCTGTCGAGGGCGTTCTTCCCGCTCGGTGACACCACGAAGCCCGAGATCCGTGCAGAGGCGAAGGACCGCGGGTTCTACATCGCGTCCAAGCCGGACTCCCACGACATCTGCTTCATCGCCGACGGCGACACCCGCGGCTGGTTGACGTCCCGCCTCGGCGAGCAGGCCGGCGACATCGTCGACGCGGCCTCCGGTGAGGTCGTCGGTGCGCACGCCGGCTCCTACGGCTACACCGTCGGCCAGCGACGCGGTCTCGGCCTGCCGCGCTCGAGCCAGGACGGCGAGCCGCGCTACGTCGTCGGGGTCGACGCAGCGACCAACACCGTCACCATCGGCACCTCGGACCTGTTGGGGGTCAACGCGATCCGCGGCGACCACGCCCGCTGGTGCGGCGCCGCCCCGGAGGGTGTCGTCTCCGTCGGCGCCCAGGTCCGGGCCCACGGCGAGGAGGTGCCCGCCCAGGCGTGGGCCTCGGGTGATGACGTCGAGGTCCGGTTGTCCACCCGCATGCGGGGCGTCGCGCCCGGACAGTCCGTGGTGCTCTACGAGGGCACGCGCGTGGTCGGTTCGGCCACCATCGCCCAGAGCTGGCTGGAGCGCTGACCGGTATGGCGCCGGGAGAGGTGCGCGCAGGCCGGGAGATCCGTCCCGGGACGCCGCTGGACCGGCTCCGCTCGCTCTGCGTCGCCTACCCCGGCACAGATCAGCGGGCGTCGCACGGCGAGCCCGTCTGGTTCGCGGGCGGCAGGAAGATGTTCGTCATGACGTCCCAGCAGCACCACGACGACCGGGTCGGGTTCTGGGCCGCAGCGCCCGAAGGGGTGCAGGGTGCGCTGGTCGCCCCCAAGCGCCTGATCGCCCAGCACGACGCCGCCTGATCGGCCTCCGTCGGCCCGCTTCGGGTGCCTGGACGGTCGGAATTCCGACCGTCCAGGCACCCAAAGCGGTGAGCGAGGAGCAGGGCCGGCCGAGGTGGTCAGGAGGTGTCACCGGCGCGGTCTAGAGTCGGGGCCGTGGCTCGCGCAACTGGTATCGGCTCCCTTCCCGGCACCGACATCCGGGAGGCCCTGCGAGGGGTTCGCGAGATCCTCGCCGTGGACGAGCACCTGCCCTACCTCCCCGAATTGCCTGCCCGTGGGCCCGGCGCCGACATGATCGGTCGCGCAGCGGGACTGCTCGTCGACCTGCACGTCGACCTCCAACCGGCCGGCTGGCGCCTGGTCGAGCGACCCGGCCACGACGCCTCGAGGACCGGGGCGCTCCTGCGCGAGGACCTCGACGAGCTGGCGGAGGCGTTCGACGGTTGGGAGGGCGAGCTCAAGCTCCAGTGCGCCGGCCCGTGGACCCTGGCCGCCACCCTCGAGCTCACCCGGGGCGAGAAGGTCCTCGTCGACCCCGGCGCCGTCCGCGACCTGACGGGGTCGCTGGCCGACGGGGTCCGCGTCCACCTCGACACCGTGCAGCGACTCGTCCCCGGCGCCCGGCTGGTGCTCCAGGTCGACGAGCCCTCCCTCCCGGCGGTGCTCGCCGGGCGCCTGCCGACCGCGTCGGGGTACGGCAGCCTGCGCGCCGTGGACCCCCAGCGCGCGATGAACGGACTCCGCGAGGTGCTCGCCGCGGCCGGCGAGCGGGCGACGGTCGTGCACTGCTGCGACCGCGCCATACCGCTGCCGCTCCTGCGGGCCACCGGTGTCGGTGCGGTCGCGCTCGACGTCACCGACCTCACCCCGCAGCGGTGGGAGTCCATCGCGGCGACCACCGAGCAGGGCGTCGCCCTGTGGGCCGGGTGCCTGGCGACCGACGGCTCGAGCACGTCCAAGGGAGCGGCCCAGGTCGTCGAGCGCGGCTGGTCCGACGCCGGGCTCTCGCCGAAGGGGTTGGCCGACCTGGTCGCGACCCCGACCTGCGGCCTGGCCGGACTCACACCGCAGGGGGCCTGGAGCGTTCAGAGGAAGGCGGTCGAGGTGGCCGCCGAGTGGACCGAACGAGCCGAGAGCTGACCCACCGATGACCAGCACGCCCCGCACGACCAACACCCCCGTGGCAACCGGATCGGGATCCCCGACGCAGCCCCCTGCCGGCCGGACGACGACGCGCGTGCCGTGGCAGGCGAAGTACCTCCTGCTCTCGCTCATCTGGGGCTCGAGCTTCCTGCTCATGAAGGTCGGCCTGCGCACCCTCGCGCCGCTCCAGATCTCCGGGCTGCGCATCTACGCCGGCACGCTCACCCTGCTGGCCCTCCTCACCCTCACCGGGGGACGGCTGCCGCGGGAACGCCGGACCTGGGCGCACCTGACGGTCTCCAGCGTCTTCCTCACGGTCCTGCCGTTCAGCCTCTTCGCGCTGGGCGAGGAACGCGTGTCGTCGGCGCTCGCGGGCATCGGCAACGCCACCACGCCCATCGCCGCACTCTTCTTCGCCCTCCTGCTGCTCCCCAGCGACCGGCTCTCGCCACGCAAGCTGGCCGCCGTGCTCATCGGGTTCGTCGGCGTCGTGGTGATCACCCAGCCGTGGGAGTCCTCGGGGCGCCCGGACCTGCTCGGCTTCGGGATGACCCTGGTCGCCGGCGCCTGCTACGGGCTGGGCTGGACCTACAACCGTCGCTACCTCGGCGGCGCCGACCTGGGGGGCCTGTCCATGCCGACCGCGCTGCTCGTGGTCGGGTCGGTACTCATGGCGCCGGTGATCCTCGGGTGGTGGGCGCTGCACCGCGACACGTATGCAGCGCCGTGGAGCGGGCACGCCGACCCCACCGGTGGTGGGTGGTTGACGCCGCTGCTGTGCGTCCTCGCGCTGGGCGTCGTGGGGACGGGGCTGGCGTACATGCTCCAGTTCGACGTCGTCCGGGGCGCCGGTGCGACGGTCAGCACCACCGTGACCTACCTGATCCCGGTCGTCTCGGTCGTCCTCGGCGTCCTCGTCCTCGACGAGCACCTCGCCTGGCCGCAGCTGCTCGGAGCGGCGATCGTCCTGGTGTCGGCCGTGGTCATCGGGCTGCCGACGCGGCGCCGGACGCGTTCGGCGGGCTCAGCGCTCTGAGCGTCCACGAACCGCCTCACCATGGGGCGCCGGGCGGTTCGTGGACGGTGACGCGGAGATCCCGCGACGCGGTGGTCAGGCGGAGGGCTTGTGCACCTCGCGCCTGAGGATCTTGCCGGTCGCTCCCTTGGGCAGCTCGTCGACGGCCCAGATGTGCCGCGGGTACTTGTAGGCGGCGATCTTCGACTTCACGAACTCCTGCACGTCCTCCAGGGTCGCCGTGGCACCGGGCTTGAGCGCCACCGCCGCGCCGACGTCCTCGCCGAGCAGGTCGTCGGGCACGGCCACGACAGCCGCCTCGAGCACGTCGGGGTGCTCGTACAGCACCTCCTCGACCTCGCGCGGGTACACGTTCATGCCGCCGCGCAGGATCATGTCCTTCTTGCGGTCGACGATGGTGAAGTACCCCTCGTCGTCCACGGTGGCGAGGTCGCCGGTGCGGAACCAGCCGTCCGGGATCGCCTCGGCGGTTGCCTCCGGGTTGCGCCAGTAGCCCTTCATGACGTTGTCGCCGCGGATCGCGATCTCGCCGACCCCGTCGCCGGGCGGCACGTCGTTGCCGTCGAGGTCCACGAGCTTCATCTCGCAGCCGGGGATCGCGACACCGATGGTGCCCGGCTTGCGCTCGCGGGTCGGCATGTTGAACGACGCGACGGGGGAGGTCTCGGACAGCCCGTATCCCTCGAGGATGACGCAGCCGAACTTGTCCTCGAAGGCCTTCATCACCTCGTGTGGCATCGCCGAGCCTCCCGAGCAGCAGGTCCGCAGCGATGTCGCGTCCATGGCGTCCGAGTCCGGGTGGTTGAGGATGGCGGCATACATGGTGGGCACGCCCATCATGATCGTGACCTTCTCGTCGTTGATGACCTTGATGGCCTCTGCGGGGTCGAAGCGCGGGATGAGCGCGAGCGCGGCTCCGGCGATCACCGCCGCGTTGAGCCCGACCACCAGCCCGAACACGTGGAACAGCGGCAGGCACCCCATCACCACGTCGTCGCCGGTCGTCTCCTGGATGTCGACGGCGCTGCGGTAGGCGTTGAGGTGGATGTTCTTGTGCGTGAGCTCGGCGCCCTTGGGGCGACCGGTGGTGCCGGAGGTGTAGAGGACGATCGCGGTGTCGTCGTCGTCGCGCTCGGTCGGCTCGGCGATCGGCTTGCCGTCCTCGATCGAGCCCTCGTCGGGGCCGAGCGGCCCGCACTGCACGATCCGGGTGCCGGAGTTCTTGGCCCCTTCGGTCGCCTCGGCGACGAAGTCCGGCCAGACGAACGCCACCTTCGCGCCGGAGTTGCTGAAGAAGAAGTCGATCTCGCCCGACTTGAGCAGCGGGTTCATCGGCACGACGACGGCGCCGGCGAGCAGCGAGCCGAAGAACACGACGGGGAACGCCGGGACGTTGGGCAGGATGATCGCCACCCGGTCTCCCGGCTCCACGCCCGCAGCCCGCAGCGACCCGGCCACCTTGGCCGCCATGGCGTGCAGGTGGGCGTAGCTCAGGTCGTTGCCCCTGAACTTGATGGCTGCCTGGTCGGGCGTCTTCTGTGCCGTGGTGACCAGGTTGGTCGCGAGGTTCGTCATCGAGGGCTCCGCATCGTCGGGGAACGTGGTCCGCTCATCCTTGCTGCTCCCGCGGGGTTTGGCCACGGGGCAGGCTCGGGTGGGCGTGGGTGTGCCGCGTGCGCGGCTACCCGGCCAACGCCGAACCCACCGGGGGAGTGCCGCTTCCCGCACCCACGCCGTCGGTGGGGTGCGGCAGGATGACCTTCGTGAGTGAGATCGTCTCGAGCAGCGTCCCCGACCAGGCCCGCCACGAGTGGACCGAGCTCGCCGAGCAGGCGAGTGCGGCGCAGTTCGCGTACCACGTGAAGGACGCGCCGACGATCAGCGACGGCGAGTACGACGCCCTGATCCGCCGGCTCACCGACCTCGAGGAGGAGCACCCCGAGCTCCGCAGCCCCGAGAGCCCGACCCAGCAGGTGGGGGGAGCGGTGTTCAGCACCGACTTCCAGGCCGTCGACCACCTCGAGCGGATGCTGTCGCTCGACAACTGCTTCTCTCCGGAGGAGCTGGCGGCGTGGGCCGCGCGGGTGACGCGTGACTCCGGGACCACCGACTTCCACTACCTGTGCGAGCTCAAGATCGACGGCCTCGCCGTGAACCTCCTCTACGAGAAGGGCCGCCTGGTACGCGCCCTGACCCGTGGTGACGGCCGCACGGGTGAGGACGTGACCCACAACGTGCGGACGATCGACGGCATACCCCACCAGCTGGCCGGCAGCGACCACCCGGCGCGCGTCGAGATCCGCGGTGAGGTGTTCTTCCCGATCGAGGGGTTCGCCGACCTCAACGCCTCGCTCGTCGAGGCGGGCAAGCCGCCGTTCGCCAACCCGCGCAACTCGGCAGCAGGGTCGTTGCGGCAGAAGGACCCCCGTGTCACGGCGAGCCGTCCGCTGCACATGCTCGTCCACGGCATCGGGTTCCGCGAGGGCCTCGACCTGACCCGGCAGTCCCAGGCCTACGAGCTGCTGCGCGAGTGGGGGCTGCCGATCTCGAGCCACTTCAAGGTCGTCGACACGATCGAGGAGGTGCAGGCGTTCGTCGAGCACTTCGGTGAGCACCGGCACAGCGTCGAGCACGAGCTCGACGGCATCGTCGTCAAGGTCGACGAGGTGAGCGTCCAGCGCCAGCTGGGGTCGACGTCACGCGCCCCGCGCTGGGCGATCGCGTACAAGTACCCGCCTGAGGAGGTCAACACCAAGCTGCTCGACATCCAGGTCGGGGTCGGGCGGACTGGTCGCGTGACGCCGTTCGGGGTGATGGAGCCGGTCCTCGTCGCCGGGTCCACGGTCGAGCGCGCGACCCTGCACAACGCTGACGAGGTGCGCCGCAAGGGCGTCCTCATCGGCGACACCGTCGTGCTGCGCAAAGCCGGTGACGTGATCCCCGAGATCCTCGGCCCGGTGGTCGAGCTCCGTGACGGCAGCGAGCGCGAGTTCGTCATGCCGACGCACTGCCCGTCGTGCGGCACCGCGCTCAAGCCCGAGAAGGAGGGGGACAAGGACATCCGCTGCCCCAACGCCCGCACCTGTCCCCACCAGCTGCGCGAGCGGCTCAACGGGCTGGCCGGGCGGGGGGCGTTCGACATCGAGTCGCTGGGCTGGGAGGGCTCGATCGCGCTGCTGGAGTTCGGCGTGCTCGAGGACGAGTCCGGGCTGTTCTCGTTGGGGGAGAAGGAGATCGCCCAGGTTCCGCTCTTCACCCGTGCAGCGAAGAAGACGGACCCGGAGGACGAGGTCGTCGACGGGCGCGTCCTGTCCGCCAACGGCAGGCGTCTGGTCGAGAACCTCCAGCAGGTCAAGGACCAGCCCTTGTGGCGGGTCATCGTCGCGCTGTCGATCCGCCACGTCGGTCCCACCGCGGCCCGGGCGCTGGCCCAGCACTTCGCCTCGATGGACAAGATCCGGGCGGCCAGCCTCGAGGAGCTCGCCGCCGTCGAGGGTGTCGGCGGCGTGATCGCGGAGGCGGTGCGCGAGTGGTTCGACGCCCCGGGCAACGACTGGCACGTCCGCATCGTCGACCGCTGGGCGGCCGACGGGGTGCGCATGGAGGACGAGCGCGACGAGTCGGTCGAGCAGACCCTCGCCGGACTCACCATCGTCGTCACCGGGTCGCTCGAGGGGTTCTCCCGCGACGAGGCCAAGGAGGCGATCTTGTCCCGCGGCGGCAAGGCCTCCGGCTCGGTGTCGAAGAAGACCGACTACGTCGTCGTGGGGGAGAACGCCGGGTCCAAGGAGGAGAAGGCCCGCGAGCTCGGCCGACCCATCCTCGACGAGGCCGGGTTCCGCCGGCTGATCGAGGACGGCCCCGCACCCGAGGCTGCCGAGGGCCCGTCGGGGGCCACGTCCTCCGACGACGAGACGTCCGAGGACGCCTGACGTGATCGACGAGCAGACCTACCTGCGGTTCTGCGACGAGGCCCTGGTCGGGATGCGCGACATGGTCCTGGAGCTCGGCGACGACCTCGCGAACACGCGACCGGACCTCCCCGGGGCCAACACGCCCTACGCCATCCTGACCCACTGCCTGGCCGTCGTCGCGCGCTGGGCCTCCACGGTCAACCTCGGCGAGATCGTCCCGCGGGACCGCGACGCGGAGTTCGTGGCGATCGGCCCGGTCGCCGCCCTGGCCGCCGACACCGACCGCACGCGCGTGGCGTTGCGGGACTGGGTGGCCCGATCCCACCCGCGATCGGCTCCGGCCAACCCGACGCCGGGTCGCCAGGACTGGTACGCCACCACCCAGGGTGGCGTGCTCTTCCACGTCTACGAGGAGCTCGCCCAGCACCGCGGTCACCTGGAGCTCACCCGCGACGTCCTGCTCGCGGCGCAGTCACACCCGGAGTCCTGACCACCCGCGGTGGCGGCAGACGTCCGAGGAGGTCAAGAGGGAGGTCGAGACAAGGCACACGCCATACGCCCTGTTTGTGTGACTCACCCACATTGAGCAGGCACGTCGTGGGGGCGAAGCATGAAGGGCATGCGCCCGACAATGACGTCACGCCGGCGGATCGCCGCCCTCGCCACCACCGCCACCCTCGCCCTCGTGGGTGCGTTGGCCACCGCCGCCCCCGCCTCGGCGGACAAGCCACAGAGCGGGCACTGCGCCCGCCAGTCCAAGGTCAAGGTCCCGGGGGCGGAGGTCCAGAAGGTCGCCTGCCTCGGCGACCTCACCACCGCCGGCACCGTGAAGACCGGACACACGAACCCCAACGACTGGGCGGGGCTGCACGCCGCCGGCACGGTCAACCCGAATGGGGTCCCCGGGATCCAGGTCGACGGCTACTTCCCGGACACCTCGACGACCAACGCCAACAACGGGTGGAACCACGACTCGCAGTTCGTGCTGCGCATCCCGGACCACTGGAACGGCGGCCTGGTCGTCAGCGGCGCCCCGGGCGTTCGCGGGCAGTACGCCAACGACTTCATCATCAGCGACTACGTCCTGAGCAAGGGCTACGCCTTCGCCTCCACCGACAAGGGCAGCACCGGTGCCGCGTTCTACCGCGACGGCAGCACCCCGGGCGGCTCGATCCGCGAGTGGAACTCCCGCGTCACGGAACTGACCGTCGCCGCGAAGACGACGCTGAAGAAGGTCTACGCCAAGGCGCCGAAGCGCACCTGGATGGTCGGCATCTCCAACGGCGGCTACCTCACGCGCTGGCAGCTGGAGAACCGTCCCGACCTCTACGACGGTGGCGTCGACTGGGAGGGCACGCTGTTCCGGTCCGAGGGCCCGAACCTGTTCACCTACCTGCCGACGGCGCTGAAGAACTACCCGAAGTACGCCGCCACGGGTGACCAGGCTGCGCACGACGCGATGATCGCCGCCGGGTTCGCCCCCGGGTCGGAGTTCCTCTGGGCGTTCCACTACTCCTACTACTGGGACCTCACGCAGCGGATCTACCGGGAGGAGTTCGACCCCGGGTGGGACGGCGCCCTCGATGCCGGTGTCCCGTTCTGCGCCAGCGGCACCCCGCACTGCGACGCGGACTACGACTACGCGTCCCGTCCCCAGTCGGTGAAGGACGCGGTGGAGTCGGTCTCGCTCACCGGCAAGATCGGCAAGCCGATGATCACGCTGCACGGGACGCTGGACACCCTGCTTCCCCCGGCGACCGACTCCGACGTCTACGACGACCTCATCGAGAAGGCGGGCTCCGGCGCGCTGCACCGGTACTACTCGGTGGAGGACGGCACCCACACCGACGGCCTCTACACCGCCTACCCGACGCAGCTGCGTCCGCTGCTGCCCTGCGCCCGCAGCGCGTTCGACTCGCTGACGGCCTGGGTGGAGCGGGGTACGCCGCCGCCGGCCGAGGGCTTCGTCGCCCGCCCGAGCGGTGGTGACCTGCTCAACACCTGCGCCCTCTGAGCGCAGCAGCTCAGTCCGCGGCGGTCTCCTCGGTGTCGTCCGAGGCTGCCGCCGCGGTGCCGCGTACGGCGTCGCTCGCCTCTTCGATGATCGCGGTCATCGCGGCCGAGGCTGCGGCGCCGTCACCGGAGCCGATGGCCTGGGCGACGTCTCCGTGCAGCCGGATCGCGACGGGGTTGGGGCGTGCCGGCATGAGGTCGTGGTGGGTGCGGCCGGAAAGCACCTCGGCGACCACGGTCGACAGTGCCGCCAGCATCTCGTTGCCCGAGGCCTCGAGCATGGTCGCGTGGAAGACCTGGTCCGCCTTGAGGTACGCCTCGAGGTCACCCGCCTTGGCGTGCACGGTCATCTGCATGACGGCGCCGACCATCGCGCCGCACTGCTCCGGCGTGGCCCGCTCGGCGGCGAGCTCGGCGGCCACGGGTTCGAACCCACGCCGCAGCTCACCGAGCGAGACGAGCTGCTCCTCGCGGTCCGGGCCGTCCAGGCGCCACCGGATGACGCGCGGGTCGAACACGTTCCACTGGTTCCGGGGGCGGACCCGCACCCCGAGCCGGCGCCGGGTCTCGACCAGCCCCATCGACTCGAGCACGCGCACCGCTTCGCGGACGACCGACCGGGAGACGCCGAACCGCTCGTCGAGCTGGTCGATGCGCACCACCGACCCGACGGCCGTGGTCCCCGAGACGATCTCCTGCCCCAGCGCGTCGAGGACGCTCGCGTGCAGGCCCGGGCCGTGCGCGTCGGTGCTCATGCGCCCAGCGTGCCAGACGCAGCCTCGTGAGACTCACGGGACCAATAAGGCAGATTTAATTTCTCCAAACACTTGTCAAACCAGATCTGATCAGCGACTCTGGATGACGCCAGCCTCGCCGTCGAGCTGCGAGCACCGGACAAAGGAGTCGCGGAGATGACCACCCCCACCAGCCCACCCCTCGTCGTGATGATGGGGGTGTCAGGCTCCGGGAAGACAACCGTGGGAGCAGCCCTCGCGCAGCGGCTACGGGTGCCGTTCGCCGACGCCGACGACTTCCACCCCCCGGAGAACATCGCCAAGATGGCTGCCGGCATCCCGCTCGACGACACCGACCGCGGGCCCTGGCTTCACACCATCGCCGCCTGGCTGGGGGAGCACGCCGCCACCGGCGGCGTGGCGAGCTGTTCGGCGCTGAAGCGCGCCTACCGCGACATCCTCACCTCCGTCGCGCCGCAGACCGTCTTCGTCCACCTGCACGGTGACCGGGACGTGCTCGCCGAGCGCGTGGCCGGTCGACCCGGGCACTTCATGCCCGCTGCGCTCATCGACTCCCAGTTCGCCACCCTCGAACCCCTTCAGGCCGACGAGGTCGGCCAGGCCCTCGACGTCGCCCAGTCCGTCGACACCCTCGTCGAGCAGTCGCTCGACGTCCTCGCCTCGAAAGGTGCGTCGCTCGCATGACCACTGACCTGTTCTCGTTCTTCGCACCCGCCGTGGCGGCTGCCGACGTCCCGGACATCCCGGCCGCGCGCCTCGTCCCGGCCGCCCTGATCGGCATCGCCGTGATCGTCCTGCTCATCACGAAGTTCAAGCTGCACCCGTTCCTCGGCCTCACCCTCGGCTCGCTGACGGTCGGCGCCATCGCCGGCGTCGCCATGAGCGACGTCGTCGCCAGCTTCACCAAGGGCTTCGGCTCCACCGCTGCCAGCGTCGGCACCCTGATCGCCCTCGGTGCGATGTTCGGCAAGCTGCTCGCCGACTCCGGGGGAGCGGACGAGATCGTCGACACGATCGTCGGACGGTCGTCGGCCCGCTCGCTGCCGTGGGCGATGGCCGGCGTGGGCGCCCTCATCGGCCTGCCCATGTTCTTCGAGATCGGCCTCGTCCTGCTGATGCCGGTGATCTTCCTCGTCGCCCGTCGCTCCGGCCTGTCCGTCATCAAGGTCGGCATCCCCGCGCTCGCGGGTCTGTCCGCCATGCACGGCCTCGTGCCGCCGCACCCCGGACCGCTCGTGGCCATCGACGCCCTCAAGGCCAACCTCGGCATCACCCTCGCCTTCGGTGTCCTCGTCGCCCTGCCGACCATCGCCATCTCCGGGCCGCTCTTCGCACGGTTCGCCGGTCGCTGGGTCGACGTCCCGGCCCCCGAGCTGTTCGGCACCGACGAGGACCGCGAGGCGCGGGCGAAGCGCCCGTCCTTCGGCGTCACGCTCTTCGCCGTCCTCACGCCCGTCGTCCTGATGATGGGCAAGGCGCTCGCCGACATCTTCGTCGCCTCCGAGGACAACCCGCTGCGCAAGGCGCTCGACTTCGTGGGCACCCCGCTCGTCGCCCTGCTCATCGCCGTCATCGTCGGCATGTTCACCCTGGGCCGTGGCGCCGGCATGGGCACCAAGCAGCTGTCGAGCTCGCTGGAGAAGTCGCTCCCGCCGATCGCCGGCATCCTGCTCATCGTCGCCGCCGGCGGTGGCTTCAAGCAGACGCTGGTCGACACCGGCATCGGTGGCCTCGTCGCCGACTGGGTGCAGAACAGCGGCCTGTCGGTCCTGCTCCTCGCCTGGATCGTCGCGGTCCTCATCCGGCTCGCCACCGGCTCTGCGACCGTCGCCACCGTGACCGCCTCGGGCATCCTGGCCCCGCTCGCCGCCGGCATGAGCACCTCCGAGGTGTCGCTGCTGGTGCTCGCGATCGGCGCCGGCTCGGTGTTCTTCTCCCACGTCAACGACGCCGGCTTCTGGCTGGTCAAGGAGTACTTCGGCCTCACCGTCGGCCAGACCATCAAGTCCTGGTCGCTGATGGAGACCGTGCTCTCGGTGTCCGGCCTGGTGTTCGTCCTGCTGCTCGGCCTGGTCGTCTGAGCGATCGACCCGGAGCAGGACGGGTATGGCGCGCGGCCCCGGCCGCGCGCCATACCTGCGTCCGGGGGTGTGCGTCCGGGGGCCGTGACGGCGCCGGTCGGCGTCCGGCAGTCGGTGCCATAGAGTTGGTGCTCGTGGCCGTCGACTTCCAGCAAGAGATCAAGAACCTCCGCACCACCATGGACTCCGTCCGTGAGGTGACCGACCTCGCGGCGCTGCAGGAGCAGATCACCGACCTCGAGGCCAAGGCCTCCGCGCCGGACCTCTGGGACGACCCCGATGCCGCGCAGGTGGTGACCTCGGCGCTGAGCCGGGCCAACTCCGAGCTCGAGCGCGTCAAGAGCATGGACTCGCGCATCGACGACCTCGAGGTGCTCGTCGAGATGGGCACCGAGGACGGTGGCGACGCCGCGACGATGGCCGAGGCCGAGCGCGAGCTCGTCTCCCTGCAGAAGGCCGTCGGCGAGCTCGAGGTCCGCACGCTGCTGTCGGGGGAGTACGACGAGCGCGCCGCCGTCATCACCATCCGCGCCGGAGCCGGTGGCGTGGACGCCGCCGACTTCGCCGAGATGCTCATGCGCATGTACCTGCGCTGGGCCGAGCGCCACCAGTACCCCGCCCAGGTGATGGACACGTCCTACGCCGAGGAGGCCGGCCTGAAGTCCGCCACCTTCGAGATCAACGTGCCCTACGCCTTCGGCAACCTCTCGGTCGAGGCCGGCACCCACCGCCTCGTGCGGATCAGCCCGTTCGACAACCAGGGCCGCCGCCAGACGAGCTTCGCCGCCGTCGAGGTCATCCCGCTCATCGAGCAGACCGACTCCATCGAGATCCCCGAGAACGAGATCAAGGTCGACGTCTTCCGCTCCAGCGGCCCCGGTGGCCAGAGCGTCAACACCACCGACTCCGCGGTCCGCATGACGCACATCCCCACCGGGATCGTCGTGTCGATGCAGAACGAGAAGTCCCAGATCCAGAACCGCGCCGCTGCCCTGCGCGTCCTGCAGTCCCGCCTGTTGCTGCAGCGCCAGGCCGAAGAGGCCGCCGAGCGCAAGGAGATGGCCGGCGACGTCAAGGCCAGCTGGGGCGACCAGATGCGCTCCTACGTGCTCCAGCCGTACCAGATGGTCAAGGACCTGCGGACCGAGTTCGAGGTCGGCAACCCCTCCGCGGTCTTCGACGGCGACATCGACGGCTTCATCGAGGCCGGCGTGCGGTGGCGCAAGGAGCAGCAGAAGGCTGCCGAGTAGGCCGACACCGCCCGACCGGGCGCACCGGGGCTCCTCCCCACGCACCGCGGCCCCTCCCCGCGCACCCGGCCGCAACGCCGAGCAGGCGCTGCTGCGCGGCATACGCAGGTCTGCGACCTATCCTCGTGGGGGTCGTGCGCGGGCAGCCGCGCGTGACCGGTATGCCGTCCCATCCAGCCCCCCGGTAAGGCTCACGACCCGCGCATGATCCGTTTCGAGAACGTCAGCAAGGTCTATCCCCGGTCCAGCCGACCGGCGCTGAGCGACATCAACCTCGAGATCGAGCGAGGAGAGTTCGTCTTCGTCGTCGGGTCCTCCGGATCGGGCAAGTCGACCCTCCTGCGCCTCGTGCTCAAGGAGGAGGGCGTCTCCCAGGGAGCCGTCCTCGTCGCCGGGCAGGAGGTCGGTCGCCTGCCGCAGCGCAAGGTGCCGCGCCTGCGCCGCGAGATCGGGACGGTCTTCCAGGACTTCAGGCTGCTGCCCAACAAGACGGTCTACCAGAACGTCGCCTTCGCGCTCCAGGTCCTCGGCCGCTCGCGGCACGCCATCCGCCAGGTCGTCCCCGAGACCCTGGAGATGGTGGGCCTGGACGGCAAGGAGAAGCGCCTGCCGCACGAGCTCTCCGGTGGTGAGCAGCAGCGGGTGGCGATCGCCCGCGCGTTCGTCAACAAGCCGCCGATCCTGCTGTGCGACGAGCCCACCGGCAACCTCGACCCGACGACCAGCCTCGACATCGTGCGCCTGCTGGACCGGATCAACCGCACCGGCACCACGATCGTCATGGCCACGCACGACGACGACATCGTCGACCAGCTGCGCAAGCGTGTCGTCGAGCTGAAGAACGGCCACATCATCCGCGACGAGAACAAGGGCGTCTACGGCAGCGGTCGCTGACCGCAGGCCACGGACGTCGGGAGACCTCACCCCATGCGACTGCAGTTCATGCTCAGCGAGATCTGGACCGGCCTGCGCCGGAACCTCTCGATCGCCGTCTCGGTCATGCTCGTGACCACGGTCTCGCTGTACCTCCTCGGGCTCGGGCTGCTGCTCCAGCGCGAGGTCGACACCCTCAAGGGCTTCTGGTACGACCGGATCCAGGTCTCGATCTTCATGTGCGGCGAGGACTCCGCCGAGCCCAACTGCGCCGGCCGCACGGTGACCGACGAGCAGCGGACCGCCCTCAAGGACCAGCTCGACCAGATGAAGCCGCTGGTCAAGAATGTCTACTTCGAGTCCGAGCAGCAGGCCTACGACCGCTTCCAGGAGCAGTTCCGCAACAGCCCCCTCGCCAGCAACATCCGGGTCGGCGACATCCCGCAGAGCTACCGCGTGCAGCTGTCCGACCCCACGAAGTACGACGTGGTCGTGAGTGCGTTCCAAGGCGCCCCGGGGGTGGGACGCGTCCAGGACCAGCAGAAGACGCTCGACAAGCTCTTCACCGTCATGAACGGTGTCACGGTCGCCTCGCTCGGGTTGGCGTTCATCATGATCATCTGCGCCGTCCTGCTCATGGCCACGACGATCAGGCAGGCCGCCTTCACCCGCCGAAGAGAGACCGGCATCATGAAGCTGGTCGGGGCGAGCAACCTGACGATCCGGCTGCCCTTCGTCATGGAGATCGTGCTGGCCACCCTCGTCGGGGTGGGCGCCGCGGTCGGCCTGCTCTACGCGACGATCCACTACCTGACCGGGTACGTCGCGCGGGAGCTCCCGGACGTGGCCATCGTCGGTGCCGGGGACGTGTGGGTCATCGCCCCCACGCTCGCGGCGATCATGCTCATCATCGCCATCGTCACGTCCTGGGCGACGCTGCGCCGCTACCTGCGCGTCTGATCGTTCGAGCCTCCGAGCCTCCGAGCCTCCGAGCCTCCGAGCCTCCGAGCGCCGCGCCCGGGTCGGCCGATCGGCGGATTCACAGGTGTGGATCCGCCGCCAAATCCCCTGAAACCGGTGAGCCCTGTGTTACGAATGAGGCCTATGAGCGCCATCCCCCCGCGTCGCCGCGCGTCTCACCCGGTCCGGCTGACCAGCCTGGGCCTCGCCGCGGTGTGCTCGCTCGCCCTGGCCACCCCTTCACTGGCTGCCTCGGCGACCAGCGCGACCGCCCGCGCCGGCGCCGTCGGGGCCCTCGGCGTCGTCGGGGCCGGGACCACGGCAGGCGTTGCGGCTGCGCCGTCGGCCACCGACCCGGGCAAGGCCAAGAAGAAGATCGACAAGGAGATCGACGACCTCCAGGAGCAGCTCGAGGACACCTCGGCCGACCTGCGCGACGCGTACATCGCCCTGCGCCGGACCCAGGCCGCGCTGCCGGAGGCGCAGGCCGTCCTCGACCGGGCGACGAAGCAGATGTCGGCCGCGGACGCCCACAACGACGAGATGGCAGTCGCGCTCGACGTGGCCAGGGCGAACGAGGCCCGTGCGGTCGACGAGCTCGCCGGGACGCGCAAGGACCTCTCGGACACCCGTACCCGTGTGGCGCGCTTCGCCTCGCAGCTCTACCAGGACCAGGGGATGGGGCAGCTGTCCGTCGCGCTCAGTGCCACGACCCCCGAGGACTTCGCGAACCGCATCGCCCTCACCGACACGGTGATGGACGTGCAGAACCAGTCGCTCACCAGGCTGGCGACCGCGCAGGCCGCGGCCCGCGCCCAGGAAGCCCACATCAAGGCCCTCAAGGCGCAGGTGGCCGCAGCCAAGAAGACGGCCGAGCTCGCGCTCGCCCGCGCGACCAAGGCCCGCGCCAGCGCCGCGGCCGCGAAGGCCAGGCTCGACGCCCTCGCCGCGCAGCAGGTCGCCCAGTCCAAGGCCCTGGAGTCCAAGAAGGCGGGCGAGCGCGCCAAGCTCGTCGCCGCCGAGAAGGAGCAGTCCCGCCTCAAGGCCGTGCTCGTCGCGCGCGCCAAGGCAGCCAAGGCCGCTGCTGCCCGCAAGGCCGCGGCCGAGGCCCGAGCCCGGGCCGCTGCCCGCAAGGCGAACAAGCCGATCCCGAAGTCCACCCTGCCGGTCGCTCCGGCGTCCGGTGGCTTCCTCAGCGCCCCGTCGGCCGCGCCCGTGTCCTCCGAGTTCGGGATGCGGTTCCACCCGATCCTGCACTACTGGCGCTTGCACGCCGGCCGGGACTACGCGGCCAGCTGCGGGACGCCGGTCGTGGCCGGTGCCGACGGCACGATCATCTCCGCGGGCTGGGGCGGCGGCTACGGCAACCGCATCATGGTCGACCACGGCGTCCTGCGCGGGGTGAACCTCGTGACGACCTACAACCACCTCAGCAGCTACGCCGTGCGCGGCGGCCACGTCTCGCGTGGCCAGGTCATCGGCTACGTCGGGACGACCGGCTCCTCCACCGGCTGCCACCTGCACTTCGAGACCTACGAGGACGGCACGCCCAAGGACCCGCGGCGCTGGCTCTGAAACCTGCTGGCCCCGGGCCCCCCTCCAACAGGTAGCGTTGCCCTGCTGGTCCGCACCCGGGCCGGCGCACGCACGAGCAGGTGTCGACAGACGGGACAGGGCAGTGGCCAAGGCCAACGACGAGGGTCGCAAGGTGGTCGCGAGCAACCGCAAGGCTCGCCACGACTACCTCATCGAGGACACCTTCGAGGCCGGCCTGGTCCTGATGGGCACCGAGGTGAAGAGCCTGCGGATGGGGCGGGCCTCGCTGATCGACGGGTATGCCGCGTGGCGCGGTGACGAGCTGTGGCTCGAGGGCGTGCACATCCCGGAGTACGTCCAGGGCACCTGGACCAACCACACGCCGAGGCGTCGCCGCAAGCTGCTGCTGCACCGCGCCGAGCTGACCAAGATCATGCGCAAGTCCTCCGAGAGCGGGCACACGATCGTGCCGCTGCAGATGTACTTCAAGGACGGGATCGCCAAGGTCGAGATCGCCGTCGCCAAGGGCAAGCGGCAGTACGACAAGCGGCACGCGCTGCGCGAGCGGCAGGACAACCGCGAGGCCCAGCGGGCCCTCGGCGCGAAGGGTCGCCCTCAGGTATGAGCCGGTTCGGGGGGACCGTGCGACGAAGAGTGCTGGCGGGCTGGGCGGTGGCCCTCGGCCTCGGCCTCCTCGTCCTGTCCGGGGGCGCCGCCAGTGCGGCGGAGGACGACCTCGCCACGAAGTTCCACGTCGACTTCGCCGTCAACGAGGACGGCTCGGTCGATGTCGCCGAGAACATCACGTGGCAGTTCCCGTCCGGCGGGGACCGGCACGGTATCGAGCGCTACGTCACCGTGCGCGCCGGCTACCAGGACCGCCAGGACACCTACCGCGAGTACCCGATCAGCGACGTCACGGCGACCTCGCCGTCCGGCGCCCCCGACGACGTGTCGGTGAGCGACGCCGCCGACGGGACCTCGGTGCGGATCCGGGTCGGCGACCCCGACCAGACCGTCGAGGGCACGCAGACCTACGTCGTCCGCTACCACCTCGACGCCATCGTCAACGGGTTCGACGACCACGCGGAGTTCTACTACAACCTCGTCGGCTCGGCGAACGACAGCACCTACGAGGACGTCAGCGCCTCGGTGACCGGCCCGGGCGCCGCTGACCGCGCCGAGTGCTTCTTCGGCGAGCTCGGGTCGACCGAGCGGTGCGAGGCGACCCCGGGTGCCACGGCCCGGTTCGGTGCCGCCCGGGTCGACCCCGGTCAGGGCGTCTCGATCCTCGTCTCGCTGCCCCGCGACGGCTTCGGCGACCTCTCGCCGGTGCTGCACGAGGGCGAGGTCTCCAGCGACGGCGGGGTCATCACGACGCAGGGGTCCAAGGCCCTCGGGGCACTTGCCCTCGGCGCCGGGGTCACCCTTCCGCTGCTCGCCGCCGGGCTGATGGGAACGCTCGTCTACACCCGTGGTCGCGACGAGCAGTACGCCGGCGTGACCCCCGGCCTGACTCCGGGCCTGACTCCGGGTCTCGATCCGGGCGGCAGCCAAGGCTCCCCGGGAGCCGGCGCAGGCGCCATACCCAGCGCCGTCTCCGGCGGGGACGCCCGCGTGACCCGCGCCGGCAAGCGCGTCGTCGCGGTCCAGTTCACCCCGCCGCAGGGGGTGCCGCCGGGTCTGGTGGGCACCGTCATCGACGAGACCGCCAACACGGTCGACGTGTCCGCGACACTGGTCGACCTCGCGGTGCGCGGCCACCTCACCATCGAGCCGATCGAGTCCGGGATGTTCGGCGGCAAGGACTGGCGCCTCACCCGGACCACGCCGACCGCAGCCCAGGCGGCGGTGCCCCTGCACCCCTACGAGGAGGCATTGCTCGCGGGGGTCTTCGCCACTGCTCCTGTCCGCGACCTGTCCGACCTGAAGAACACCTTCAAGCCGACCCTGTCCCGCGTCCAGTCGCTGATGTACGACGAGGTCGTACGGCGGGGATGGTTCCGGCGCTCCCCACAGGCGCAGCGAGGAGCGTGGACGACGCTGGGCGGCCTGCTCGTCTTCGTGCCGGTGTTCTTCGGCATCTGGCTCGGCGGCCCGTTGATGAGCCTGGGCTCCAGTAGCAGCCTCGGGATCCCGCCGGGGTTCGCCCTCGTCGGCGGCAGCGTGCTGGCCGGTGGCATCGTGCTCCTCCTCGGACGCCGGATGGCCGCCCGCACCGCCGAGGGCAGCGCCGTGCTGGCCCAGTCCGAGGGCTTCAGGCAGTACCTCGTGACGGCAGAGGCCTCGCAGATCAGGTGGGAGGAGGCGCAGGACGTCTTCAGCCGCTACCTGCCCTACGCCATCGTCTTCGGGGTGTCCTCGCAGTGGGCCTCGACCTTCGAGAAGGTCGCCGAGGCGGCGGCCGCCGCCGGGCACACCCTCACCCCGCCGCTGTGGTACCTCGGCGGCAGCATGAACTCCTTCGGCGGGATCGCCGACGGCATGGACTCGTTCGCGACGACCGCCGGTGGCACGTTCACGAGCACGCCCGGCAGCTCGGGCGGCTCGGGGTTCTCCGGGGGAGGCGGGTTCTCCGGCGGCGGGGGCGGCGGCTCGTCAGGCGGCTCCTGGTAGGCAGCCCCGACACGACGAAGCGGGGGTTGCCCAGGGAAAGCAGGACGAACAAGTCCCGTGTCCCCGAGCAACCCCCGCTTCGCGGTGCGTGGTGCGGTGCTGCGTGGTGCGGTGCTGCGGTCGTGCTGGTGCCGCGGCCGGCTCAGTGCTTGAAGGCGTCCTTGGCCTTCTCGCCGGCCTGCTTGACGTCGGCCTCGGCCTGGTCGGCCTTGCCCTCGCCCTCGAGGCGCTCGTTGTCGGTCGCCTTGCCGGTGGCTTCCTTCGCCTTGCCCACGAGGTCGTCCTTGGTGTTGTCGAGCTTGTCGGTGAGTCCCATGGTGTGCTCCCTTGTCTGCAGGTGACGCCGGACGCTGCGCCCGACGCTCGAGCACGGCAGGCGACGCCTGCCGACCGATCTGTCCGCACGGGGAGTTGGCCGCTTCTTGACCACCGTGCCCTTCGACCGTAACCCGGTTCGGGAGAAGTCGCAGGTCAGGGCTCTGCCAGGCGTCCAGCCCGTGGGCGGTGACCCCGCTCGCGGGTATGCCGCGTGGCCGGTCAGCCGCCGAGGACCAGCAGGAGGTCCCCACCCTCGACCTGCTGCTGCGAGCCGATCGCGAGCCGGGCGACGGTTCCGGAGACGGGGGCGGTGATGCTGGCCTCCATCTTCATCGCCTCGATCGTGGCAACGACGGCGCCGGCCTCCACGGACGACCCCTCCTCGACAGCCAGGCTGACCACCCCGGCGAACGGTGCCGCCACCTGCTTCTGGTCGGAGGGGTCCGCCTTCTCGGCAGCCTTGACGTCGACGGCGACCTTCTCGTCGCGCACCTGCACCGGCCGCAGCTGACCCCCCATGGTGAACATGACCGTCCGCATCCCGCGCTCGTCGGCGTCGGACACCGACTGGAGCCCGATGAGCAGGCGCTTGCCCGGCTCGAGGTCGATCTCGTGCTCGGTGCCGACCTCGATCCCGTGCAGGAACTCGCGGGTGCCGAGGACCGCGAGGTCGGAGTAGGAGTCCCGGGACTTCTGGAAGTCCTTGGTCGGCCCGGGGAAGAGCAGCCGGTTCAGCGTCTGGCGGGGAGCGGCCCGCAGGGCCTGGGCGTCCTCGTGCGAGAGGTCGGTGACCCGTGGCTTGGGGTTGCGACCCTCGAGCGCCTTGGTGCGGAACGGCTCGGGCCATCCGCCGGGCGGGTCACCGAGCTCGCCGGAGAGGAAGCCGATGACCGAGTCGGGGATGTCGTACTTCGTCGGGTTGGCCTCGAAGTCGGCCGGGTCGGCCTTGGCTCCCACGAGGGCCAGCGCGAGGTCGCCGACGACCTTGCTGCTGGGGGTCACCTTGACGATGTTGCCGAGGATGCGGTTGGCCGCGGCATAGGTGTCCTCGACCGCCTCGAACCGGTCGCCGAGGCCGAGGGCGATGGCCTGCTGGCGCAGGTTCGACAGCTGCCCGCCCGGGATCTCGTGCGTGTAGACCCGCCCGGTGGGGGAGGGCAGTCCCGACTCGAAGGGGAAGTACAGCTGGCGCACGGCCTCCCAGTAGGGCTCGAGGTCGCACGCGGCCTGCAGGCTCAGGCCGGTCTCGCGGGCCGTGCCGTCGGTGGCGGCGATGAGTGCCGACATGGCCGGCTGGCTCGTCGTGCCCGACATGGACGCGCTCGCGACGTCGACGGCGTCGACCCCCGCGTCGATGGCGGCCAGGAGGGTGGCGAGCTGGCCGCCGGGGGTGTCGTGGGTGTGCAGGTGCACCGGTTGGTCGAACCGCTCGCGCAGTGCCGTCACCAGGGTCCGTGCGGCGGGGGCGCGCAGCAGGCCGGCCATGTCCTTGATGGCGATGATGTGCGCGCCGGCCTCGGCGATCTGCTCGGCGAGGCGCAGGTAGTAGTCCAGCGTGTAGAGCTTCTCGCCGGGGCTGGTGAGGTCGCCGGTGTAGCAGAGCGCGACCTCCGCCACCGCCGTGCCGGTGGCGCGCACGGCGTCGATGGCCGGACGCATCTGGTTGACGTCGTTGAGCGCGTCGAAGATCCGGAAGATGTCGATGCCGGTCGCCGCGGCCTCGGTGACGAACGCGTCCGTGACCGCAGTCGGGTATGGCGTGTAGCCGACCGTGTTGCGCCCGCGCAGGAGCATCTGGAGCGGCAGGTTGGGCATGGCCGAGCGCAGCTGGGCGAGCCGGTCCCACGGGTCCTCGGCGAGGAAGCGCAGCGCCACGTCGTAGGTCGCGCCGCCCCAGGCCTCGACGCTGAACAGCTGCGGCGTCAGCCGGGCGACGTGCGGGGCGACGTGCATGAGGTCGCGGGTGCGGATGCGCGTGGCGAGCAGCGACTGGTGGGCGTCGCGGAAGGTGGTCTCGGTGACGCCGACGGCCTCCTGCGCCCGCAGGGCGTCGGCGAAGGCCTGCGGCCCCTCGCGCAGCAGCCGGTCCCTCGCACCAGGGGGCACCGGCGTGCCGGCATCGAGCTCGGGCAGCTTCGAGCGCGGTGAGACCTGGGTGCGACCGGCGCCGTGGGGCTGGTTCACCGTGACCTCGGCGAGGTAGGTGAGCAGCTTGGTGCCACGGTCGGCGGAGATGCGCGCCGTGCGCAGCTCGGGTCGCTGGTCGATGAACGAGGTCGAGAGCCGCCCGGCCTGGAAGTCGGGCTCCTCGAGCAGGGCCTGGAGGAAGGGGATGTTCGTCGAGACACCACGGATCCGGAACTCCGCGAGTGCGCGACGGGCGCGCCGTACCGCCGTCGGGAAGTCCCGCCCCCGGCAGGTGAGCTTGACGAGCATCGAGTCGAAGTGGGCACCGATCTCGGCGCCGACGAACACCGTGCCACCGTCGAGGCGGACGCCCGCGCCACCGGCGGAGCGGTAGGTCGTGATGCGGCCGGTGTCGGGGCGGAACTCGTTGGCCGGGTCCTCGGTGGTGATGCGGCACTGGAGGGCGGCGCCGCGGATCTGCAGCGAGTCCTGCGACAGGCCGAGGTCGGCGAGGGTCTCACCGCTGGCGATCCGCATCTGCGAGCTGACGAGGTCGACGTCGGTGATCTCCTCGGTGACCGTGTGCTCGACCTGGATGCGGGGGTTCATCTCGATGAAGACGTAGCGGCCGTCGGGGGCGAGGAGGAACTCGACCGTGCCCGCGTTGACGTAGCCGATCTCCTTGGCGAAGGCGACGGCGTGGGCGCACATCTCCTCGCGCAGGGCCGGGTCGAGGTTCGGCGCCGGGGCGATCTCGACGACCTTCTGGTGGCGGCGCTGGACCGAGCAGTCGCGCTCGAAGAGGTGGATGACGTTGCCCTCGCCGTCGGCGAGGATCTGCACCTCGATGTGGCGGGGGCTGACCACGGCCTCCTCGAGGAACACGGTCGCGTCACCGAACGCCGACTCGGCCTCGCGCATGCAGGCCTCGAGCGACTCCCGCAGGTCCTCGCGGCGCTCGACGCGCCGCATGCCGCGACCGCCACCGCCGGCCACCGCCTTGGCGAACACGGGGAAGCCGATCTCCTCGGCACCCTTGACGAGCTCGTCGACGTCGGTGCTGGGGGCGGCGCTGCGCAACGTCGGCAGGCCCGCCTTCTTGGCCGCGGCGATGGCGCGGGCCTTGTTGCCGGTGAGGTGCAGCACCGAGGCGGGCGGCCCGACGAACGTCACGCCGGCTGCGGCGCAGGCCTCGGCGAGGTCGGGGTTCTCCGAGAGGAAGCCGTACCCGGGGTAGACGGCGTCGGCGCCTGCCTCGACGGCGGTGCGCACGATGCCCTCGGGGTCGAGGTAGGCCCGAACCGGGTGCCCGGCCTCGCCGATCTCGTACGCCTCGTCGGCCTTGAGCACGTGCTCGGACTTGCGGTCCTCGTGGGGGAAGACCGCGACGGTCTTGGCCCCCAGCTCTGTGGCGGCCCGGAAGGCCCGGACCGCGATCTCACCTCGGTTGCTGACGAGCACCTTGCTGAACACGAGACCTCCTGCGACAACTGCTGGCAAGACCACTGGGACGAGCGTGCAGGGCGATCCTAGTGAGCGTTCGCGGGCTGAGACCGGGCGACCGCGATGCGGACATGGCTGCGGGCGGACCGGTGGTGACCGGTCCGCCCGCGATGGCCGCGCCGCTGGTGGGAGGTGGGCGGGAGGGGTATGGCGCGTGGCCGCCGAGTCGGGTCCGCACCCTCGGCGGCAGGCCGGCCGACCCCTCAGCCGGCGGCGGTGAAGCGCTGCCGACGGTGCCGCGGCTGCTCGAGCTCGTCGACGAGGGCGACGGCGTAGTCCTCGGCGCTGATCTGGCTGCCCACGAGCTCGTCGAGCCCGAGGGTGTAGGTGCCGGTGCGCTCGCCGGGCGCGATGGCCGGGGCGGGGGAGAAGTAGGTCCAGTCGAGCTCGGCCGGTGCGGCGCGGAACAGGTCGAGGGTGGCGGCGCCCGAGGTGGCCTCGGCCTTGTACTCCTCGGGGAACCCTTCGCTGTCGAGCAGGCGGGTGCCGTCGGGGAGTCGGAGCGAGCCGGCGCCGCCCACGAAGACGACGCGCGTCGACCCGGCGTGGTCGATGAGGTTCTGGGTGGCGGCGATCCACGGCTCGTGGCTCTCGCCGGTGCGGCTGGGGCCGGTGGCCGACACGATCACGTCGTGGGCGCTCGCGGCCTCGCTGACGGACGTGGGGTCGCCGAGGTCGCCGGTGGCGGACTCGACGCCGTCGACACCGGCATCGGCGCCGCGGCGCGACAGTGCGGTGACGTGGTGGCCGCGGCTGACGGCCTCACGGGCGATGCGGCTGCCGATCGTGCCGGTGGCGCCGAAGAGGGCGATCTTCATGGTGCTGCTCCTGGTCTGCTGGGGTCGGGTGGACGTTCGAGGTGACAGTAACCAATGGTAACTGGGTACTTCAACGTGCTATAAGTACCTGATGGTTACCGTGGCTCGTACCAGCCTGTCCGACCGGTCCGACCTGACCGACCTGTCCGACTCGTCTGCTCGGTCTGCTCGGTCATGGGCCGACCGGGGAGACGCGTTCGACCCCGACTGCCCCACTCGGGTCGTGCTCGACCGCGTCGGCGACAAGTGGACGGCCCTGGTCATCGGGGCGCTGTCGGAGCAGGTGCTGCGGTTCACCGAGCTGCGGGCCGCGGTGGGGGGAGTGGCGCCCAAGGTGCTCACCCAGACCCTGCGCGCCCTCGAGCGCGACGGGCTGGTCACGCGGACCGTCCACGCCCAGGTGCCGCCGCGCGTCGACTACGAGCTCACCGAC
This sequence comes from Pedococcus aerophilus, assembly GCF_039532215.1. NCBI lineage: Bacteria > Bacillati > Actinomycetota > Actinomycetes > Micrococcales > Intrasporangiaceae > Pedococcus > Pedococcus aerophilus. Next base: position 27,606 of record NZ_BAAARN010000005.1, on the reverse strand, counting down.
CTCGGTCGGTCCCTCATCGTCCCGATCGCAGCGCTCACCGACTGGGCCGAGACCCACGTCGGCGAGATCCTCGCTGCCAGGGAGCGTTCCGACTCCGCGGTCTCCGCCGGCTCGATGTGACCACTGATTCGAGGTGACTACTGATTCGAGGTGACCACTGATTCGATGTCGACGCGCCGGGGTTCCCGGGCGTGTTCACCTCGACCCGAGTCGTCACCTCCCGTGCATCTTCACGTCACCCGGCGGCACTGGCACGAACAGGACGAAAAGGACGACAGTGGAGGGCATGTCCTCGTTCCGACGTCTTGCCGCCCCGGTCCTCGCTGCCGTCGCCACCCTGGCCGTGGCGACCGCCCCGTCTGCGCTGGCCGACCCCGCGCCGTCCGGCCGACCGGGGGTGTCGACGGTCCAACCGCTCGAGCGGGCCCATGCCCACAACGACTACGAGCACGACCGGCCCCTGCTCGACGCCCTTGACCACGGCTTCACCTCGGTCGAGGCCGATGTCTGGCTCGTCGACGGTGAGCTGTACATCGGGCACGACGGGCCGGACCTGACGCGGACGCTGGAGTCGACCTACCTCGCACCCCTGGCCCAGCGCTGGCGCCAGAACGGCGGCTCGGTCCACCCGCATTGGAGGGGCTCCCTGCGCCTGCTCATCGACGTCAAGAGCGAGGGCACGGCGGCGTACCCCGTCATCGAGCGTGCCCTGGCCCGTCACCCGGAGCTGCTCACCGCCTACCGGAACGGGCGGGTCCACGAGCGCGGGGTCACGGCGGTCCTGTCGGGCAACCGCGACCTCGCCGCCATGCGGGCGGCGACGACGCGCTTCGCCTTCTATGACGGGCGCCTCGCCGACCTCGAGTCGGGGCTGCCCTCCAGCCTGATGCCGCTGGTCAGCGACAACTGGACCAAGGTCTTCACCTGGAACGGCGTGGGTCCGATGCCTGCCGGCGAGCGAGCGAGGCTGCGGGGGATCGCCGCGACGGCCCACCGCCACGGGTACGACCTGCGCTTCTGGGCGACGGTGGACGTGCCGGGCCCGGCGAGGGACGCCGTGTGGTCCGAGCTGGTCGCGGCCGACGTCGACGCCGTCAACACCGACGACCTCGCCGGGCTCCAGGCGTTCCTGCTCGCCCACGACCCTGCCGAGCGCGAATCCGGGCGTCGCGCCGCCTGACGCCGATGCTCGTGCTGGTTCGATGTGAACGCGCCTGAGTTCTCGGGCGCGTTCACATCGAACCGGGCGAGCGGCGGCCGAGCGTCAGAGGCGGACGACCATCTTGCCGGTGTTGCCTCCGGCGAGCAGGCTGCGGAACCCCTCGACAGCGCTCTCGATGCCCTCGACCGCGGTCTCGCGCCACGCGATCCGGCCGTCGGCGAGCCAGCCCGCCATCTCCTGCTCGAACTCCGGGCGGAGGTCCTCGTGGTCACTGACCAGGAAGCCGCGCAGCGTGAGTCGCTTGCCGATCGCCTGGAACAGGTTGCTCGGTCCCGGCACCGGCTCGGTGGCGTTGTAGGCGGAGATGGCCCCGCAGAGTGCGACGCGACCGTGCAGGCGCAGCGACGACAGGGCAGCCTCGAGGTGGTCACCGCCGACGTTGTCGAAATAGACGTCGATGCCCTCGGGGGCAGCCTCCTCGAGACCGGCCGCGATCGGCTGGGCCTTGTAGTCGACGACGCGGTCGAAGCCGGCCTCGTCGACCGCCCACTGCACCTTCTCCGGACCGCCGGCCGATCCCACGACCAGCGACGCGCCCTTGAGCCGGGCGATCTGGCCGACGAGGGAGCCGACGGCGCCGGCCGCCGCGGAGACGAACACACGGTCGCCCTCCTTGAGCTCGGCGGTGCGGACCAGTCCGGCGTAGGCCGTGCGACCGGTCATGCCCATCACGCCCAGGTAGGCCGACGGCGAGGCGAGCTCGGTGTCGACGACGCGGGTGTGGCGGCCCTCCACGAGCGCGTGGGTCCGCCACCCGTAGGGATGCACGACGGTGTCGCCGACCTGCACCGCGGCACCGGTCGCGTCGGAGACCGTGCCGCCGACCGCTTCGACGACGCCGACGGCGTCACCGGTCATCGGCTGGTCGAGCTCGAACGGCGGGACGTAGGACTTCGCGTCGTTCATCCGACCGCGCATGTAGGGGTCGACCGACAAGAACGTGTTGCGCACGAGCAGCTGCCCGTCACCTGGTGCGTCGAGCTCGGCCTGCACGAGCGCGAAGTCCGCATCGACGGGCTCGCCGTGGGGGCGGCGCACGAGGTGCCACTGGGTGCTGGTCGTCATGGAGGGTCCTTTCACGTGGGGAGTGGGCCGGACTGCGGGCCCGTGGGGGCAACCGGCTCCCGCGCGACGCTGTTCCCGGTATGGCGCGAGGGTGGGATGGCCCACACCGCCGCCCACGCGGCATACGAGGTCCTCGGGGGTGCCTGCGGAAATGGATGCGGGGGCCGCGGGTGTTGGACGCTAGGATTGACGAAGACAACTGAACAGCGTGTGTGTGACACCCCGTGCAACCAGCAGCAGCCTCGTGAGCAGCGGCACCGGAGCATGGGGGTGATCGGTTTCGACATTGGTCGGCATATCAGGGGAAGCGGGTCGAGGATGCCTGGTTATCTCGTAAACGCTCCCGGCAAACCAATAGGTGCCAATTCCAAGCGCACCGACTTCGCCCTCGCCGCCTGAGCGAGCCACGAAGTCCGTCAGCCTGAGCTAGTTCTCGACTCAGTGTCTGGCGTCAACTAGAGAACTTGCTGCGCAGTCATGTCGGGGGACTGCGCGGGACTCTTACTCGACTGGGCCTGTCAGCGGACGTGTGCGCGCGAGCGCTGGGGCCGAGAAAATCCACAGCGCACTGCACCCGGAGAAGCCCTGGTTTCCCGTCAATGGACGCGGGTTCAATTCCCGCCACCTCCACCACTTGTGCCACACACACGCTCCAGCTGTCAGGAGGGCCCGGCTCAGGCGCCGGGCCCTTCGCCGTTCCGGCGGGACTGCTGCTCCGGCACGACCGGGACGGGGCTGCGAGGATGGCGGGATGCTGCGTGACGACACTGCTCACGAGGAGCGGATCGGCTCCCGTGACCTGGCCTCCTGGACCACGCCGGTGGGGCGCGCCGTCGCCCGCGCCGGGGTCGCCGTCGGGCACGGTGCCCTGCGGCTCGGTGCCTGGAGCGCGGCCAACGTCGTCCTGCTGCTGACCGCCCTGGTCGGAGGACTGGTCGTGGTCGGGCTGACCTCGGTGTCCGCGGAGGTCTACGAGTCCGTCATCGAGGCCGACGGCCTGGCGGGCCTGGACCGCCCGGTGCTCGACGCCGCCGTCGGGTGGCGCAGCCCCGGGCTGGACCACGCGATCACCCTCTACACCGATGTCGGTGGACCCATCGGGATGCCGGTGCTGGCGACCCTCGCCACGATCCTCATGGTCTGGCGCTGGCGGTCGCGAACTCCGTTGGTGCTCATGCTCATCGCCGCCGCGGGGTCCCTCGCCATGACGGTCACGGGCAAGGAGCTCATCGGTCGGGCACGTCCTCCGCGCTCGCTGGCCGTCCCACCGTTCGAGAGCTCCCCGTCGTTCCCGAGTGGCCACACCCTCAACGCCACGGTGCTCACCGGGATCGCGGTCTACCTGGTGCTGCGACGCCTCGACAGGAAGCGGGCCCGGACGGCGACCATCCTCGCGGGCGTGGCCTTCGTGGTGTCCATGGGCCTGAGCCGGGTGTTCCTCGGCCACCACTGGTTGACCGATGTGGTCGCGGGCTGGCTGCTGGGCCTGGCGTGGGTCGCGGTCGTCGTGACCGCGCACCGCCTCTACCTCACGGTCCGCCGGGTGGAGCCGGACCGGCCGGGGCCGCTGGATGCCCGGGCGGCACGCAGCCGGACGCAGTCGGTCGACTAGGCGATGTCGGCGACCCAGTGGTCGCCCTGCTGGCGGAAACCGAGCCGCGCGTAGTACGGGTTGACCATCCCCGGGGGCGTGGCGATCTGACGGATCCCCTTGCCCCGGAACAGTCCGCTGTTGCGGTAGACGAACTCGCCGGGGGAGAAGTCGCGGAACCGCGGCGTCACGTAGTCGAGCTCCACCTGCGCCACGCCGTCACCTGCATCGCGGACGACGACCACCCCGACCGTCTCGTTGCCGCGTTCGACGAGGTAGGCGCTGCGGCCCGGGCCCAGGCCGCTGGTAGCAGGGGCGGCGTCGAAGTTCGGGAAGTAGCGCGCGATGTCGCCACCCTGCACCTTGAGGAAGTGCTGGAGGTATGCCTCGTCGGCACCCACGGCCACGACCTCGTAGACCTTCTCGTCCCCGCGCTCGCGCAGGAGCCGCGCGATGAACCACACGTTGATCCCCGCGATGACGATGTTCATGGCGACCATCGGCCACACCATGAGCAGCGCGTTGAACACCGTGAGCGTGCAGCTGGCTACGAGGTTGAGCAGCCGGAAGCGCAGCACCCTGGCCTGGAGGAGCGAGAAGACGAGCAGTGCCGAACCGGCCCACCCGAGAGCCTGAACGGACCACGACGACATGGCTCAAGTGTGGCGCACCGCCAGCACTGGTCGGGACCACCGGCGCCGGTGGGCGACGGCGTCAGGACCGGCCTCAGGACTGGGTCTGGGACCCGGTCTTCTGCGCCTCCACGTCGGCCTTGACGGCGTCCATGTCCAGGCCCTTCACCTTGGTGATGACGTCCTCCAGCATCGGCGCGGGGAGCGCGCCGGCCTGGGCGAAGACGAGGATGCCGTCGCGGAACGCCATGAGCATCGGGATAGAGGTGATGTTGGCGGCGGCCGCCAGCGCCTGCTCGGCCTCGGTGTCGACCTTGCCGAACACGATGTCGGGGTGCTGCTCGGAGGCCGCCTCGTAGACCGGCCCGAAGCGCTTGCACGGGCCGCACCACTCGGCCCAGAAGTCGACGAGGACGGTGCCCTCCTCGAGGATCGTCTTCTCGAAGTTCTGCGCGGTCAGGGTCGTGCTAGCCATGTGTCTACTTCCAGTCCCAGCGGACCACGACGGTCGCGGTCACGGTGTGCTCACCCAGCTCGACGGAGGTGTCCGCCGCACGCATCGCCATCATGGCCATCCGTGGCTGGGGTCCACCCTGCACAACGTCACAGAGGTCTCGGACCTTCCCCAGCTCGCGGCCGGCCAGCGCCGCATACTGCTCCGCCTTGCGCCGCGCGTCCGCGAAGGCGGCCTCGCGCGCCCGGGCGAGCAGGGGTTCGGGGTCGGCCACGTCGAGACCGATGTGGTCGATGGTGAGGGCGTTGCCGGCGACGCCGGCGAAGGCGTCCACGAGGCCCCCGACGAGGCTCGCGTCGCGGACGGTCACCGAGAGGTTCTGGTATGCCGTGTAGCCGACGACCGTGGTCCCCTCCCGGTCGTGACGGGGGTGCACCCCCGTGTCGGTGGTGCGCAGGTCGGCGGCGCCGACGCCGTGGTCGCGGGCGGCCTGGGCCAGTCCCGCGGCGCGGCTCCCGGCGTCGGCCAGGGCGGAGGAGACGTCGTCGCCGTCGACGCGCACGCCGACCTGGAGGCGCACGACGTCCGGGACGGCCGAGGCACGCCCGGTGCCGCTGACCTCGAGGTGGCTGCTCATGCCCCCAGCCTAGGTCGGCCGCCTCGCCGGCAGGGCGGGCGCGATGTCAGGAAGTCGTGGTTGGCTGGTCGGCGCATCGTCAGGAAGGACAGCACGACATGACGCAGCAGACCGCGGGCGCCAGCTCGCCCACCAGCACGGCCGAACGCACCTCCGGCACCGACCTCGACCTGGACGAGGTCCGCCGCTACTGGGACGACTTCGCGGCCGAGTACGACGAGTACCCCGACCACGGGCTGCTGGACTCCGACATCCGTGCCGCGTGGAAGGACCTGCTGCGGACCTGGCTGCCGGCCCGCCCCGGGCACGTCGCGGACCTCGCCTGCGGCACCGGGTCGATGGCCGTGCTCGCGGCCGAGCTGGGCCACCAGGTCAGCGGCGTCGACCTCTCCAGCGAGATGGTGGCCCGGGCGCGGGCCAAGACCGCACCCTTCGGCGGTGCCGTCGACGTGGTCCAGGGCGACGCGGGGGTGCCGCCGCTGGCAGCCGGCGCGTTCGACGTGGTGCTGGCCCGCCACATCCTGTGGACCCTGCCCGACCCGGTGGCCGCGGTCCGCGCGTGGGTCGACCTCGTGCGCCCCGGTGGTCGTCTCCTCCTCATCGAGGGTCGCTGGGGGATGGAGGCCGACGCCGGCCACGGCGTGGTGCCCTCCTGGCGCTCCGGCGTCCCCTCGGTGGAGCTCGCTGCCCTCGTGCGGGACCTCGTGGGGGAGCCCGCCGTGGTGCAGCTCTCGGACTCGACCTACTGGGGCAAGGAGATCGAGCAGGAGCGCTACCTGCTCACGGTCCGCAAGCCCGAGCCGGCATGAGCTCCCGTCGTGGCTGAGGAGGCCGGAGGCGGTCGCGCGGTGCACGTCGTCGGCTGGGTCTTCCTCGGGCTGGCGGCACTGATGGTGCCGTGGACCGCCTACCTCGCGCTGCACCTGCCGAGCTCGCAGGCGGCGGCGCACTACGACCTCGCGTGGGGTGGGTTCGACGCGGCGATGTTCGTGGCGCTCGCCGCGACCGCGTGGGCGGCGCTGCGCCTGCACCCAGCCCTCCCGTCGCTCGCGGCCGTCACCGGGACGCTCCTCGTCGTGGACGCGTGGTTCGACGTCGTCACCGCCCCGGCGACCGACGACCGGTGGGTGGCGGTGGCGATGGCCGTGGTCGTGGAGCTGCCGCTCGCGGGGGTCTGCCTGTGGCTTTCGCTGACCGGGCACCAGCTCGTCCTGCGGAGGCTGCGACGCCGCGCGGCGAATGGTCCCGGTTTGCGCACCGGTGACTGAGCCGCCACCCTCCTCGGGTGAGTGATTCGAGCAGGAGCACAGCAACCGACCCCTCCATCCCCGAGCCGAGCGGCGGCAGCGGCACGCAGGAGGGGGGCCCCGTGGGCAGCCACCTCCAGGCCGGCCTCAAGCCACGTCACGTCACGATGATCTCCATCGCGGGGGTCATCGGCGCGGGTCTGTTCGTGGGCTCGGCCAAGGCCATCGCGACAGCCGGGCCGGCCGTCCTCATCGCCTACGCGCTCGCCGGCACCCTCGTCGTCCTGGTCATGCGCATGCTGGGGGAGATGGCCACCGCGCAGCCCGACACGGGGTCGTTCTCCACCTATGCCGACCGCGCGATCGGACCGTGGGCCGGCTTCTCGATCGGCTGGCTGTACTGGTGGTTCTGGGTGATCGTGATCCCGGTCGAGGCCACCGCCGGGGCGCTGATCCTCGGTGACTGGTTCCCCGGGGTCCCGCAGTGGGTCTTCGCCCTGGTCATCACCGGGCTGCTCGTCGTCACCAACCTGTTCAGCGTCGGCAACTACGGCGAGTTCGAGTTCTGGTTCGCGCTCGTCAAGGTGATCGCCATCGTGGCCTTCATCGTCGTGGGCGCCCTCGCGATCTTCGGCGTCCTGCCCGGCTCCGACACCTCCGGCGTGAGCAACCTGTGGACCAACGACGGGTTCATGCCCAACGGCTTCGGCGCCGTCCTGTCGGCGATGCTCGTCACGATGTTCACCTTCATGGGCACCGAGATCGTCACCATCGCCGCCGCCGAGTCGCCCAACCCCGAGGCGGGCATCCGCAAGGCCGTGAACTCGGTCATCTGGCGCATCAGCCTCTTCTACCTCGGCTCGATCTTCGTCGTCGTCGCCCTCGTGCCGTGGAACGACCCGGCCCTGGTCGACGAGAACTCCGGCTCCTACCAGGCCGCGCTCGAGCGGATGGGCCTCGGTGGCCTGACGACGGTGCTCGAGTTCGTCATCCTCACGGCGGTCGCGAGCTGCCTCAACTCGGCGCTCTACACCGCGTCCCGCATGGCCTTCTCGCTCTCGTCGCGAGGTGACGCACCCGCCGGCTGGTCGCGGACCACGAGCCGCGGCGTCCCGGCCAACGCCATCATCGCCAGCTCGGTCGTCGGCTTCCTCGGTGTCGTCGGCAACTACCTGCTCCCGGAGAAGATCTTCGGCTACCTGCTGGCGAGCTCGGGCGCCATCGCGCTATTCGTCTACCTCGCCATCGCGTTGTCCCAGCTGAGGATGCGACGCCAGCTCGACGACGAGGGCACCCGGCCGGCCGTGCGCATGTGGCTCTACCCCGGTCTGACCTACGCCACGATCACCTTCATCGTCGCGGTCCTCGTGCTCATGCTGGTCCAGGAGGGGCACCGTCTCGAGCTGGGCCTCAGCCTCGCGCTGGCAGCGGTGATCCTCGCGATCGGCATCTCCCGACGCGGCACCGGCCCGCACCGGTCGGTTGAGACCGAGCAGGCGCGAAGCACCCGGTGACCCGTCGCGGTCTCGCCGCCCGGCCCGTGGGGAGACCGGTCCGCGAGACCGGCCGGCGAGACCGGCCGGCGAGACCGGTCGGCGAGATGGCGGACACCCCGGTTCGGCGTACCCCCCGGTAATCGGGACAATGCACGGCATGAGCGCCGTGCCCTCCGTGTCCAACTCCATCACCGTCCGACTGACGCTCCCGGCCCGCGCCACCGCGGTCTCCGAGCTCACCGGGATCATCGAGAAGAGCGGGGGACTGGTCACCGGTCTCGACGTGACCGCGTCGGGTGCCGACCGCATCCGCGTCGACGTCACGGCAGCCGCCCGTGACACGACGCACGCCGACGAGATCGTCGAGCAGATGCGCGCGGTCCACGGCGTCGAGATCGGCAAGGTCTCGGACCGCACCTTCCTCGTCCACCTCGGTGGCAAGCTCAAGATCGAGTCCAAGGTCCCGATCCGCAACCGTGACGACCTGTCGCTCATCTACACGCCCGGCGTGGCCCGGGTCTGCATGGCCATCGCCAACAACCCGGCCGATGCGCGTCGCCTGACGATCAAGCGCAACACCGTCGCCGTCGTCACCGACGGGTCCGCGGTCCTGGGCCTGGGCAACATCGGGCCGCTCGGGGCCCTGCCGGTGATGGAGGGCAAGGCCGCCCTGTTCAAGCGGTTCGCCGACATCGACGCCTTCCCGATCTGCCTCGACACCCAGGACACCGAGGAGATCATCACCGCCGTCAAGGCGATCAGCCCGGTCTTCGCCGGCATCAACCTCGAGGACATCTCCGCACCGCGCTGCTTCGAGATCGAGGCGCGGCTGCGTGAGGAGCTCGACATCCCGGTGTTCCACGACGACCAGCACGGCACGGCGATCGTCACGCTCGCCGCCCTGCGCAACGCGCTCCGCGTGGTCGGCAAGGAGCTCAGCGAGTCCAAGGTCGTCCTCAGCGGGGCCGGTGCGGCCGGCACGGCGATCCTCAAGCTGCTCCTGCGGGCCGGTGCCCGGGACGTCGTCGTCGCCGACCAGTACGGCGTCGTGCACAGCGCCCGCGCGGACCTCGCCGCCGAGGGCCAGGAGAACCTGCGCTGGGTGGCCGAGCACACCAACACCCGTGGCCTGACGGGGACGCTCAAGGAGGCCGTCGGCGGGGCCGACGTCTTCATCGGCGTCTCCGCGCCCGGCATCCTCACCGGCGACGACATCGCCACGATGAACGACAAGGCGATCGTCTTCGCGATGGCCAACCCCGAGCCCGAGGTGGACCCGTCCGCCGCCGCGCAGCACGCCGCCGTCGTGGCGACGGGCCGTTCCGACTTCGCCAACCAGATCAACAACGTCCTGGTCTTCCCCGGCGTCTTCCGTGGCCTGCTGGACGCGGCGTCGACCTCGATCGACCTCGACGTCATGCTCGCTGCTGCCAAGGCGCTCTCGGAGGTCGTGCACCCCGACGAGCTCAACGCCGCCTACATCATCCCGAGCGTCTTCCACCCCGACGTGTCGAAGGTCGTCGCCGCAGCGGTCAAGGCCGCGGTGCTGGGGCAGAGCCCCGAGGCGGTCGAGCGTGCGGCGGTCGCCGAGGCAGCCTCACCCACGGGCGACGAGGCCGAACTCCTGCGCTAGCAGCTCGAGGCTGCGCAGCTTCGCGTCGAGGTCGGGCGTCGGTGCCACGAGGGTGATCTCGTCGGCGCCCGCCTCGTCCGCGAGGGCGGTCAGGCCCTTGGCGACATCGGTGGCCGGACCCGCGAACACCCGCCCCTCGAGGCTGGGCGCGATGCGCGCGAAGTCGGCTGAGAGCCGGAACTCGCGGATGTCGGCCGCGCTCGGACGCGTGGTGTCGCCGCTGCGGATACGGCGCATCTGCAGCGCCCACCCCGCGCGGAAGTCGGCTGCGACGTCCTCGTCGTCGGTGGCCAGGGCCAGCACCGAGATGATGACGCGCGGGGTGTCGCCGACGAGGCCGGGACGGAAGTTGCGCCGGTAGGCCCGCAGCGCGTCCACCGCGAGCTCGGGGGCCATGTGGTGCGCGAAGACGGTCGTCATCCCGTTGGCCGCCGCGAAGGACGAGCCCCATCCGCTCGAGCCAAGCATGAGCAGCTCGGGGGAGGTGTCCACGACCGGGGTGGCCAGGACCGCCTTGAACGGGTGGTCGTCGGGCCAGGTGTCCGAGAGGAACGCCAGTAGCTCGCCGGCCTGCTGCGGGAAGTCGTCGGCCGACAGGGCCTCCCGGGAGCGACGCAGGGCGAACGCCGTCAGCTGGTCGGTGCCGGGCGCGCGCCCCAGGCCGAGGTCGATCCGGCCCGGGTGCAGCATCTCCAGCGTCTTGAACCACTCGGCCACCTTGAGGGGGGAGTGGTTCGGCAGCATGATGCCGGCGGCACCGACGCGGATCGCGGACGTCTGTCCGGCCAGGTGCGCGATGAGGATCTCGGGAGAGCTGCTGGCAAGGCCTGCGAAGCTGTGGTGCTCGCTGATCCAGTACCGCGCGTAACCGAGCCGGTCGGCCGCCTGGGCCACCCGGGTGCTCCGGGCGATGGCGTCCTGCGCGCTCTGCCCTGCCGGGACGTCGACGAAGTCGAGCAACGACAACGGCCGGGTATGGCGCGTCGTGGGCTCGGGTGCGAGTCCATCGGTCTGCTCGTCGTTCGTCGGTTCGTTCGTCGGTTCGTTCGTCGGTTCGTTCGTCGCGGTCACGTCAGTCACGCAGGAGGCAACACCACCGGGCGGCCACCGATTCCGTGGGCGGCGACCACGCCGCATACGCTGGCCGGGTGAGGCAGCAGACCGAGCCGACGCAGGCCGCGGGGCGGATCCGTCCGGAGGGGTCGCGGGGTCCGACCCGGACCCAGGTGCTCGCCGTGGTCGTCGTCGCGGTGCACCTGGCGGCGTTGTACTGGCCACGGGTGGACATCCAGGGGCCGGTGACCTGGACCGACAAGGTCGTGCACGTGCTGCTCTTCGGGGTGCCCACCCTGCTCCTGCTCCGGGCCTGGCGTCGTCCGTGGCCGGCCGTCGGCCTGATCGCCCTGCACGCCCCGCTCAGCGAGCTCGCCCAGCACTTCTGGCTGCCCAACCGGTCGGGGGATGCCTGGGACGCCGTCGCCGACCTCGGGGGAGTGGTGCTCGCCGTCACGCTGGCCGTGGTCGGAAGGCGTCGCTGGCGCTGGTAGTATTCAGGTGCTCAGTTCGGCAGGCGCCTGGCAGCGCCACCGGAGGCACAGTGGCCTCACCACGTTTTCCCGATTCCGACTGAGCCCCACCGGATGACAACTGTTGATCCGGTCCAACGGGCGCTGATGCGCCTGAGGCTCGTCTTCATCGTTGCCCTCGCCAGGTGGCTCGAGACGTGTCTACCTCGAGCACCTGAAGTGAGTTGAATATCTGTGCCCAAGAACCAGCGATCCGGCGCGCCCAAAAGGGCCCGCTGGACCCCTGACCAGAAGGCTGCCGCGAAGAAGGGTCCGAAGAAGGCCCACCGCGGACAGTCCGCTGCAGGCGGGTCCGCCGCCTCGCGTCCGGCCCGCGACGCCGACCGCCTGGCGCGCCGCGAGTTCAGCCGTGACGACAGCCGTGGCGACCGCCGCCCCACCACCGACCGCGGCCCCCGCCGCGAGTTCAGCCGTGACGAGCGCCCCGCGCGTTCGTTCAACCGTGACGACCGGCCCCAGCGCCGCGACTCCCGTGACGAGCGTCCTGCGCGTTCGTTCAACCGAGACGACCGGCCCCAGCGCCGCGAGTTCACCCGTGACGACCGCCCGGTCCGTCGCTTCGACCGTGACGACAACCGTGGCCCGCGCCGCGAGTTCTCCCGCGATGAGCGCCCCCAGCGCAGCACCTACTCCCGTGAGGACCGCACCGTGACCCGCTTTTCCAATGAAGACTCCCGTGGCCCGCGCCGTGACGCCGGCCGTGACGACCGCCCGCAGCGCTCGTTCAACCGCGACGACCGCCCGGCCCGCACGTTCAACCGTGACGAGCGTCCCGCACGCTCCAACGACCGTGACGACCGTCCGGCGCGCACGTTCAACCGTGACGACCGCCCCGCGCGTTCGTTCGACCGTGACGACAACCGTGGTCCGCGTCGTGAGTTCGGCAGCGACCGCCCGCAGCGCTCGTTCAACCGTGACGACCGCCCTGCGCGTTCGTTCGACCGTGACGACAACCGTGGTCCGCGTCGTGAGTTCGGCAGCGACCGCCCGCAGCGTTCGTTCGACCGGAACGACCGCCCGCAGCGTTCGTTCGACCGGAACGACCGCCCGCAGCGTTCGTTCGACCGGAACGACCGCCCGCGCTTCGAGGACCAGGTGGACCCCGAGGCCGAGCGCATGGAGGCCGACACCTGGGTGAAGGCGACCCGCAAGAGCGTCGACGGTCCCGTGGACGTCGCCGAGGACAACGGCTTCGCCGCCCTCGGCCTGTCGAGCCGCCTCGTCGAGCGACTGGCCCGTGACGGCATCACCACGCCGTTCCCGATCCAGAACGCCACCATCCCGGACGCCATGGCCGGCAAGGACGTCCTCGGCCGTGGCCAGACCGGCTCCGGCAAGACGCTGGCCTTCGGCCTGCCCGCCCTGTCGCGCCTCGACAACGGCCAGAAGGCGTCCCCGCGTCGCCCGCGTGCCCTCGTCATGGTGCCGACGCGTGAGCTCGCGATGCAGGTGTCCGACGCGCTCGAGCCCCTCGTGCACGTCCTCGGCCTGCGCCACAAGCTCGTCGCCGGCGGCCTGTCCTACACGACCCAGATCAACGCCCTGAACCGCGGCGTCGACCTGCTCATCGCGACTCCCGGTCGCCTCAAGGACCTCGTCGAGCGCGAGGCCGTCATCCTCGACGCGATCGAGATCTGCATCCTCGACGAGGCCGACCACATGGCCGACATGGGCTTCATGCCCGAGGTCACCGCCATCCTCGACCAGATGCCCAAGGGTGGGCAGCGCATGCTGTTCTCCGCGACGCTGGACAAGGGTGTCGACAAGCTCGTCGACGGCTACCTCACCGACCCGGTGACGCACTCCACCGACGACGCCAAGGCCTCGGTCACGACGATGGAGCACCACGTGCTGCTCATCGACCCGATGCACAAGAAGACCATCACGGCCGAGGTCGCGAACCGCTCGGGTCGCACCGTGGTCTTCGTCCGCACCAAGCTCGGTGCCGACCGCGTCGCCCTCCAGCTGCGCGAGCAGGGTGTCTTCGCGGCCGCCCTGCACGGTGGCCTCAACCAGGGTGCCCGCAACCGCGTCCTCGGAGCCTTCCGTGACGGCAGCCTGCCGGTGCTCGTCGCCACCGACGTCGCCGCTCGCGGCATCCACGTCGACGACGTCTCCGTCGTCCTGCAGGTCGACCCGCCGGCCGACCACAAGGACTACCTGCACCGCTCGGGTCGCACCGCCCGCGCCGGTGACAAGGGGACCGTCGTCACCCTGGCCCTGCCGCACCAGCGCCGCACCATGGAGCGCATGGCCCGTGAGGCCGGCATCGACGCGGTCCCGACCAAGGCCGTCCCCGGCGACGAGCGCCTCGCGGCGACCGGCGCCGTCACCCCCAGCGGCATCCCGGTCCCCGAGGACCAGGTCCGTCGTGTCCTCGAGGGTGAGAAGCGCGGTGGCCGTCGTCCCGGTGGACACGGTGGCCCGCGTGGCGGTGGCCCCCGTGGTGGCGGTCCCCGTGGCCCGCGCCAGGGTGGCAACCGTTCCTACGGCAGCGACCGTGGCGGCCAGCGCGGTGAGCGCAGCAGCTACTCCCGCTGAGCATCACCCCCGCGTGACTGACGCGCGCTGACCGCAGCGACACCGCACGGCGCGCCTCACCCGAACAGCCAGAGCCCCGGTCCCCGTGACCGGGGCTCTGTCGTGGGTGGGCATGATGGGGGAGTGGACGCTGACCTGTCGGGCAACCTGCTCGTGGCGACACCCCAGATCGAGGACGGGGTGTTCTGCCGCAGCGTCGTGCTGCTCCTGCACCACGACGCCGAGGGAGCCCAGGGGGTCGTCCTCAACCGGCCCATGGAGGCCCGCATCGACGCGGTCCTGCCGGACTGGCAGGCCCACGCCACCGCACCGTGCGTGCTCTTCGAGGGCGGCCCGGTCGGGCTCGACAGCGCCCTCGGCCTCGTGACCGTGCCGGGCGACGTGGAGCCCCTGGGCGTCAAGCGGCTCTTCGGTGGCCTGGGCCTGGTCGACCTCGACACGCCTCCCGCGATCGTCGTCCCCGAGGTCGCCGGGCTGCGGATCTTCGCCGGGTATGCCGGGTGGTCACCCGGGCAGCTCGAGGCGGAGGTGCGCTCGGGGAGCTGGTACGTCGTGGAGTCCGAGGGACGTGACGCCTTCGACGCGGACCCGGGGCAGCTGTGGACGCGGGTGCTGCGCCGCCAGCGCGACCACCTGGCCTTCGTCGCGACGTTCCCCGCCGACCCCGAGATGAACTGACGCGACGCTGGGTGCGGCCCCGCACGTCATACACTCGGGCGCATGAGCGAGCCCCAGATCCCCCTGGACGACCCGCTGGCCCCCGCGGCCCAGCCCTCCACCTCGACCGCCGTGCTGGAGCGCGAGCAGGTCGAGGAGCAGCTCCAAGAGCCCGGCGACCACGAGCGCTTCTCGCACTACGTGCGCAAGGAGAAGATCCTCGAGAGCGCCCTGTCCGGCGACCCGGTCGTCGCGCTCTGCGGCAAGGTCTGGGTCCCGGGCCGCGACCCGAAGAAGTTCCCCGTGTGCCCGACCTGCAAGGAGATCTACGAAGGTCTGCGGGCTCCGCAGGACGGCGGCGAGTAGCCGCGTCCGTAGGGGTCCCGAGCAAGCCACTCCGGTCCCACGCTGCTCGGGAGCCCCGAGCGGCTCAGGACGGTGCTTGGACCACTCTGGTTCCCTGACCTGCCCTTTTGCGATGGAGTCTTTACCTGCTCCTACCGGCTGTTGAGGCGACCTTGCCGCAGCGACGCCTAGCGTCGACGGGTCGGCGCCGGTCACCTCGAGATCGGTGCCCCGTGAAAGGACGCCCATGAAGCTTCGCTCCCGAATCGCCCTCTCGTCCCTCATGCTGGGGGCCGTCGCCCTCGGTCTCGGCCAGGGCAGCGCCACCGCGCAGCCGATGGCCGGCGAGACCTCTGTCGCCGCCGAGTGCGCCACCCACACCGACTCGGTGAACTCGGCCCGCACGGCGGAGGGTGGCAACCGCAAGGACGGCAACGAGCTGTCCCCGGCCCAGGCCAAGGCCATGGAGGCCGGCCTCGCCAAGGCCATGGCGGCCAAGGGCTACAGCAAGGCCTCGAACGGCTCGGCCCGCAAGCCCGGTGGGGGCAGCGCCTTCGCCGCGACGAACATCAGCGTGTACTTCCACGTCATCACCGACGGCACCAACGGCACGCTGACGACGACGCAGATCAACAACCAGCTGTCGGTCCTCAACAACGCCTACGCCTCGTCCGGCTTCTCGTTCACGCTGGCCGGCACCGACGTGACCAACAACGCCAGCTGGTACAACCTGTCCCAGGGCAGCAGCGCCGAGCGCTCCATGAAGACGGCCCTGCGCAAGGGCACCATGGACGACCTCAACATCTACAGCGCCAACCTCTCCGGCGGCCTCCTGGGCTGGGCGACCTTCCCCAAGGCCAGCTACGACGCCATGGACGGCGTCGTCGTCCTCGACGAGAGCCTGCCCGGTGGCAGCGCGGCGCCGTACAACCTCGGTGACACGGGCACGCACGAGGTCGGCCACTGGGCCGGGCTCTACCACACGTTCCAGGGCGGTTGCACGGGCCAGGGCGACTACGTCTCCGACACCGCTGCCGAGGCCTCGCCGGCCTACGGGTGCCCCACGGGCCGTGACAGCTGCACCTCCGCCGCCGGTCTGGACCCCATCAAGAACTTCATGGACTACACCGACGACGCCTGCATGGACAGCTTCACCGCAGGCCAGACCACCCGCATGCAGAACGCCTGGGTGACCTACCGCCAGGGCAACTGACGACCCTTTGGTCGACGCCCGCACCCCACTCCCAGCGAGTGCTGTCGTCTAGCACACACCGAGGCCCCGGCGGCGACGCCGGGGCCTCGGCATGTCGTCCGCCGACACCGGCTAACGTGGCCCGCCTATGAGTACCGCCGCCGCTTCGCACCTTTCACCAGCATTCCCGGAGCGGGCGGCGTGGGGCACCGCGTCGAAGCTGCGCGCCTGGCAGCAGGCGGCGCTCACCTCCTACCTCGAGGCCGACCCGCGCGACTTCCTCGCCGTGGCCACGCCTGGCGCCGGCAAGACGACCTACGCCCTGCGGCTGGCCACCGAGCTCTTCGGCCGGGGGACCATCTCCGCCGTCACCATCGTGGCCCCGACGGAGCACCTCAAGACCCAGTGGGCGGAGGCAGCCGCCCGCGTCGGGATCCACATCGACCCCAAGTTCTCCAACTCCTCGGCCCGGCACTCGAGCGAGTACGACGGCGTCGCCCTGACCTACGCGCAGGTCGCCAGCCGGCCCTCCCTGCACCGCACGCGCACCGAGTCCGCCCCGACGCTGGTGATCCTCGACGAGATCCACCACGGTGGCGACAACCTGTCGTGGGGCGACGCGATCCGTGAGGCCTTCGAGCCCGCCGCCCGTCGCCTGGCGCTGACCGGAACGCCGTTCCGCTCCGACACCTCACCGATCCCGTTCGTCACCTACGCCGAGGACCGCGACGGCATCCGCCGCTCCTCGGCGGACTACACCTACGGGTATGCCGAGGCGTTGCGTGACGGCGTCGTCCGCCCGGTGCTCTTCCTCGCCTACGGCGGCGCGATGCGCTGGCGAACCAAGGCCGGTGACGAGATCGCCGCCCGGCTGGGCGAGATGCTCACCAAGGACTCGATGGCGCAGGCCTGGCGCACCGCGCTGGACCCCAAGGGTGAGTGGATCCCGTCCGTCCTGGCCGCCGCCGACAAGCGGCTGACCGAGGTGCGCCGAGGCGTCCCCGACGCCGGTGGCCTGGTGATCGCCTCCAACCAGACCGCGGCCCGCGCCTACGCCAAGATCCTCGAGGCCATCACGGGCGAGAAGGTCACGACGGTCCTGTCCGACGACGCGGGCTCGTCCGAGCGGATCGAGGAGTATGCCGCGGGCGACTCCCGCTGGATGGTCGCCGTGCGGATGGTCTCCGAGGGCGTCGACGTCCCGCGCCTCTGCGTCGGTGTGTACGCCACCTCCACGTCCACCCCGCTGTTCTTCGCGCAGGCGGTGGGCCGCTTCGTGCGCGCCCGCCGACGGGGCGAGACCGCGTCGGTGTTCCTGCCGTCCGTCCCGGTGATCCTCGAGCACGCGGCGCGGCTGGAGGACGAGCGCGACCACGCCCTCGACCGTGTCACGAAGGACGAGAACAGCGCCTCGGCCATGTGGGCGGAGGAGGACGCGCTCATCGACGCGGCCAACCGCACCGCGCGCACCCCCGACATGGACCAGATGACCTTCGAGGCGCTGGAGTCCGACGCGGAGTTCGACCACGTGCTCTTCGACGCCAAGCAGTTCGGCCTCAACGCCGTGGTCGGGTCCGACGAGGAGCAGGAGTACCTCGGGCTCCCCGGCCTGCTCGAGCCGGACCAGATGGCGGTGCTGCTGCACGAGCGGCAGACCGCCCAGCACGGTCGGCGACCCAAGGGAGCCGAGGCCCAGGGCGCCGTGTCCGCGCACCGGGCCCTCGCGGCGCAGCGCAAGGAGCTCAACAAGCTCGTGGCCGCCTACGCGCGCAAGAACAACGCCCCGCACGGGGTCGTGCACAACGACCTGCGTCGGGCCTGCGGTGGTCCCTCCCTGGACGAGGCGACCTCCGAGCAGGTGACCGCGCGGATCGACAAGATCCGGAACTGGTTCGTGGGCCGCAGGTAGCACCTCCGGACCGACTTCACGGACAGGGGAGTGGTCCCCATCGTGGCTCCGCGCGATCGCCGGTAAGGTTCCGGCTGGCGCAGCGAGGGGGCTCGCGCGCCGAAGGACGAAGACCGACGCGACGGGGGAGAGACCATGACGATCGAGGTCAACTACGGCGGGATGGCCGAGCTGGCCCAGGCGGCCGAGCTGCAGCGGGGCTACCTGCGTTCCGTGCACTCGTTCGTGACGGGGAGCTGCTCGAACTTCGGAGCCTTCAGCGGCTTCATGTCGATCTTCGCCGGCCAGTACCGCTCCGCCTACACCGACGCCGAGACCAGCCTCAGCCAGAGCCCCGGTGCGGCCCACGGCATGGCCTCCAAGATCCGGACCACCGCCGACAACTTCCACCAGCGCGACATCGCCGCGTCCGACCGGCTCAAGGCCTTCGAGACCCAGATCAGTGTCGCCGGCCTGCCCAGCATCGGCCCCGGCGGACCCATGGCGCCAGGGGAGCACGGACCCTGGGTCACCCGTGAGGACAAGAACATCGCCGGGGGTGCAGGGGTGGTCATCGACATCACCCGCGAGGGGGAGAACCTCTTCAACCCGCATGTGCCGGCCCACGCCTGGGACGACGGACCGAAGAGCCTCAACCCGCTGTCGCCGATCGCGCTCGCGGGCGAGATCGAGAACGCCGTCAACACGACCGCCGACGCCGCAGGGGTGGGCGACGACCTCGACGACTACCGCGACTTCGAGAGGGGCGAGAAGTGAGCGCGCTGGCCATCCACGACCCGGCCGGGTACCTGAACGCCGCCGGCACGTCCGACGCGTTCGGCGACGTGATCGAGAACGCCAAGGGGAACTGCGGCCCGATCCTGCAGGGCATCGACTGGGCGATGAACAAGATCCTGCATTGGTCGCCCATCGAGGCGATCATGAGCCCGCTGGCCGGGGACTTCAACGGTGTGGACCAGATGCGCAGCAACTGGGACTCCACGAGCAAGGGGCTGAACGAGGTCGCCGAGAACTACCGGCGGATGGCCAACCACGTGGACCAGGCCTGGCGTGCCGGGTCGGCGACCCTGGCGAGGGCCCAGCTGCTCGACCTCGCCTCGGCCCACGGCCGGCAGAGCACGGCGACCGGCCTGATGAGCCGCCAGCTCGGCAACATGATGTCGGCGACCTCCCAGGTGGTGCAGGCGGTGGCCGGCATCCTCGGTCTCATCGAGGAGTGGGTGCTGACCCTCAGCGTCGCCAAGCTCGCCAAGGAGCTCATCACGATGGGTGGCGGGATCCGCCGCGCCATCACCCTGATCAACCAGGCCATCGACCTGATCCAGAGCCTGTCCAAGCTCATCCCCGCCCTCATCGAGGCGTGCGGCATCTTCGCGCTCGTCATGCAGGGCGTGAACGTCGTGCTGTCGGGCGCCGCGGCTGCCTCGCACGGCCAAGCCGGGTCCCACGTCGACGAGACCGCGAACAGCGGCTTCCCGGGCACCGGGCCGGGTGACCTCTGATGGCGCCGGCGCCGGGCGAGCGGGAGCTCGACGAGGTGATCCACCGGGCGCAGGCCGCGCTGCGCCGTCAGGAGTCCGAGATCGCCGACGTGCTCAAGGGTGTCGAGCGGGCCAAGGCGGTCACCGCCCGGGCGAAGGTCGAGATCGAGCGGGACAAGGCGCAGGATGCAGCCGAGCGCCGTGCCGAGGAGACCGCCGCCCGCACCGGTGAGCTCGGACCCGAGCGACGGGCGCTGCAGCGCCGCCTCGACGCGAACCAGACCACGTGGGCCGAGGTGTTGTCCGGCCGCGACGAGCACGAGACGGCGGTCGCCTACCGCGAGGCCGTCGGCGTCCAGGCCCGCAAGGTCGTGGACCGGCTCCGTGAGGAGGACCCCGAGTGGGGTGCGGCCTTCGACCGGTTCGGACCGGACCACCCCGTGGACTTCCCCGAGCCGCCCGTCGACGACCGGATCGACCCCCTGCGCCCCGGCAGCCTCGACCCGGGCCGACCGGGAGGCCCCGAGGTGGGACCGCCGGGCGACGACCCGGCCGGCGGTGACGGTCGCGACCGTCGCGGCGGCCCGCCCAGGCCCGGCGGCGTCTGGTGACCGCCTAGCCTGCCTGCTGCACGACTCCACCCCGTTCCCCCGAGAGGTACCCCCGTGGCCAACGCCTACATCGAGACCCGGATCAAGATCACCCGGGTCATGCTCATCATCCTCGGCGTGCTCATCGCCGCCCTGTTCACCTGGGGCGCGATCGCAGTTCCCGAGCCCGGCTGGTACGCGGCGCTGCCCATGAACGCGCTCGGCATCGCGCTGGTCCTCGTCGGCAGCCGCCGACGGGTCGCCACGCAGGGGGAGTCCGGCTCGGCCGTCATGTCCCTGGGTGGCCTGGTCATCGTCGCCTCGATCTTCGTGTCGTTCGCCCTCGGCAACGCCTCCTGAGCCACCGACCGGGCTGGGCCACCGTCCGGGTCGGATCGCCGGTCAGCCGCCCGCCTGCACCAGCGGGAGAGTCCGCAGCGGGATACGGGTCGCCAGCGAGATCGTCGTGTTGGCCCTGACCACGTGGCGGTCGTCGACCACGGCGTCGATGACGCGCTGGAGGTCGGCGTTGTCTCGGGCCACGATGTGGATGAAGACGTCGCCCGAGCCGGTGATCGTGTGCGCCTCGAGCACCTCGGGGATCCCCTCGAGGTGCTCGACCACGGGGGAGTGACCGCGCCCCTGGCGGATCTCGAGGGTGCAGAACGCCGAGACGGGGTAGCCCATCGAGGCCGGGTCGAGCTGCGGGGCCCACGACCGGATCACGCCGCGCGAGACCAGCCGGTCGAGGCGCGCCTGCACCGTCCCCCGCGCCACGCCGAGCTCCCGCGAGGCCCCGAGGACACCCATCTGCGGGTGGTCGGTGAACAGGGTCAGCACGCGGCGGTCGAGGTCGTCGAGGATCATGATCACATTGTCCACCAGCAGCCCCGATCGGGCAGGCACTCTGCGCACACTGTGCAACGCGGCGGCATACGGTTGCACACAAGAGGCCCAGCCGCCACGCTGCACCCATGACGGACACCACCCTTGACCTGACCCCGCAGGAGCGCGAGGCGAACCTCGACATCGAGCAGCTGAAGCAGCTCGTCGGGCTCGTGGAGTACGACGAGTCGAAGGACCCGTTCCCGGTCACCGGGTGGGACTCCATCGTCTTCGTCGTCGGCAACGCGACCCAGACCGCGCACTACTACATGTCCGCGTGGGGCATGGAGCTCGTGGCCTACGCAGGACCCGAGAACGGCCAGCGCGACCACAAGTCGTTCGTGCTGAAGTCCGGCTCGATCCGCTTCGTCGTCAACGGTGCCGTCACCCCCGACAGCCCGCTCATCGCCCACCACGCCAAGCACGGCGACGGCGTCGTCGACATCGCCCTCGAGGTCCCCGACGTCGACAAGTGCGTCGCCCAGGCCAAGGCGGCCGGCGCCCGTGTCGTCCGTGAGGCCGAGGACATCAGCGACGAGCACGGCACCGTGCGCATCGCCTCCATCGCCACCTACGGGGAGACGGTGCACAGCCTCGTCGACCGGTCCCGCTACACCGGTCCCTACCTGCCGGGCTACGTCGCGAAGGCGTCGACCTTCGCCAAGCGCGACGGTGCCCCGAAGCGGCTCTTCCAGGCCCTCGACCACATCGTCGGCAACGTCGAGCTCGGCAAGATGGAGGAGTGGGTCACCTTCTACAACAAGGTGATGGGCTTCGTGAACATGGCCGAGTTCATCGGCGACGACATCGCCACCGACTACTCCGCGCTGATGTCCAAGGTCGTCGCCAACGGCAACCACCGCGTGAAGTTCCCGCTCAACGAGCCGGCGATCGCGAAGAAGAAGAGCCAGATCGACGAGTACCTCGAGTTCTACGGCGGCCCCGGCGCCCAGCACCTGGCCCTCGCGACGAACGACATCCTGCGCACCGTCGACGAGCTCCGCAAGGAGGGTGTGGAGTTCCTCGACACCCCGGACTCCTACTACGAGGACGAGGAGCTGCGCGCCCGCATCGGCAACGTCCGCGTGCCGATCGAGGAGCTGCAGAGCCGCAAGATCCTCGTCGACCGTGACGAGGACGGGTACCTCCTGCAGATCTTCACCAAGCCCCTCGGCGACCGCCCCACCGTGTTCTTCGAGATCATCGAGCGGCACGGCTCGCTGGGCTTCGGCAAGGGCAACTTCAAGGCGCTGTTCGAGGCCATCGAGCGTGAGCAGGACGCCCGCGGCAACCTCTGAGCCACCCCGCCCGGACACCAGGGCCGGTATGGCGCGCGGTCACCACGCGCCATACCGGCCCTTCGTCGTGCCCGCCTCGTCGCACCCGCCTCGTCAGGGGCCGCAGCGGTGCGTGAGAGGCTGACCCCATGCAGACCCCCACGCACGCCGGCTGGTTCGACGACCCCGAGAACGACCAGCAGCTGAGGTACTTCGACGGCGTCGTGTGGACGAAGCACACCACGCCCCGGTCGACGCGGCAGGCGTCGTCGGCGCCGGCCCAGCCCGGGCAGCAGCAGTACCCCGGTCAGGGCCACCCCCCGCAGTACCCCGGTCAGACGCAGAGCGCCTCCAGCCAGGGCAGCCAAGGCAGCACCGGCGGCCAGGGCCAGGCCCCGTCGGGTGACGCCCCGCAGGGCCGGACCCCGGCGCAGCAGGGTCAGCAGCAGGGCGGTTGGCAGGCCCCGAACCCGCAGTTCCCCGGTACGCCCCAGTCAGGGCAGTGGAACGCCCCGCAGGGCCAGCCCCAGCAGGGGCAGCAGCCGTACCCCGGGCACGGGCAGTACCCCCAGCACTACGGCCAGCAGGGTCAGCCGTACCCCGGGCAGCCCGGGCAGCAGCACCCCGGCCAGCAGGCGCCGTGGAACGCCCCCGGCTACGGCGGTTTCGTCACCGGACCCACGACCCCGGACGGTCAGCCGCTGGCCACCTTCTGGCAGCGTGTCGGGGCGTACCTCATCGACGGGATCATCCAGTTCCTGCTGGTGCTGGTGTTCGCCGGCTGGCTTCTCGTGCGGGCGCTCGGGCCGGTGCTGGACGACTTCCGCCGCGCGATCGAGACCAACGACCCCGCGGCATTCGAGACGATCAACACGACGGGCCTCGACTACGGCTCGCTGATCGCCTTCGCCCTGATCTCGGCGGCCATCCAGTTCGGGTACTCCGTGCTGTTCCTGTCGCGCACGGGGGCCACTCCCGGAAAGGCGGTCCTGGGCATCAGCGTGCGACTGCGTGAGCGTCCCGGGGTGCCCAGCGTCGGCGTGGCAGCGCGGCGCACGTCGGTGCAGACCGCCCTCAGCCTGCTGTCGAACATCCCGGTGCTCGGCAACATCGCCGGACTCGCCGCCCTGCTGGACCTCCTGTGGCCGGCCTGGGACGACAAGAAGCAGGCGCTGCACGACAAGTTCGCGGCGACGAACGTCGTCAAGGGCAAGCAGCAGCGCTAGCCGGAGCCGGGTCGTCGACCACCCCGACCACCCCAGCCCACCCGGGTCCGCCTCAGCGGGCGGGGATGATCGTGCCGCGGACCTCGCCGAGGCCGATGCGCGTCCCGTCGGGACCGGGCGCCCAGCCGCGGATGACGACGGTGTCGCCGTCCTCGAGGAACGACCGGGTGCTGCCGTCGGCGAGCTCGATCGGCTCGGTGCCGTTCCAGGACAGCTCGAGGAAGCTGCCCCGCGTGCCGCGGTCGGTGCCGGAGATCGTCCCGGAGCCGAACAGGTCACCGGGGCGCACCGAGGCACCGTTGACGGTGAGGTGCGCCAGCATCTGGGCCGGCGACCAGTAGAGGTCCCGGTACTCGGGGCGGGCGACGACGGTGCCGTTGAGCTCCACCTCGTAGTGGACGTCCAGCCCCCAGGGGGTGCCGTCGCCGAGGAGGTAGGGCAGCGGCTGCGGGTCCTGGGCCGGCAGGGGCAGCCGGGCGCCGGCCAGGGCGGCCAGCGGCACGACCCACGCCGAGATGCTCGTGGCGAAGGACTTGCCGAGGAACGGCCCCAGCGGCACGTACTCCCAGGCTTGGAGGTCGCGCGCGCTCCAGTCGTTGAGCAGGACCACCCCGAAGAGGTGGTCGTCGGCGTCGTCGACCGACACCCGCCTGCCGAGCTCGGTCGCCGCACCCACGACGAACCCCAGCTCGGCCTCGATGTCGAGGCGGATGCTCGGGCCGAACGTCGGGGCCGTCTCGGTCGGCGCCTTGCGCTGGCCGGTGGGGCGCACCACGTCGGTGCCGGAGACGACGACGGTCCCGGCCCGGCCGTGGTACCCGATCGGCAGGTGCTTCCAGTTGGGGGTCAGCGGCTCGGAGTCGGGGCGGAAGATGCGTCCCACGTTCGTGGCGTGGTGCTCGCTGGCGTAGAAGTCGACGTAGTCGGCCACCTCGACGGGCAGGTGCAGGCGCACGTCCTCCAGGTCGAGCAGGTGCGGCTCGACGCAGTCCCGCAGGCTGTCGTTGGTGAGCACCTCGACGAGCCACGCGCGCGCGGCGTCCCACGCCGGACGCCCCTGGGCCAGGAAGGGGTTGAGGCAGGGGGCGAGCCAGACCTCGCCCGACTCCATACCGGCCTGCTCGGCGCACGCCCCGGCGTCGAGCACCTGGTCGCCGATGCGGACCCCCACGCGCGGCGCGGTGCCCTCGGTGGAGAAGACGCCGTAGGGGAGCGTGCCCAGCCCGAAGGGGTGGTCGGCCGGGAGGTCGAGCCAGGGCGCACGGGCGGTCTGGTCGATCGGGTCCGTGGACATCGGTCAGGCTCCTTCGATGAGGCGACGTGCGGTGAGCTCGCCGATCGGGTCGGTCACTTCGCAGCATCCGTATGCCGTGAAGGTGGCACGGAGGCGGGTGGCCTCCTCGGGGCCGAGGAGCCCCGTCCGGCGCACGAGCGCCTCGGTGTCGCGGTCCGCGAGCACGGCTGCGAGCTCCGGCTGCGGGGCGCCGTCGAGCGCAGCGTGCACGGCCAGCAGCACGTTGAGCAGGCCGTGCTGCTCACCCTCGGCACGCGTGCCGCGGACGACGTGGTGCAGGCCACCGGTGAGCTTGAACGGGACCCCGCGGCCCACCGCCGCAACGACGAAGCCGGCGAGCTCGGCCTCGTCCGGCCAGTGCCAGGTCGGGGTCGCACCGGTGCGGAACTTCGCCTGGACGGTGTCCTCACCGCGGAGGTCGTCCAGGGCCGACGGCTGCGCATCGCCCCGGGGGACCTCGAGGGTCAGGGGCAGCGCGCCGAGGGCGGCATCGCGCCAGGACGGGGTCCAGGCCATCTCGACACCGACCGCGACCACGCCGCCGGCGGCCTCGAGCGTCGTCACGGCTGCCTCCACCTCGGCGACAGGGACGCCGGGACGGGCGACCAGCGCGACGGCCAGGTCCGCTGTGAGGGCTCCGACGCTCGCGGCTGCGACCGGCTCGAGCTGCTGCACAGAGGCGACCGGGACGAGCAGTGGGCCCACCATCGAGGCGTACGCGCTCGAGCGGTGGAACCGGTGCAGTCGCACCGCCTCGTCCAGCGGTGCGTTCCCCGGCGGGAAGACGGCGGCGTCGTCGACCAGGCCGTCGAACAGCGCGGGGTCGGCGACGCGCACAGCGGCGGTCGTCGACGGCGGTGTCATGGCGGCGAGGCTACTAGGGTGGCAAGCGGCCGAGGACCCGGCCCGAGGTCCGTCCCGCACGGGTGACGCGACCAGCGACGAGACCACGACGAGGTGGACAGTGGCGCACTACCAGGCCATGGGCAGCATCCCGCCCAAGCGGCACACCCAGCACCGGCGCCCGGCCCGTGGCGGCCGACCCGGTGAGCTCTACTACGAGGAGCTCATGGGGGAGGAGGGGTTCTCCTCGGACTCCTCCCTGCTCTACCACCGCAACATCCCCTCGACCGTGGTCGGCGCAAGGGAGTGGAGCATCGGTGACCTGTCCACGACGCCCAACCACCCGCTCGTGCCGCGACACCTCAAGCTGCACGACCTGTTCGCGCCCAAGGACGTCAGGAACACCGACGTCGTGACCGGGCGTCGCCTCGTGCTGGGCAACGGGGACGTGCGCATCTCGTATGCCGTCGCCGGCGCCCCGAGCCCGTGGTACCGCAATGGTGTGGGTGACGAGTGCGTCTACATCGAGCGCGGAAGGGCACGGGTGGAGACCGTGTTCGGCGCCTTCGACGTCGCCGAGGGGGACTACGTCATCATCCCGAGGGCGACGACCCACCGTTGGATCCCGAGGCGCTCGACCAAGGACCCGCTGCGGGCCTACGCCATCGAGGCCAACTCGCACATCGCCCCGCCCAAGCGCTACCTGTCGAAGTACGGGCAGCTGCTCGAGCACGCCCCCTACTGCGAGCGGGACCTGCGGGGTCCCGCCGGGCCCCTGCTGGCCGAGGACGTGGGGGCCAAGGCCGACGAGGAGTCCGAGGTCTACATCAAGCACCGAGGGAACGGCCCCGGAGGGATCGTGGGAACGATCCACACCCTTCCCTTCCACCCGCTCGACGTCGTCGGCTGGGACGGCTGCCTCTACCCGTACGTCTTCAACGTGCGTGACTACGAGCCCATCACCGGGCGCGTGCACCAGCCGCCGCCCGTGCACCAGGTCTTCGAGGGCTGGAATTTCGTCATCTGCAACTTCGTGCCGCGCAAGGTGGACTACCACCCGCTGTCGATACCCGTGCCGTACTACCACTCGAACGTCGACAGCGACGAGATCATGTTCTACGTCGACGGCGACTACGAGGCCCGCAAGGGATCGGGGATCGGCAAGGGCTCCATCTCGGTGCACCCCGGGGGTCACGCGCACGGCCCGCAGCCCGGCGCGAGCGAGGCCTCGATCGGTACGGAGTACTTCGACGAGCTCGCCGTCATGGTCGACACCTTCCGTCCCCTGGAGCTGGGGGAGGGTGGCCGGGCCGTCGACGACGGTGCCTACGTGTGGTCCTGGAGCCGTCCGCGCAGCTCGTGACGGCTGCCGGGGTGCCTCCGGCCCGCTGTGGGACCACGGCGGGAGCACGGCGGGAGCACCCCAGCAGCACCCCGGCAGTACGGGCGTGGGGGCAAGGGAAGCGAATCCCGGTGCAGCACAACAGGATTCGCGCCACAAGAGCACGCCGGCAGTGCGATCCAGCCCGTGAGAAGGGGGTTGCGGACCTCGATTTTGGCGTCTCGCCGTTCATGGTCTACAGTTGAGTCATCGCCGAACGCCAAGCGCGCTTCGATCCGGGCCTTCCTGACAAGGAAGAGCGGATTTGACGCCCAAGTTGCGAGGCGAGTAACCTTGAACGGTTGCCCCAAACACTCCGGCCGGAAACGGCGAGTCGCTGGTGTGCGTCCGATCCTTGAGAACTCAACAGCGTGTCAAAAATCGATGCCAATTACCTCGTCTCTGGGGTGGCGCGGCTTTCA